>NZ_CP051206.1:4425876-4788814 GCF_012516395.1 Dolichospermum flos-aquae CCAP 1403/13F
GGATCTGTTATTTGCAGCTAGGGAAAACTGAGCAAGCAAAAGCAGCTTTTAATCAAGCAATTAAAATCAATCCTAAATACGCAGAAGCACACTATAATCTTGGTTCAATTTTATTTAACCAGGGTAAATTAACCGAAGCTTTAGCAGCTTTCAGAAAATCAGCCGCAGCTAACCCTAATTATGCTAATGCTTATTATGGTGCAGGGTTAGTTTTTATGCAGTTGAAGCAGTATAAACAAGCTGTGCAAGTTTTCCAATATTCTAAAGATTTATATAATATTCAAGGTAATTTGCAGTGGCTGAAAAATTCCCAGCAGTTATTACAAGAAGCGCGAAAATTAAATAAGTAGCGACATTTTGACAAAACGTCTCTACTCACAACAGAGGATTTTATCAGCTTTTAGACAGATGAATAAATCTCAGGGAATAAGTAGAAATTAATTAAATAACCAACAGAGTCGAAAAATGACTAAAACCAAAACTCAAGAACCCATTAGTAACTTAGAGTTTGATTTCATTAGTGTGCTGCATACCAAATCGGTAGCAGTTCAAGCTTATGAAAATTATATCAAAGATGCCAAGGAAGCTAATTCTCAACCCTGTGTAGAACTGTTCCAAAAATTACGGCAATCAGAAATTGAACAAGCACACGAAATTCGTCATCATCTGCAAGAAGTTATGCAGCAAGGCAAGATGTAGTTAATGCTGGGGGCAGGTTTAAACCCACCCCTAACAATTAACGAATATACTCTTTCAGTACACTATTCCGATTAGGATGGCGTAGTTTACGGAGTGCTTTAGCTTCGATTTGGCGAATGCGTTCGCGGGTAACATTGAAAATCTGGCCGATTTCTTCCAGAGTTTTCATGCGACCATCATCTAAACCATAGCGAAGTCGGAGAACGTCTCTTTCACGGGGACTGAGACTATCTAGGACTTTTTCTAGGTCTTCCCGCAGCAGGTTCTTAGAAACTTGATCTTCTGGTGTTTCGCCATCAGATTCGATAAAATCACCTAAACGGGAATCTTCTTCTTTACCGATAGGTGTTTCTAAGGAAATTGGCAACTGGGCAGATTTAGCAATAAACCGCAGTTTCTCGATGGTCATTTCCATGCGAGTCGCAATTTCTTCTTCTGTGGGTTTGCGTCCCATTTCTTGGGAGAGGAGTTTGGTGGTTTTCTTAATCCGAGAAATGGTTTCGTAGAGATGAACTGGTAACCGGATAGTGCGGGACTGATCAGCGATCGCTCTTGTAATTGCTTGACGTATCCACCATGTAGCGTAGGTAGAAAACTTATAGCCTTTTTCGTGATCAAACTTTTCAGCGGCACGAATCAAACCCAAACTACCCTCTTGAATCAAGTCTTGGAAGGACAAGCCCCGATTCATGTATTTTTTGGCAATGGAAACTACAAGCCGCAGGTTAGATTGTACCATTTTGTCCTTCGCTCTGCGGCCAACGTGCAGCCGATAACGAAAGGTCGGTAATGGTAACGATACTTCTGCTGCCCATTCACTGTCTCTAGGATCGCGTTCTAGGCGTTCACAAAGCCTTTCCCTCGCTCGTTCTAGTTCCAGTAATTCAGCAATTTTCCGCGCTAATTCAATTTCTTCGTCTGCGCGTAACAAACGAATCCGCCCAATTTCTTGCAAATACAAACGAATGGAATCTTCGGTGTAGTGCTTTTTCTTGGCAATTGGTGTCCGACGACGCGATTTAGCGGCTTTTCCAGACTTTGCGTCGTCCTCATCAGACTGAGGCTCTAAAAAATCATCAATTTCGCCGTCATCAGTCAGCAATAAGTCCTCTTGTTCTTCTATTAAGAGTGCTTGTAATTCGATCTCAGGCGGATTTATCATTTCTAGGTCAGGCTGATAAATATTATCGAGTACGTTGTTAGCCTGGTTCATGCCGCGTTCCTCATGCTCCTTGCAGAATCAGTTACTCAAGACATTTTGATTACTTTTGGCATTAAGTAATCTCTAAAACCGAAAATTAGGGTTTGGCTGATTACCCTCAAAATATTTTCGGTGATTTTTTTCCTGTTTTATGCAGGATGGTTTAGTAAAAGTGGCAAATATCACTTTTTAGTGAATTGCTCGCTTTTTAAATTGTCATTCTTGGTAATTCCCCATGTCACTTTTGATTGAGCAAATCTATAGCCTAGATCCATTTTTTTTCAAAAAGTTTCCTGATGGAGATACAAGTATATGACATTTGGCAAATTTAACTGTAAATACTGTTCCGATTGTAGCCTGTTTCACAAAAATTGCCCTCTTTTTGTGCATTATCTATGAACTCATTTACTAAGATTAAGCCACCTTTATCAAAAAGACATTAAAAATGGTGGTGATACCATTAAATCTTGTTGAAAACTTTTTGGTTTGACAGTGGCATTCTCATTAAATTAAAAGGTAGGCACACTTTTATAAAACTTACACAAATTGTTCCCAACTGCACAAATAGTATTTATGTTCTGTTGTAACTTCACCCGAGGACGGGTAATTGTTTACAGAAATTAGTTCTGGTTGAACTAATTGGACATATTCACTTTGGCGCTAGTGATTGGTTTTTGTTTCCAGGAACTAACCCTTGTATATGCTATACCAAGAACCTGAACTAAGGAGTTAAAGTTATGGCATATTTTTAGCTGGGTAAAAGATGAATTGAGAGAAATCTCAATTTAGCCTTATTCACACATTAGCGCAGAGTTGAGATTTCTACCCTGTGCAACTTGACAAACTGTTCCTATTGTATACAACGATATTTTAATCAGGTGATAAATAATATTGTTGCTAAAGTTACCTAATGATCTGTTTAAGTAATTTTACGTATGTCAACTGTGATTTTGAATACTTCTGATTTTAAGAAAGCGGCTGTCATCTGGTTATGAAAAGTTTTGTGTATGCTTACCAATCTTTGCTTTGTAGATAATATCTAGTTGCGCTTTCTAAGCATAGCAAATGCTTTCCCTATTTGTGGAGAAAATTTGTGATTTTTAGCGAAAAAGTTATGGGAACAGGGAACGGGGAACGGGGGAGGTAGAAACTTAATTACCAATTCCCCATTACCCATTACCTTAGATATCTAAATCTGTCATATTCAGTTTAGAACCATAAGTTTCAATGAATTCCCGTCTTGGTGCGACGCGATCGCCCATTAAGATGGTAAAAATCCGATCAGCTTCGGCTGCGTCTTCAATTTCCACTCGTTTGAGGGTACGGGTTTCTGGATTCATGGTGGTTGTCCACAGTTGTTCTGGCATCATTTCTCCCAAACCTTTAAAACGTTGAATGGTATAGTTAGCATTGCTGGGAAGAGTACCTAGATGCTGTTGCAATTCCCGTTCGCTGTAACAATACTGATAATTTTTTCCTCGTTCTACTTTGTACAGTGGAGGACAAGCAATATAGATGAAACCTTGTTCAATCAATGCCCGTTGATAGCGATAGAAGAAAGTTAGCAACAGCGTGCGGATGTGCGCCCCATCTACGTCAGCATCGGTCATCAAGACTATGTGATGATATCGTAATTGTGCAGCATTAAATTCTTCACCTTTGACACCTAAACCGAGTGCAGTAATTAACGATTGAATTTCGTTATTTTTATAGATTTTAGAGTCGTCGGTTTTTTCGATGTTGAGGATTTTACCACGCAAGGGCAGAATTGCTTGGGTGCGGCGATCGCGTCCTTGTTTGGCGCTATTGTGAACAAAAACACCACTGGCTAAAGCGAAGTTATGTGTTTGCGGAACTTCGATATCGTAAACGTCTACCTGTTCTGCTAAACGTTCAATACTGACAATGCGGTGATTGTAATTAGCAACAGCTTCATAAGCTAATGCTGGATTACCATCAAAGTAACGTTGACAAAAACTATCAAACCGTAATAAAGACTTGTCTTTTGTCTGTTGACGGTAAGTATTATAAGCTTCTAAATCAAGCTTACCTTGCTCAACTTCAATCTGCTTGAGGACAGTAATAGTTTTGCGATAGTAGGTTTGCTGCAAAGTAGCATGACGTTGGGCGCGAAATTCAGGTGTCCATTGTTGCTGTGTTTTTTCTCGCCGCCATGTCAATAAAGCTTCATTTTCCCATTGTTCCTTAGCCAAAACTGATTGAGTTTCACGGGCTTGGGGATTATTCGCAAAATAGGTGCTAACTCTTTGGGATTGGGCTAAACGGTTGGCTTCATCACTCCAATAGTCTTGCTGTGCTTGATTGAGGCGTTCATGGTTTTCCTGACGATAAGTTTCGTTATTGTCATAAAACTCTCTCCATTTGCCCAGCATATAGCTTTGATAAGCTTCATCTTGCCATTGTTCCTTAGCTTGTGCTGACAAAATTTGCTGCGTTTCCGGCTGCTGCATTCTTTGACTCATCTTGGCACGAAATTCTTTACCTTGACGAGTTTTCCGGCTCTTTTCAATTACATCTTGACGATGTAATGTTTTTTCAATATGAGCGCGATGCAAAGCTAAGTGGGACTCAACCGATAATCGCTGTAAATTGGTAGGATTGTTATTGCGTTTGTTGAAATCAATATGATGGCAATGTTCTCCGTCTGTTAGCTGATAAACACCTAAATAACGGTTATACCAATCCGCTAAGGTATGGGTGAACAACCAAGAATCAGAACGGGGATTCCAAACCATTTCATAACCATTAATGGTAATCCCTAGATTGTTTATATCAGATATTTGCTGATATAGGGGCATGAGGGAATCATCAGGGGTTAAAAATGCAGCTTGCTTGTAGCTGCCATCGCGTAACATGAAGCGATGAGCCGGTGTGCAAACAATTGTTTCGCCATTATCTAATGTTACCTTAATGACTTCAGCATTGGCTTTAGTCATGCGGGGGTTAATAATCCGTTCTACCCCAATAGTGCCATCATTACGAATGGTGTAGCAAAAATGCTCTTTGCCGATTGCTTGTTCGGCGACGATTTCTTTAAAACTGAGCGATCGCCCATCAACTAATGCTACTAATGTATCACCATGAAAACAGCCACCCGCAGAATCGCCTTCCACGATGTATATTTCCGACTCAGCAGGGTCGCGGGAACTACAATCTGCTAATTTACCCGGAAGAGGAGAAGATTCTAATACTGATTTCCGACGGACTAATTCCCGCGCATGACGGGCAGCTTCAGCAGCTTTAAACGCTTGGATAGCTTTATCTAAAATAGCATCAGCGATCGCCGGATGGAAGTCCAAATACTCTGTAAGAACTTCACCCACAAAAGAATCAACAATCCCGCGAACCTCTGTATTTCCCAGTTTAGTTTTAGTTTGTCCTTCAAATTCAGGATCAGGGACTTTAACAGAAATTACAGCCGTTAAACCTTCACGGACGTGTTCACCACTGAGGTTAGATTCACCTTCTTTAATTTTATTCCGTTTACGAGCGGTGGCATTTAATGTCCGAGTTAAAACTGCCTTTAAACCTTCTAAGTGCGTACCACCATCAATAGTCCGAATATTATTAGCAAAGCCGAGGACATTATCTGTGTAAGCATCCGTACACCACTGCAAAGAAACTTCTACCTGGACGTTGTTACGTTCCCCTTGCACATAGATAATTTCTTCATGAAGTGGTTGCTTTTCACGATTCATGTAGGCGATATATTCCTTAATACCGCCTTTATATTCGTAAGTTTCTATTCTCGGTGTGTCGCTTTTCAGGATTTCTAAACGATGATCCGTAAAAATAATTCTGACACCTGCATTCAAATACGCCAACTCGCGCAAACGACCTGATAAAGTAATGTAATCAAATTCTATGCTAGTGGTAAAAATTTGTGTATCTGGCTTGAAGGTAATAGAAGTACCCGTTCTATCTTCTTCATAAGGCGTTGCGACCAATTCCGTAACGGCGAAACTGCGTTCATATCGCTGGTTATGTACCTTGTGATCACGCCAAACCGTAACTTCTACAAACTCAGACAGGGCGTTAACAACGGAAATACCCACCCCGTGTAAACCACCGGAAACTTTGTAGCCACCACCACCAAACTTACCACCAGCGTGGAGAACAGTTAACACTGTTTCTAAAGCTGATTTCCCGGTTTTTGGGTGGATGTCTACGGGAATACCCCGACCATCATCTGTTACTGTCACAGAACCATCAGCATTGATATCCACTTCAACATGGGTACAGTGACCAGCTAAAGCTTCATCAACAGAGTTGTCCACTACCTCGTAAACTAAATGGTGGAGTCCTCGCGGACCTGTAGTACCAATGTACATCCCTGGTCGTTTGCGGACGGCTTCCAGACCTTCCAGAACTTGAATCTGATCGGCACTGTAACTGCTCGTCATGAAAATTCTCCTGATGCTTGGGGTTAATATCGCCAAAAGGCGAAAAAAGTTAAATCACCCCAATAGTATATCACAAAAGCCTTCCTGCCGTCTGTAGCGCAATTTAATGAGAAGTTTATATAGGGGTTATCACCCTAGTACCGCAGGGCGGAAGTCAAAAGTCAAAAGTCAAAAATCAAAAGTCAAAACTAATATACAGTAGGCTTTTTGGCGATTGAATATGGTTGCTTTATTTACGCCGTGATGTACTAGTGATAATTGGCAAGAAAATTCCCTATTTTTCGTTCTTTTCCCCACTGACAACGAACAACTGACAACTGTACGGGCGAAGCATTTGGAGAACTATTTTTGGCAATGACCGATAATTTATCTTCCAAATGCTTCGCCCCTACTAACAACTGACAACGAACAACTGACAACTGACTAATGACTAAATTAATTGTAATTTGTGGGGCAACAGCGACGGGTAAATCTGGTTTGGCTTTGAGTTTAGCGAGGAGATTAAATACTGTAATTCTTAGTGCGGATTCTCGTCAAGTGTATCGTGAGTTTGATATTGGTACAGCTAAACCAAATGTGATTGAACAAAAATCAGTTCCCCATTATTTGATAGATATCTGTGAACCAACTGAAATAATGACATTAGCAGATTATCAGGAACAAGCACAAGCTTTAATTGCTAGTTTGGGAGTTGAAACACTGTTGTTAGTTGGAGGGACTGGTTTATATATTCGTTCCATTGTGCAAGGAATGAAGATTCCCCGAGTTGCACCACAGCCAGAATTGCGATCGCAATTAGAATCTCTTGGGCAAATTCAACTTTACCAGATATTGCGACAAGTTGATGCGATCGCTGCTCAAAAAATTCATGCTCACGATTTGGTGCGAACTTTAAGAGCTTTGGAGGTTTACTATACAACTGGTATTCCCATTTCTGAGCAGCAAGGAGAAAATCCTCCGAATTATCCAATTTTACAAATTTGTTTAGATTCTGATGCCGAACATTTAGATGTGAGAATTCGCAACCGGACTGAGCAAATGATAGCTGATGGTTTAGTTGGTGAAGTTGAATATCTTTGTCAAAAATATGGTACTGATTTATCTTTATTAAATACATTAGGATATCAAGAAATCAAGCAATATTTAACTGGTGAACTTTCTTTAGAAGAAGCTAAAGAATTAATTTTTTTACATACCAGACAATTCGCCAAACGTCAACGAACTTGGTTTAGACAATCTCCTAATCTTGAATATGTTGACATGAATAATCCTGATTTATTAGAAACTGTTTGGAGACGAATAAATAGATCCCCGACTTCTTGAAGAAGTCGGGGATCTGGTAAAACCGAACTCTAAATAAATAAACTAGGAGAAACCTTAAAATATTCTCCCAAGGCTTTTGCTTGTGCTTTGCTAATTGAACGTTTACCGTTGACAACTTCTGAAACTACACCACTGCTAGAACCAAGAATACGTACTAAGTCAGCTTGACGAATTCCGCTAGATTCCATGATATGTAGCAATATTTCATGAGGTGTAGATTCATCCATTGGATAATTTTCTTCCTCATAATCTTCAATTAGTCTGACAAGCAATTTGTGTAAAGCTCGCTCCTCTGGACTACGATTTTTTTTAAAAGTTAGATATTCTGCAACTTTTAGAAACCGTTCATAGTCTTCCTCTGTTTCAATTACTTGAGGAGCGATTTCAGCTAGTAATTGACTATAAGTATTTCGGTCAAAAGTAAGGGTCATTTTTCCATTTATTTTTACTATATTCGGCGTGAGTTAGCAAGTATTTGTAGTACACCGTTTGATCTTCATAATCCATTCCTACAATTAAACGATAATCATTACCTTTGATATTAAAAACAGTAAAATTACCAACAGCTTCAGCATCTCGGTGAAATTTTTGAACATCATTTAAACTTTGCCATTCGGATTTTTTAACTGTTTTATACCAATCTTCAATTTGTTTTTTGATATCAGGGTACTTTGCTGCTTCTTCGCGGAGGGTGCGAATGTGAATTAAGTGCATAATATATTTTGGGTTTATTTTTTAACTTTTTTGTTAGAGTCATCGTTCTGCTTCCTCTTACCTTTTAACTCTTTTAACTATTTATATTCTCTCAAAATGAGAGTGAATTGTCAAGCCCTTATTAAGGCTTATGCAAAATCTCTCTAAAACCCTCTTCCCTTCGTGTCCTTCGCTTCTATCCCTTCGGGACGCTCCGCGAACGTGGTTCATTTCTCTGTAATTAAAAACTCCACAAAGATAAAAAATCCTTGAGGAGCTTGAGAGAGTATTAACAGCTTTTACCGAGCCATAAAGAATTAAGCCATAACACACCAAATAGTAAATTTACTAATTATCTGGGAGTTGTTTTTTCAAAGCATCTAATAAAGCCCAACGGCTATCCGTAGGTGGTTCAGAAACAGCAGCATCTAAAATACCTGGACAATTAACATTGCATAATTGACGCTGAGGTAATGCTAAACACATCTGCTGATAGAGCCATTCACTGGGATCAAAATGACCATCAGGTGCTAAAGTTTCCAGTAAATCTTCGATAGCGACTTCCATTTCTAAAGGCAAATCTTCCGTTTGATTAGCGGTTTCGTCTAACCAAATAACTTCCTGAGTATTCAGAACCAAACGATGGTTATACTGCTGCAAACAGCGGTTGCAAGTACAGGTAACAATTGTTTCTGCCTGAGATGAAACTTCTAAATAATTACCCTGATGTTTAACCTGGATAACTCCGCGAACTGGTGTCAATGTTTCTAGTCCAGGCAGAAACTCTTGAACTTGAATTTCCTCTGTCCGCTCCGGGGCTTTGGTTAGCTGCGGAATAAAAATAGCGTCCATAGGATTTGTGAAATACCCTTAAAATTGAGCATGGGTAATGGGTAAATGGTGATTGATAAAATCATCACCTATTCCCTATTCCCTAATTATGGTGTAACTGCCTGACGAACAACTAAATAACGATAAGGTTCTTTACCACGACTGAAGGTTTCTAAATCAGAAAATTCCTGCAATAACGTGTGGATTTGGCGACGTTCTGAAGAACTAAGAGATTGAAGTTCTACCTCTCTGCCCGAAAAGCGAACTTCTGCGGCAGCATTTTCGGCTAAAGTGCGGATTTCGCCTTGTCGTCTCACCCGATAACCACTCAATTCAACCGTGTAAGCCGTTTGATTGTCTTCTGGTTGGTTTAAGTTGAGAACGGAATTTGCTAGATACTGAATTCCGTCTAGCACCGAACCACCAGCACCAATTAAAATCCTAATTTGTTCTGATGTTAAATTAGTTTGATCTATTGTCAACCAGTAGCTTGCTCCTGCTGGGACATCTTGCTCAGAAGATGGGGTAGTTTCTAAATTAGCCCGTACTTGGGTAGATACACCAGTCAGAAGTAGCAAATTCTGTAACCATTGTTCACTACTTTGCATAGAAATGTCGCTCATAATCAACCATTAGCCTTTTTCTTAGAACTTTTGGGTTCAAATGGCAACGCTTTTACTTCGATAGTTTGGGCTTCTTTCTCTTGTAAATCTACGATTTTTTGAATTTCTTCTGGTAGAGGTTCACGGGAGAGAATATAGGTTTGGACGGTTTGGAAAACGTTACCAATTACCATATACATGAGTACCCCAGCCGGTAGGGGAAAGAATAAAAACATCCCAGAAAAGATGACAGGGGTAATTTTATTTACTGTATCTTGCTGAGGGTTGCCACCGCTGGAATTTTGTCCAGAAAGCATTTGGCTCACATAAAGGCTGATACCAAAGAAGACAATCATCCCCACAATATCCCAGTGGACTGTGTTATCGGCATCAATAGCTCCGACTCGACCCAAAGCATCAATAAAGAGAAATCCTTTCTCTGCTGCTAGTCCGGGAATTGTGCCTTGAATGGTCACGTCTCCGGGTTCTAGAGCCTCTATATTGCCTTGGGCATCAATTTTAACCCTTTCTTCACCTTTAGTGATTTTCCAGTCAGGTGTTAATTTAGTTTCTGGGTGTTCTGCTAAGAGCAAATCAAATGGTTTCCCTTCTACGGTTTGATATTGAATCTTAGTCTTTTCTCCCACTGTTAACTTATTACCGCCTGGTAAAATGGCAGAAATGGGAGTATGTTCTCCATCAGCAATATAAATATTTTGCGGAGAAGTGGCAAAGGCTTGGGGTTGAATGCGCTCAATTTGTTCTTGAGGGAAGATTTGCAGATTAACGGAATAGTTAACGCCGGAAAAAGGCGACCCCCGCAAAGTGGCAAACAGTGCTAGTAATACTGGCATCTGCAAAAGTAGAGGGAGACATCCTGCTAAGGGATTACCAAATTCATTTTGGACCTTGAGCATTTCCTCTTGTTGCTTTTGCTGATCGTCTTTATAGCGTTCTTTGATTTCTGCCATGCGCTTTTGCATCAGCGGTTGCACAACTTTCATCCGTCGCATACTACGGATAGAACCGGCACTCAGGGGATAGAGTGCAAAGCGGATAATCAATGTTAAAGCTACTATCGCCAACCCATAGCTAGGGACAAAACCATAGAAAAGGTCTATGATTGGCAACATCACGTTGTTCGAGAGAAACCCGATACCAAAATCCATTATTCTGAATTCAACCTGCGGTACTTTGACACTCCCACCCCGGTGAGGAATGGGATGCTTAGTTGAGCCTATCCTCTGACTAGAGGGGGTTCTCTCCCAAGCTTTTGCTCTATATTGTAGAGGTTTTTGTTAAGCATTGCTGTGACTATCCACAAGCTACCCCAGCGAGGGAAGCTACGGATAGCCGCACATTATCTAAAAATCTGAATGTTGACGCTTTGGACAAAGGACTTATTTAAGACTGCTATATTGGGGATTTTTAGCAGCAACTTTTTCATTAATGTAGTCATAGACTTCCCGAAAGTTAGGAACAGCCCGCATTTCTATGAGAGTACCATTTTTGAGAGTGATTGCCATATCTCCCCATAGGCCGATGGCACGGGGAACTTTGACAACTTTTACCACTTCTGAATAAATTACATCAAAGCGATCGCGTCCCATCCAACCGCCAGTTACACATATCCTTCGATCTGTGATCCGGAAGCGCAGCCATATAGCCCTGACTATTGCCCCCACAGCTAAGGGGATACCCACCACTGTCAGTCCAATTAGCAGGTTGAAAATCAAATCCCCAATGTGGGGACCACCCTCATAAAAAACTTCTTCACGAATGCCCATTTAATACCTCAGTTTGTGCCAACAACTGCTCTAATTCTTGCAGAAATTTCTGAGTTTCGCACTCAGATTTTGTTGTTGTTGGTTTCACAATTAATACTAGCCGCCATCCTGGGAGTAATTTAGGCAATAGTTGATGTAATGCTGCTGTTATTTGCCTTTTGATTTTGTTGCGAACAACGGCGCGTTTACTGACTTTTGTACTAATGGCAATACCAATTTTTGTGCTAGGGGGGGCAGTATCCAAAGAAGGTTCTGTCAAAAGAGTAGGTTTTAAAGCTCTCAAAGTGAAATGAGAACTATGTCGCCGAATTCCTTCCCGGAAAACTGCCTGAAAATCCTGACGGGATTTGAGACGATATGCTTTGGGCAAAGCCACAACAGTTATTAATTGCTGAATTTTACCCTAAACACTCAAACGATGCCGTCCTTTTTTTCTTCTAGCGCTAATCACGTTTCTGCCGTCTGGTGTCCGCATTCTGGCGCGAAATCCAGATGTTCTTTTTCTCTTACGGCAAGTGCCGCCCAGGGTTCTTTGCATACTGTTCTCCTTTTAGGCGATTTTCATAAAAAGTCACAATCTGATATTTTACCACTTTACAGGCAACAAAAACATATTTCTGGATGGAGTTGTCAGTTGTCAGTTGTTCGTTGTCCGTTGTCCGTTGTCCGTTGTCCGTTGTCTGTTCCCTTTTTAAGTAATACTGATAATCCATGTACCAATATAACGCAGTAATGGTACATCACCAGGGGAAAGAACTTGACATCTGAAATAATAAACTCCCCCGAAGGGCGGATTTTCAACGTTGGAGAAGACTAACTCCACTTTTTGACCAGCGGGAACTGGTTCTTGGGGAAATATTTGAATCACCCCACCTGCCTTATCCCATTTGACTTCAGACAGGGCAACTTTTTTACCTTTAACTAGAACCTCAACACTTTTGGTATCAAAACGTCCCTTGTAATAATCAGGATAGGTAATGGCAAATTGAGCTACTGCCAGTTTCATTTTTTGGGCTGGAAGTCTTAGTATATAACGATCCGTGCTATGGGTTTGTCCGCCAAAATCCAAACGGTAGGGCAGTTGATTATCAGCTTTGACACCGCTAAAAAGTGTCAAACCGGGTAAGCTTTGCGCCCAAGTTGTAGCCGAAAAACTTGTTAATAAACAGCTAGTAACAGCTAAGGCAGAAAGTAAGCATTTCATAAATTAGGTTTCCTCTAGTGGATAGTTTTTAACTAAGCGTTAGTATTTGTAACTAAACTTTACTACTATATGCTTGACAATAGACGTTAGTTAAAGGTAAAAGTGCCATTCTTGTGAAAAATTCCATCTATAAAGCAAAATTACTGTTATTTAGCATTTAGTGTAAACATTCTTAATTTTATTATCTAAAAGAATAATTTTTGTTGCTAATTATGAATACTCAGATATATCACAAATGATTAAAAATTCCATAATGAATCAAAAAAAAGAGTGCGAATTTTCCAAAATATAAAATAATCTAAAGAACAATATCCAAAATGTGGAAATCGGCAGAGGATGTGCGATAACTAATTCTACTTATAGCTGTTTTGTAAGGATGATATCTGCATACTGTCAAGTTGAGGTTGTGACTAGATAAGGAAGATAGCAAAAGCAAAATTTGGAAATTCTATCTACAAAGGTAATTCATGGTTAATCATCCCATCAGCTTAATGATACTAATTTGACACAAGAAGTATTAAAAGTTAACGGGTGATGTTAAGTATTTATATCCAGGAGATTGCATGAAAATAGCAGTTGCGAAAGAAATAGAAGTTTGTGAACGGCGTGTAGCTTTAATTCCCGACACCGTAGGCAAATTAGTCAAACAAGGTTTAGACGTTTGGGTAGAAGCTGGTGCGGGAGAAAAAGCATTTTTCAGTGATGCTGACTATGAAGCAGCAGGGGCAAAGATTAGCCATGATTCTGCCCAATTATGGAGTGAAGCAGATATTTTACTCAAAGTTAGCCCACCGCAAACCAGAGAAGACGGCCGAACAGAAATTGAATTACTTAAATCTGGCTCTGTATTAATTAGCTTCCTTAATCCCCTGGGAAATCCCGTAATTGCTCAACAATTAGCAAATCGGCAAATTACCGCTTTGAGCATGGAATTAATCCCCCGTACCACCAGGGCGCAAAGCATGGATGCCTTGTCTTCCCAGGCTTCACTGGCGGGCTATAAAGCCGTATTGATTGCGGCGGCGGCATTACCGAAATACTTCCCCATGTTAACCACCGCTGCGGGGACAATTGCTCCCGCCAAAGTATTTATTATGGGTGCAGGTGTGGCAGGATTGCAAGCGATCGCCACCGCACGTAGACTAGGAGCAGTAGTAGAAGCCTTTGACATCCGCCCAGCCGTTAAAGAAGAAGTCCAAAGCTTAGGGGCGAAATTCGTCGAAGTCAAACTCGAAGAAGAAACCGTTGCAGCGGGTGGTTACGCTAAAGAAATTTCCGAAGACAGTAAAAAGCGTACCCAAGAACTAGTAGCCAGCCACGTCAAAAACTCCGATATCGTTATTACCACCGCCCAAGTACCAGGAAGACAAGCCCCCAGACTGGTGACAGAGGAAATGGTAGCACAAATGAAACCCGGTTCAGTAATTGTGGATTTAGCCGCAGAACAGGGTGGAAACTGCGCTTGTACAGAAGCGGGTAAAGATATAATTTGGAACGGAGTAACAATTATCGGACCAATTAATTTACCCTCATCCATGCCAGTACACGCCAGCCAACTATATGCAAAAAACGTTACTTCATTAATGCAACTGTTGATTAAAGACAAAGCCTTAGAAATCAACTTTAGTGATGATATCGTTGACGCTGCTTGTGTTACTCATGGTGGAGAAATTAGAAACCAACGAGTAAAGGACGCTTTGCAAGCGGTAGCGGTTTAAAAAGCCCAGGCGAATAGAATTCGCGGCTACACAGGCGAAGTCCGCCTGCGCGGACTAATTATGGAATAACGAACCACAGAGGCACAGAGTTCACAGAGAAATGAGTGTTTAAGGGATATTTTCCATGATTGTTGTAAATCTTCTCTTTGCGTCTTTGCTCCTTTGTATCTTTGCGCGAAACCTCTTAAATCCAAAAATCACATGACACAAGCATTACTTCCGGCTTTATTTGTACTGGTCTTAGCCTCTTTTATCGGCTTTGAAGTCATCAACAAAATTCCCCCCACATTACATACCCCGTTAATGTCTGGTTCAAATGCCATTTCTGGGATTTCCGTAATTGGTGCAATTCTGGCTGCGGGGGAGAAAAACACGAATTTATCGGTAATTCTCGGTTTAATTGCCGTAATTTTGGCAATGGTGAATGTTGTCGGTGGTTTTTTAGTCACTGACAGAATGCTGCAAATGTTTAAAAAAAAGGAAGTTAAAGCATGAGCGATTTTTTACCAACTGGGATTCAGCTAACTTATTTAGTCGCTGCGTCATTATTTATCTTAGGTTTGAAAAAGCTGGGTTCTCCCGCTAGTGCAAGAAACGGTAATCTTATCGCTGCGGTGGGAATGTTATTGGCTATTGTTGCCACGTTGCTAGATCAACAAGTATTAAATTATGAGATGATTTTGGTAGGCTTGGCAATTGGTTCGGTAATTGGTGCTGTTATTGCTTACAAAGTGCAAATGACGGAAATGCCCCAAATGGTGGGTTTACTAAATGGTTTAGGCGGCGCTTCTTCCGCATTAATTGCCGTTGCTGAATTTTGGCGGTTATTAGATAGTTCACAGCCTATCCCCCTCGATGTCAACATTTCTATGTTGTTAGATGTGTTAATCGGTGGTGTGACATTAACAGGTAGTTTTCTCGCTTTTGCCAAATTACAGGGATTAATTAGCGGTACACCGATTACATTCCCGTTACAGCAACCTTTTAACCTGTTGCTGTTGGGTTCTTATCTGGCTGGAAGTGCCTATTTAATCATAACACCCGATAGCCTCCCCGTATTTTTAGGGGTGGTGGCTGTTTCCTTGGTCTTAGGTGTGATGTTTGTACTGCCTATTGGTGGCGGTGATATGCCCGTTGTCATTTCGCTGTTAAACTCTTTATCAGGTGTAGCGGCTGCTGCTGCGGGTTTTGTGGTGATGAACAATATGTTAATCATCGCTGGTGCTTTGGTGGGGGCTTCTGGTTTAATCCTGACCGAAATTATGTGTAAGGCTATGAACCGTTCTTTGTTCAGTGTCTTATTTAGTGCTTTTGGTTCTGTCTCTACTGCTAGTGGTGGTGCTGCTGCTGGTGCGAGTAATCAAACTGTCCGCAGTATAGATCCTGAAGAAGGGGCGATGATGTTGGGTTATGCGCGTTCTGTGGTGATTGTCCCAGGATACGGTATGGCGGTTGCTCAAGCCCAGCATAGCGTCCGGGAGTTGGCTGATCAATTAGAGCGCATGGGTGTAGATGTGAAATATGCGATACATCCGGTGGCGGGGAGAATGCCGGGACACATGAATGTATTATTGGCGGAGGCTAATGTGGCTTATACGCAGTTGTATGACATGGATGATATTAATCCCCAGTTTGAACAGGCTGATGTGGCGTTGGTGATTGGTGCTAATGATGTGGTCAATCCGGCGGCGCGTAGTGATAAGAATAGTCCTATTTATGGGATGCCGATTTTAGAGGTTGATCGCGCAAAGCAAACTATTGTGATTAAGCGCGGTATGAGTGCTGGTTTTGCCGGTGTGGATAATGAGTTGTTTTACAAGGATAAGACGACGATGTTGTTTGGTAGCGCTAAGGATATGGTGGCTAAGTTGGTTAGTGAGGTCAAGCAACTTTAAGACAATCCGAATTGTTTAATATTGTCAACTTACTTGGGAGGTGTAATACTTCTCAAGTAATTTTTTTATGCCAAAAATCTGATTTAATTATAATAGGTTACTTACATAGTAGTTAAAGGTTCTATTGATTATGACTTTAGCAATGGATAGAAATACGCAGAAGGAGGAATTTAGTTATGCGTATATTCGAGCAGTTAGTTCAGTGGCAGGGTTGTCAGTTACCAAGCCAGAAAGACCTATGGATAATGCTGGAGTAGATATAACTATTACAGTACCAGGAGAACTAGGTGAAGTATTATTTCCTAAATTTGATGCTCAGGTAAAATGTACTTCTTCAGAAGCTATTATTGAGGAAGATTTCATTAAATTTCCCTTACCAGTCAAAAATTACAATAGACTGCGCCATGAAAATCCTATATCTCCTCAAATTTTAATCGTTGTATTAGTTCCTAATGATATTACTGGGTGGCTTAATATTTCTGAAAATGAAACATTACTAAAAAAATGTGGATACTGGCTTTCACTTAAAGGAAAATCAAAAACTAGCAATACAACTACAATTACGGTAGATATACCTCGTAAAAATATCCTAACTCCATCATCCATAACATCAATAATGGAAAAAATAGCAAAGAAAGAGGATTTATGAACTCATCTATATCATACTTAAATATATTAGAATATATAGATCCAATTACTGTTATTGAATATCTTGAAACTAATAATTGGATCGAGGAAGAAAGAATTGATACTAGAGCTATGATTTTAGCACAAAGAAAAAATAATAGGAACTTCTCAATTTTATTACCTCTAGATCCAGAAATACCTGATTTTTCTGATCGTATGTATGAAGTTTTTAAAACTCTAGAATTTTTTGAGCAAAGACCAATATCAGAAATAGTTAATGCTGTTATAAGTGTTAAGCAAATCGCTATAGAGAAGCAAAGAGAAATCTTGACCTTAAAATTTAAGTTCATAGACGAAATTAGTAGAAGGCAAGTTCCAGCTAAAAAGTTAGGTGGTGTTTTAACATCTATTCAAGAATTGTTTGATGCTGTTGGTCAATCTGAATCAGGTAAAATTTCAGATACTGGAAAGATTCAAAAAGAAATTCTTGAAAGAACAGAGCTATCTTTATTTGAGACTTTTCAAGGTTCTTTTGGTATGAAATTAGCTTTAGCTCCACATCCACAACAGTTAAATTTCCTAGAAAGTCCACTAGCTGAAAAAGTTACTGAAAGTTTTATCAGACTTATTAATCTTAGCAATAATCCTGATAAAGCAATATTGAAAGAATATTTACTCAAGCTTAGGAAAAGATCAGCATCTAGATATCGCAAATTTTTACAGTCGTTACTAAATTCAAACGCAAACTTTTACTTTGATTGGGGTTCAGTCAATCCTGAAAAGGGAGGTAAGGCAGTATTGAGTTTTGACAATGTAATTAATACTATAGAATTTATCAATAAAATGGAGGTTGAAGCTCCAGAAGAATATACAGTAAATGGAAAGCTGATTGCTGCTAATGAAAATACAAAGAAATTGGAAATAATAGATTTTGAAGATAATAAAGTATATATAGGCAAAGCTACTGATTATGTAATGAACAAAAAAGATATAGAGTTAACTATAGGAAGATTATACACTACAACTATTCAAGAAGTATCTTCTATCAATCCTGCAACTGGAGAGGAGAAAACTGAATATACAATTATTAACTTGTCATATCTCGATCAATAATTGATATTCAATATAATTTAACTATTATAAATACTTAATAATTTATCGCTCTATCTTCTCTTCTTCCTTCGTGTTCTTTGCGTCTTCGTGGTTTGTTAAAAAAGGATATTGGGGAAAAGTGCGATTCTTTGCGTCTTTGCTCCTTTGCGACTTTGCGCGAAACTCTCTGTGTCCTCTGTGTCTGGAGTGGTTCGTTAAAAAAGGATGTTGGGGGGTTGAGGGGGTGCGATAGCGAAGCGCGACCTAGGAATCGCTGTATATGAAGATACTATTTCTATAAACTATTCCATTCTTCTAAAGTTATTTCCCGTTCTAAAATAACCTCTACTTCTCGAATCATCATTCGCAGTTGAGGTATAGAATACTCATCATTAGAAGGAATAGTGAGACGATTTTGAGCATAAACCATAAATTGGTGTCTTGTACCGGAAAAAGCACCCTCAAAACCTAACCTTCTTAACTTGCTAATAAAGTCTCGACGTTTACACGGTATCCAACGGCTCAAGAATCGGCTCCTGATTAAGATTAATATTATCAATTACTGGTAAGCTATGTCCAAGTTTTAAACCTAGTAAAATCCAATCTTCTAAAGTCGAGCGTAATTCATTTTGGCACTCACGTAAACTAGCACCAAAAGCAACAACACCTTGACAAACAGGAATTTTACCGAAAAATGTACCATCTTCCAACTTGTCATATATGGCTTGAGAAACTGCTCCCTCAACATAATCACTAAGAATAAATGCTGTAGTCATGGAAACCTATACTTTATTCTATTGATAAATTATATATTACAAAAATGCTGCATCAAAATTACTGTCAGCAATATAAGCAAACTGTTCATCAAGGTCAACACTAGCCTTTGGTCTAATTACAATTCGTCTAGTCATTGCTATTACTTGCGGAGTCTCTCAAGAAGCTGAGTGCGTTTTTGTTGCCACCACTCATCCGTAATTTCAATCGCTTCACCACTATCTAAGCCTTCTAATAGCAATGTTTCTATTCGGGATTGTGCCACTTTTTCTAAATCTTGACGAATCAAATGTCGAATATATTCGCTTGTGGTACTGTAGCCACATTTTGCAACCTGTTCATTGATAAAGTCCCGCATGGAATCGGGAAGAGAAATATTTACTGTAGTCATAGCTAATAAGTCTTTATATTTCTGATTCTTTAATTATGGCAAATATTGTCAATTTTTGTCAAATGTTTTGTAGGGATGTGGGTGCGTAAGCGTTGCGCTGCTGCAAGCAGTTCGCTGTTTGGGAAGTTGAGGAGGTGCGTAAGCGTTGCGCTGCTGCAAGCAGTTCGCTCTTCCAATATGATTAAACAATACTACGTGGATCAACAACTACAATATCCGAAAAACGCTTAAAATCATCAACATTAAATGTTAATATGTTAATAAATGTGTAATATTATGAACTACCATAGCCGCAGCTAAACGTGCATCATGCACCTGTTTTCCCATCACTTGATATTTAATCACCAGAGATTCCCACTTAGTAAAAATTTGTGGTGTATCCAATTCCAATATAAATATCTTTTTAAGTTTTTCGCTTTCTTCTTCAGCTTGAGTGATAGATAAACCTAATCCATTTTTATCAAGAGGTCTTGTAGCAACAGCCCAAAATTCAATTATATTTTGTGGAATAATACATAAAAATTCACCTTGCTTTTTGAGCTTCAAAATTGCCCTTTGAGTATCAAGGTGTATGGGACTATTTTTTTGTACCAAACGCAGTAAAATATTAGTATCTACCAGATATTTCATAACATTTCATCTTCTCTGGTATAAATACTATCTCGACTAATAGCCGCATCTGAAAGTGGTGGTGCTAGAGTAAAAGCAGGACTATTGATTAAATTCATTAGTGCTGTTTCCCAATCTTCCTCTGTTGTTACTTGAGAAAAAGATTTTTCATCTTGATTTTTCAAACTATCTTCAATCAAAGATTCAAGATAAGATTCAATTGATAAACCTTGTTTAGTAGCTTGGGTAATCAGACGAGCTTCTATTTCTGGTTTCAATTGTAGCTGTATAGTTTTATATTGTTTCATATTCTTCGATGCTAGTTAATTAATATCAAGTAAAACTTATGATTAACTTGATATATTAAAAGTATATCAGATTTAAACACCGAAGGTATCGCTTTTGGGGAGTTCAGGGGATGCGATAACGAAATTAATCTAAATCTTCTTCAGTTAAACCAGCATCTTTCAAAATACTTTTCAGTGTACCCATAGGTAGATCACGATTTCCATGAACAGGTATAGAAAGAATCACACTCATATCTTCCTTAACATAGATATGATGACTACCTGTAATCCTTTTTAGATTCCATCCATAGCGTTCCACAATCTTACACAGAGATTTACCAGAAACGGATTTCATAAAGATAACTCAATTAACTGTTTTTCTGGTTCAACTTCTTCTTGCTGACTAGCAACTTCTAACCAACCTTGAACAGCATCTTTCAACATTTCTAATAAATGTTCATAACTTTCACCCCAGGTATGACACCCTGGTAAAGCTGGTACAGAACCACACCATACACCGTCTTCTTCCCAAATAATTGCTTTTATTTTCATAGTCAATTCCTTGAACTAAGGATATTTTACCGCAGGGGGAGTCAGACGTATCAGTTTAATGAAGATGAATAATCGCTATTTGGGGGGTTGAAGGGATGCGATCGCTTTTGGGAAGTTGAGGGGATGCTATCGCTATTTGGGGGGTTGAAGGGATGCGATCGCTGTTTGGGGAGTTGAGGGGATGCGATCGCTGTTTGGGGGGTTGAAGGGTGCGATCGCTGTTTGGGGAGTTGAGGGAGTGCGATAGCGAAGCGCTGCTGCAAGCAGTTCGCTGTTTCTCTGTGTTCTCTGTGTCTCTGTGGTTCGTTAAAAAAAGGTGTTTGGGGAGTTGAGGGAGTGCGATAGCGAAGCGCGACCTAGGAATCGCTATAACATTTAAGCAGTAGCGAATGCAGTATATTTCCTTTCTTCAGGAGGATGAAAAGCTAAAACAATATCAAGATTAGAAATACCTAACTTCATTAACTCATTAGCTATTCCTTCCTCAGTCCAATCTTCTTCAATCCAAATTTTATCATTTTTAATTCTGATATTAACTTGGATATTATTTGTTCTTTTTTTGCCATACCAACCCAAAAACCCCCAAATATATAGGGCTACTATTTGATTTTTGAACAAGCTGTAAACCGTAAACCCCATCGAATCAACGATTGAGTCTCAGTATAATGAACAACAATCAAACCGGATTCCTATAGTGATGATTATTATCATCAAAAATCAAACAACTTTCATCAGTTAAATTTGCCGCACCAGAAACCCAATTATGATATTCTGCGAGAACTTGTTTAATTGCTATTTGATATTGCTCTAGTTTATCCATTGTAATATCTCCTCCTTTTCGACATTAACTACAATCATCAAAATTTGATTTAATTCGACAATCTCTTTGATTGAATCTCTAGTAAAAAAGTTTTCGTATGTACTTTCTTTAATAGCCAAATAAATTATATATTCTGGTTCTGTGAGGTTAATTAAATTACGATATAAAATATATTGCCCTAAAGCTAGTTCAAAATCTCTCATGGGAGAAGGACTAAGAAAACTCTTGAGCGAATTTCACCCCGTTTATAAGTTAAATTACCCTCTGGCATTAATACCATCTGCAGCTACATTATCCCAATCAGAAATCTCATTTTGATATTCTAAATCTTTGGCATCTTTTTGGAGAGCAGCTATTATTTCTGCTTCTAAAATTTTGCGTCTTTGTTCTGCTAATAGTGCATTGATATAGCCACTACGATTACCTTTTGCTTGTTGATCAATAAATCTCAGAATGTCTTCTTCTAAAGTAATTGTGACTTTCATCATTATGTATGACTCATTCATCTTACCAATTAATCATACCACTTTTTTGACATTGCGTGAGGTAAAAAGAGATTTTGAGGGGTTGAGATCGCTGTTTGGGAGTTGAAGGGTGCGTAAGCGTTGCGCGACCTAGGAATCGCTGTTTGGGGGGTTGAAGGAGTGCGTAAGCGTTGCGCGACCTAGGAATCGCTGTTTGGGGATTTGAAAGGATGCGATAGCGAAATTAATCTAAATCTTCCTCAGTCAAACCAGCATCTTTCAAAATACTTCTGAGTGTACCAGTAGGTAAATCACGATTACCATGAACAGGTATAGAAAGAATCACACTCATACCTTCCTTAACATAGATATGATGACTACCTGTAATCCTTTTTAGATTCCATCCATAGCGTTCCACAATCTTACACAGAGATTTACCAGAAACGGATTTCATAAAGATAACTCAATTAACTGTTTTTCTGGTTCAACTTCTTCTTGCTGACTAGCAACTTCTAACCAACCTTGAACAGCATCTTTCAACATTTCTAATAAATGTTCATAACTTTCACCCCAGGTATGACATCCTGGTAAAGCTGGTACAGAACCACACCAGACACCGTCTTCTTCCCAAATAATTGCTTTTATTTTCATAGCCAATTCCTTGAACTAAGGATATTTTACCGCAGAGGCAGTCAGATGTACCAGTTTAATAAAGATGAATAATCGCTTTTGGGGAGTTGAGGGAGTGCGTAAGCGTTGCGCGACCTAGGAATCGCTATTTGGGGAGTTGAAGGGATGCGATCGCTCCACTATTGCTCAAAAACTTAAATTTTGTACAATTTGCAAGAAACAGACAAATAATCTATAATGTTATGTAATCCTATAAATTTTGTGAGACGCTATGTCTGTCATCAGTGCAAGTGAAGCGCGTGCTAATTTTCCTGATATTATGAACCGTGCAGAATATCGTGGAGAAAGAATTTTAATTCAGCGTCATGGTAAAGCTGCGGTAGCGATAATTAGCATTGAAGATTTAAAACTATTAGAAGCAATAGAAGATGCAATAGATTCGGCTAAATTGCGACGTGCAGTAGAAGAAAACGAAGGATTTACCACCATAGAAGAAATAATAGCTAAATATCCCAATGAGTGAACGTTATACATTGAGGATTGCGAAAACTGCGGAAAAAGATTTATTAGACTTACAACCAAAACAATATAAACAAGTTGTATCAAAAATTCTCTCCCTTCAAGGTAATCCTCGTCCTCAAGACTATGCAGCTTTAAAAGGTTATCAAGGTGGTTATCGTATTGATCAAGGTGAATATAGAATTTTGTACACCATTGATGATAATAATAAATTAGTTGATGTTTTTCGGGTTGGTAAACGTAATGATGATGAAGTTTATAAAAATTTGTAACTTCGTTTAGTTACCTGTTAGCAAAGTTTACCAAAGGTATCGCTATTTGGGGAGTTTAAGAGGGTGTTTGAAAAGTTTTGAATGTATAGACTGACCCCTCTCCAAACCTCTCCCCTGCAAGGGGAGAGGCTTTAAAACCCCCATTCCCTTGCAGGGAAGGGGGGTAGGGGGGTTAGGTTTTTGGAGATTACTGGTTTGATATAATACTTTTCAAACAACCTCTAAGGGGTGCGATACCGTTCGCATTGCGTCCCGGAGGGAACTAGCGCGACCTAGGAATCGCTGTTTGGGAAGTTAAGGGGATGCGATCTCAAGTTGACAGAGAAAGACTTAATATACTAAACACGGGTGAGATTTAAACTTTTGCCAAATGACAAAGAACCCAGATGTGTAGGGGTTTAGCACTGCTAAACCCCTACGTTTAGAATCAAACAATCAAGCCGTTTTGAGTATACCACAGCTAATGCTTGAGAAATAAGCAGTTTGTTCTAACCACAAATTATGATCTTGTGCATAAAAATTACTGCTTTTAGTAACAGATTGATAGATCATAATCTTCTTCTGATTTGATTGATTTGTACAGGTAAGGTTTGCCATTAACTACTAAATTAACTTCCTGATCGAAATAGCATCACAATTGTTAATAATCCATATTAATTCATAATATCATTTTGAACTATCAGACAAGCACGGATTTTTTGTGCTTCTGCTCCCACAATTGAATCAAAATTTACCTACACCTAATGAAACGAATAAAAACGAGTTGCAGGTCTAAAGGTAGATTCGTTCCCTAATTTAGGCTAGACTAGCAGCGCAACTCCTTCAATTCGGGGAAAACAATTACCTATTTACTTCATCCCACAATTAAAATTGAGAAATTCGTGTCAATTGTCTCTACTTGCGTTATCATGGCGATGGCAAGCCTAGAAACCTTGTAAACTGGATATTGCCACCACTGTTCAGCGTAAATAGCGGTTAGTAGTAGTGATTACCGGACAAAACCGAATTCCCAAGCAACTTACTCTTGTTAGTTATGGTATAGTGGAAAAGTTGGAACTAGCTTTGCCAAACTATAATTGCTCTACGCGCAGGTAATAATTGCAACCGGAAAGCTGTTTTGATCAAGAATTTACACACAAAAATCTGAAATACACCGAGTTTATGATTCAGCAAGTAATTCACCCAATGGTGAAATTGCAGCGCAACGTGCAATCACTCGTAGAATCCAATATTATCAAACCCAATGATAGGATTTGGAAAATTGCCTTACTCTATGGCGATGAATGGCAACATTGGAAACAAGAATTGCTAGACTTTGGATTTAGCACTCAAGATCCAATTGGTGATTTATTAGCAGTAGAAAAGTGGGACGACGATTAAACATCTAAATTAGATCAGCTATATCTAGTTATAGCTTGACCGTAAATACGCCTACCTCTACCTATAACAAGGATGGTACTTAATCCTTGTTTTTATGGTAGGTGTAATTCCGCCGAGATTCTCTTATAGATTTAGCACAATAGTGATCTGGGATTCAGTATCTTAACATAGCATTTTTATCAAGGTAGGTAAATTATGGTTCAAACCTTACCTAAAACCCAGTTAGTAACCTTTGAGGAGTTTATTAAATGGAAACCAGAAGGCGGATTTTATGAACTGCATGACGGGGAAATTATTCAGATGAATCCGCCATTAGGAAAACACGAAAGCAGAACTGGATTTTTAACTATAGAATTAGCTATAGAGTGCCGCCGCTTAAATCTTCCCTATTTTATTCCCAAACAGGCATTAGTTAAACCGCAAACAAGGCAATCAGCCTATTGTCCAGATGTTTTGTTGATAAATCCCACAAACCTAGTCAATGAAGCCCTGTGGGAAAAAACAGCAACGGTAACTCAAGGTGATTCTGTACCATTAATCATCGAAGTAGTGAGTAGCAATTGGCGAGTTGATTACTATAGAAAATATAGTGATTATGAAGAAATGGGAATTAAAGAATACTGGATTGTTGATTATCAACCTTTTGCTGCTGGTAAATTCGTTGGTGAACCAAAACAACCTACCATATCAGTTTGTTCTCTAATTGGTGATGAGTATGAAATTAACCAATTTAGAAACAATGAGCCAATAATTTCCCAGATTTTTCCTGAATTGAACTTAACCGCTCACCAGATTTTGCTAACTGCTGACTGATCTTAATGCTTGAGCCAAATCCTTTGCAGTATGATAGCGATCGCGTGGTAAAGGTTCTGTCACACACTCAATTACCTGTCTTAATTGATCAGTGATTGTGGGAATACCTTTAACCTCAAAGCGAAAATTCCGTCCCCTTTGCCGATAAAATTTTAAAGGATTTTCCCCGGTTAATAAAAAAATTAACGTCGGACCAATAGCATATAAATCAGATTGGGTAAGAGGTTGTCCCCGTTCCTGTTCAGGAGCGCAAAAGCCTTCAGCACCGATTCTGGTCCCTGGTTTTGTGCCAATTTCCTTAACAGCACCAAAATCCAACACCACAATACTATTATTGCCACTCCGCACCATCAAATTAGCCGGCTTAATATCCCGGTGAATTAGTGGTGTTTGTTGGTGATGAAGATAATCTAGAATATCACAAGTTTGTACCATCCAAGCGATCGCCTGTTTCGGAGTTACAGGACCAGTTAAGCGAATTCGTTTGTCTAAATCTTGTCCATGAATTAACTCCATAGCCAAGTATTTTTTACCATCTTCCACAAAAAAGTCATAATATTTGGGAACTCCTGCATGATTAAGATGCTTGAGAATACTAGCTTCTCGCATGAATAACTCTTGAGCCTTGGGAATTTTCACCATATCAGCATTCATCTGTTTGATTACCAGTAATTGTGGTACACCAGTAATTTCACCAACACTATCCCAAGCTAAATAGGTAGTACCCATGCCACCCTTGCCAATAGTGCGTAATACCTGATAATGACGAATAGTCTTTTGTACCAAAATTGGTTGACCACAGTGAACACAAAAGACATTCTGGGGATGATTCCCCTCATGAGTACAACCAGTGCTGGAGTATTCTGGGGTTATCTTCTGACTAATTTCCCCATCTCCTGACGGTGAAGGTTGGATAAGTAGAGAAGATAATTCCTGAATCTGTACCTTGAGTAGAGGACCACCTTGAGCTAATAGCAGTAAAGAATTATCAGGAACGATACATTTAGTCACCAAAGAGCCATTGAGGAAAGTGCCATTAGTCCCGTGACTAATTAATTCCCAATCATCTCCTCCGGCATTAGTAACTAATTTCAGTTCTAAATGATACCGAGAAACTAAATTTTCAGCCAAAATAACGTGATTATCTACCGCCCGACCGATGCGAACGACGGTAGAACCCTCAAAGCACCACTGTTTAAGCGGTGTTTGTGTGCTTTTTTCTAATAGGGTCAGAGTAATCACAATACAACCTAAAATTTAAGATCAAAAAACTAATTTTATAAGCAACTTTGCTGAGATGGGCGGACTTTCACCCGTACCAGTATAGCTGTAATATTATCATGACCGTTATGTTCATTGCCCAATTCAATTAAATTTTGAATACCCGTTTCTAAGTTACTAGCAGAACTTAATAAGGGTTGAAGATGAGTTTGCCAATGAGTTTCTAGACAGTCATTATCTGATAAACCATCTGATACCAATACCAGAAGCATATCTTCATTGATCTCAAAGAACGTCACATCAGGATGGAGAGAATCTTCATTGCGTGGACCCAGAGCTTGGGTAAGTTGGTAAGCATCTGCACGTCCATAAGCGACACTCGGTTCTATCCCCCTAGCAATTTCTCGTTGACCAACTTCATGATCTACAGTTATTTGTTCTAGTCCTTGCTTGCGGGTCAGGCAATAAACACGACTATCTCCCACATGAGCAATTGCGGCCTGATTATCCTGAAGTAACAGCATGACCAAAGTAGTACCCATGCGACCAATACCGGAACGGGCTTCTTTTTGATTAAGCTCATAAATAGCTTGATTAGCTAAATAAACCGCATGACGGATACATTCCCTCCGAGGTAATTCTGTATTTACCCAGGTTTCTTGGAAGTATTTACGGATAGTCTTCACCGCTAATTCACTGGCTACTTCACCTCCAGCATGACCACCCATACCATCACAAAGAATATATAAACCCTGTGCTGTAATCGTGCTATTTCTTGGTAATTCTACCTTGTGAACCTGACTATCAACACAAAAATAGTCTTCATTGTGATTGCGTTGACGACCAACATCAGTAGATGCTGCATATTCCAAGCTACTTAGCTGCATGGATAGCACCACAGTTGGGGCATCATCAGTCTTGGTTTCCGTTTCATCACCTAGTTGCAAAATAGTTGAAGAAGCATTGAGTTTTTCCTGAGTAAATATTTCTGCTGTTTTTTCTAACTCCGATAGCGTTCGCGGAGCGTTCTGGAGGGAACTAGCTCTGCTACAAGCAGTTCGCAATTGTGTCAGAGTTTGAATATTCCCAGATTCTATATCCTCTAATATCTCTACCACACAGCCAAATTGAGTGCATTGGGATTCTCTAAACAAAATTTGCCACATCTGACCCAAACTTTTAATAGTTAAGAGCTTCTCATTATCAGGATATAACTTTTGTAATACCAAAGCTTGGTCTTCATCTAACCGCAAATTCGATAACTCCAACAAACTTTGGCGACAATTCACAGCTTCGAGTAACTCCCAAAGTTGAGTCATCTGATCAAACCAATGTAAAATTTCCACCGGGCTGATTGTGTCTTTTTGCCAAACATCAAGCAACATAGGATAATTGGATCTATCTGCCAACAAGACTATTTGCAGATGATCTTGCTGCCAAGCATCATGAATTTTGGGTATTCCTGGGTGCATCTTCATCTGCAATTCTAGATAAGCTGGCGCTAGATCCGGAATTGTCGTTGTATCGATCTTAGTTTCATGCTGAAGCATGGCCCCAATCAGTGATATTTCGTAAGGTTGGCAATCTAGAACCTTGACTTCTCTATAATCCCCAATCACTTGTGGAGATTCTAATAAGCGATAACGCTGCTGAGAATCTAAATAAGAATCTAAAACAAATTTGGAAAACGGACTAGAATCACCACTCTCTTCCGCTATATTTTCTAAATTTTGGGTGAATTCCGCAGTTTTTGCCATAACAGAAACTACCTGATCTACTGCGTGAGTAATGAGCGCGTACCAAACTGTGCTAGATTCTGCACCACATTTATAACAATACTGTGCATCTAAAGCTATATCGGCACTGCATTCAGAGCAGATTTTATGAGCTAAGGATGTACCACAGCTTTGACAAAACTTATTACTATCAGGGTTTTCAAATTTACACTGGGGGCAAATCAGCATAGTGGGAGTTCCTTGATTTTCCTGCTAAGGTGCTTTCAGTCTCTCTAGCCACGAACATTCCAACGGGACAGAATTAAATGACTAAAATTATGTAACTTGAGAATTAAGTGGTATTGTTAACACTCTTTTGTATACTGGTATTACAGTCCCTTAATCTATCTTTCCGGTGAATGATTTAATCTTGTGACTTCTAAGGAAGTGAGTTCTCGCCATTGTCCTGGTGATAAATCATCTAATTGAATATTACCAATACTTATTCTGATTAACCGCAAAGTCGGAAAACCCACAGCAGCCGTCATGCGACGGACTTGGCGGTTTTTACCTTCAGTTAGGGTCATTTCTAGCCAAGCAGTGGGAATACTTTTGCGAAATCTAATCGGTGGAATGCGTTGGACTACGGATGGTTCTTCTAACAATAACCTAACTTGAGCAGGACGAGTCCGGTAATCTTGAATTTCTACCCCACTTTGTAGCTGATTAATTGCATTAATATCAGGAATAGGTTCCACCTGCGCCCAATAGGTACGTTGATGACAAAAACGCGGATGTGCTAGACGATGCTGTAACTGTCCATCATTTGTTAACAACAGCAACCCCTCACTATCCCAATCTAAACGCCCCACAGCATAGACATCGGGAACATCTATATACTCTTTCAGAGTGATATGTTTGGGACTTTCTTGGGTAAATTGGCTCAAAACCCCATAGGGCTTGTGAAAAATAATATACCGATTATTCATAAAATAGGTAGGGGCAACCCCCTGTGGTTGCCCAAAGTCAGGAAGAAGAACAAAGAATTAATAAACATCAATTATGACAATTAGCAAAATCAGCCGCAGATCCTTTTTATTCCTTGGTGGTGCAACCTTAGCACAAGGATTAACCTTAACATTACCTAGTTATGCCCAAACTGTACAGGTAAACAAAAGTCAAATTAATGGTATTCCTTTTTATCAAACCATAGTTGACCTCACAGATCCAAAAACCTTTATCACCATGGGTTTAGCCAAAAATGCCGCTTTTGCGAATACCATTCAAAAAACCAGTGGTGATGAAGAATTTAGTAAATTAGTGGCGCGTTATAAGGCTGCCGTAGTTGCTAACGGCACATTTTTTGCCAAAAATCCCCAAAAAACGGTTATGGGTAACATGGTAGCCGGGGGAAAATTTGTGAAATACAGTCGTTGGGAAAACTTTGGGACTACTTTGGGATTAGGAGTCGGTAATAAACCAGAAATGGTGACAGCCAGAATAGACGGCAAACCAGAATGGAATAAACATTGGTTTTCCCTAACTTGTGGACCAAGATTATTGCGACAAGGGGAAATCCGGTTAAACCCCAGGATTGAAGGTTTTAAAGATCCTGCTGTTTTAGGTAATAGCGCCCGAACAGCAATTGGTTTTACCCAGGACGGCACAAAACTGATTTTAGCCAATTTTGAAATCAACCTCACTTTACAACAAGAAGCGGAGGCAATGAAAGCGATTGGTTGTTATGAAGCTATGAATTTAGATGGTGGAGCATCTAGAGCCTTAGCCAACAAGACTAATATTATAGTTCCTGCCGGTAGACCTTTGACTAATGTAATTGTCATTTATGATGTCACCAATCCTGCCCCAACGGCCTTGCAACAGGCATGGCTGAAGTTTCAACAAGGGGAACGTCCTGCTTCGTAAATAATTGACAATTACCAAGCCCCTTATTACGGAGTAAGGGGTATCATTTTTAATTTTTAATTCTTAATTTTTAATTCCCGACAGGGTTTGACGGCAAATACGACTATAAAGTTACGGTTCACCCCAATTCCTGAAAGTATTAATTACCATACATTAGTCAATGTGAAAGCACATAAATCCATGAACCCACTAGACATAATTTATAAAATTCACCGTTCCCTTAACGGTTCGGTAAACCACCCTTCATGGAATACCACTGAGTTTATGTCAGTAACCCAGCCCTAAAGGGACTGAGCTTGCAAAAGTAATCAAGCAAGCTGTACTGACCAGTCTAAGTCTTCACTGACTACGTTTTTTGAGTCACGACACCGGGCGAATGCGTAGCTAGTTCCCTGCTCTGTCGCTTGTGATTAAACAGTTTCAAGGTCACTGAAACAGTGTTGCAAGCCTAACAAGCTCTTAAAACATTGACGAAGCTAACATTACCCCAGAAATGGGAGGCTCTTCGGAGCAATACGTTATGCGTACAGAGTTGGGAAATTTGAATCGGTTTGTTATTGACATTTAGTTAATGCAATTTTATATTCTCTCTGAGTTCATTTAGTAATTTTATACGGAGCAAACACCCAAAATGGCAAAGGTAGTTGGAATTGATTTAGGTACGACAAACTCCTGCGTGGCAGTAATGGAAGGTGGTAAACCCACCGTTATCGCTAATGCAGAAGGTTTTCGGACAACACCCTCAGTAGTTGCGTTTGCCAAAAATGGCGACAATTTAGTTGGTCAAATCGCTAAACGCCAAGCGGTAATGAACCCCGAAAATACTTTTTATTCTGTAAAACGCTTTATCGGTCGTCGTTTTGAAGAGATTACCAATGAAGCTACAGAAGTTTCTTATAAAGTTCTCAGTAGCGGCGGTAACGTTAAAGTAGATTCTCCCGGTGCTGGTAAACAATTTGCACCTGAAGAAATTTCTGCGAAGGTTCTTCGCAAATTAGTGGAAGATGCTAGTAAATACCTGGGTGAAACCGTTACCCAAGCTGTAATTACCGTTCCTGCTTACTTCAACGACTCCCAACGTCAAGCCACAAAAGACGCGGGAAAAATCGCTGGTATTGACGTTCTCCGCATTATCAACGAACCTACCGCTGCTTCCTTAGCTTATGGTTTTGATAAAAAGAGCAATGAAACTATCCTCGTATTTGACTTGGGTGGTGGTACTTTCGACGTATCTGTTCTGGAAGTAGGTGATGGTGTATTTGAAGTATTATCAACATCTGGGGATACTCACCTGGGTGGTGACGACTTTGATAAAAAAATCGTTGATTTCTTGGCGGAAAAGTTCAAAAAAGACGAAGGGATTGACCTGCGTAAAGACAAACAAGCTTTACAACGTCTGACTGAAGCCGCTGAAAAAGCCAAAATTGAACTTTCTAGCGTTAGCCAGGCAGAAATTAACCTGCCATTTATTACCGCTACCCAGGACGGACCAAAGCATTTAGATACAACTCTGACTCGCGCCACTTTTGAAGAACTCTGTTCTGATTTAATTGACCGTTGCCGCATTCCTGTGGAAGATGCGCTCAAAGGTGCGAAGTTAAATAAGACCAATATTGACGAAGTTGTTCTCGTTGGTGGTTCTACTCGGATTCCCGCTGTTCAAGATGTGGTTAAACGGGTGTTAGGTAAAGAACCTAACCAAACTGTTAACCCTGATGAAGTGGTAGCTGTTGGTGCTGCTATTCAAGCGGGTGTTTTAGCTGGTGATGTTACAGGTATCTTGTTGTTAGACGTAACACCATTATCCTTGGGTGTAGAAACCTTGGGTGGGGTAATGACTAAGATTATTCCTCGCAACACTACAATTCCTACCAAAAAATCAGAAGTGTTCTCTACTGCGGTGGACGGACAAGGTAATGTGGAAATTCACGTTCTCCAAGGTGAGAGAGAATTTGCCAATGATAATAAGAGTTTAGGAACTTTCCGTTTGGATGGTATTCCTCCTGCTCCCCGTGGTGTTCCCCAAATTGAAGTGACTTTTGATATTGACGCTAACGGTATTCTCAACGTTGCGGCTAAGGATAAGGGAACTGGTAAGGAACAATCTATTAGTATCACTGGTGCTTCTACTCTGGATAAGAATGATGTAGAACGCATGGTGAGAGAAGCTGAACAAAACGCTTCTTCTGATAAGGAACGTCGTGAGAAAATTGAACGCAAAAACCAAGCTGATTCTTTAGCTTATCAAGCTGAAAAGCAGTTGGAAGAGTTGGGTGATAAAGTCCCCGCTGCTGATAAGACTAAGGTTGAAGGTTTGGTCAAGGAAGTAAAAGAAGCAGTTGCGAAAGAAGATGATGCTCAAATCCAGAAGTTAATGCCAGAACTGCAACAAGCTCTGTTTGCTATTGGTAGCAATATCTATCAACAAGCTGGTGATGCTGCTGGCGCTGCTGGTGCTGAACCTCATGCTGGTGGTTCTACTCCTCCTTCTGGCAGTGGTGATGATGTCATTGATGCTGATTTCACTGAAAGCAAGTAGTTTCACAAAGGGCGGGGAATTCCTGCCCTTATTTGATTAATACCCACCTAGCGCAATCACTGGATGGGTATTTTTTATGGTAGTTAAATTATTTATGGCGAGAAAGTTCTTCCTTATCAATTTCATGATAACAAATTTAAAAGCAAATGTCAACCCTCTTGATCTCCATTTTTAGAGATTTTTCCACTCTTCTAAACTCGATTTAGCTTGATGAATTACAATAGTATACGGAAAATAAACTCCATCCATCTTGAAAACTTGAGTTTGCGCCATAGAAAAACTATAGGTTTCAACTTGGACGGGGTTTAGTTGTCAAATACTTGGCAAATAGAAAATCATCTGCTATATTGAACTCATACCCAAAAACCTAATCCCCTAATCCCCTGTCCCTACGGGGATGTAGAGACGTTCCTCGGAGCGTCTCTACTCTTTTGTGTTGATATTGCAGTAGAAATTGAAGAGAAAGGAAAAGATTCTTTCCTATATCTTCAGTCAGTTCCTAACTAATCAGCATTAAGAATTTTGGGAACTCGGAAAAAATCACCTTCCTGTTGAGGCGCACTGCTGAGGATTGCTTCTCTGTCAGGACAGGGTTGCAAAATATCTTCTCTAGTAATATTGCTAACATCAATAGCTCTGGTTGTCGGTATTACATTGGTGACATCCAGTTGATTGAGTTGTTCTATATAATCCAGAATACTACCCAGTTGAGTAGTAAATTGTGCTTCTTCATCTGCTGTTAATTCTAAACGAGCGAGATTAGCAACTTTACGAACTTGTTCACTATCAATCATAATTTGTCAGTTGTCAGTTGTCAGTTGTTAGTTGTTAGTTGTCAGGTAAAATTGTATAACCGACTAATGGCTAAGTTAAAAGAATATGTCAATTTGCGATCGCCCGGTGGTTTTGATCCAGTTTTGAGCTTCAATATAGTTATTGGGAGCCATGCGAATTGCTCTAATCCAATAATCTGCCGCTTGATCAAACAATGCCTCTCCACCGTCATGATCTCCGGTTTCCTTAGCCCTTTCACCTTGAAAATGATAAATCACCGCAATATTATTCAAGGCTTGGGGTAATTGTGGATTTAACTCAATGGCCTGATGATAATACTCTAAAGCCTTATCATGATCGCCGTTACTGGCATAAATTAAGCCCGTATTATAGAGAATATAACTCCGATCATTGGAGTCTTCTTCCATTTCTAAGGCTTCTTTATAGTAGTCTAGAGCTTCAGCGTATTCGCCTTCTGCCTGTGCGGACATCCCATCTCGGTAATAAACAAAGGCCTCTTTAGCTTTTTTGTTGGTTGGCAATATCTTGAGGATGATATCTGCCATCACGGTAAAGGATTTGTCAACAAAGTTATCGTTTTTCTGTGTTCTTGGCATATTTGTCTCTATGGTTTCTTCATTGCAGCATACCGCTAATTTAACTAATTTTTGGGGGTTTGAGTTATTGCAAATTAATATGAAGCTGCATGAAGTAAGATTTCCAGAATTATTTATCGCAGATAAACGCAGATAAACGCAGATGAATTCATGGATTTACAAGATCCCCGACTTCTTTAAGAAGTCGGGGATCTGAACTCTTACAATTTTGAATTGTTTTGTTTCCATTTCCGAAATGAAGGTAAATACTATTGTATAAACAAGTTAAGTTAACTATTGCACACAAGCCACACCCCAGCCGCGATGGTAAAAGAAATAGCAATTCGCACCACTGGACTAACGAAGCAATTTGAAAAACACATTGCTGTCAATGATGTTGACTTAGAAATCCAAGTGGGTGAAGTTTACGGATTAATTGGTCCCAATGGAGCGGGTAAAACCACCCTAATTCGGATGTTAGCTACTGCGGAAGAACCGACTACTGGTGAGATTTATATTAATGGAGATCGACTTCTGCGAGATCAAAGCAATCTCAAACTTAAACGTCGTCTTGGTTATTTACCTGATGACTACCCACTTTATGAAGATTTGACAGTTTGGGATTATTTAGATTATTTTGCCCGACTGTATCGCTTGCAAGGAAAGCACCGTACCCAACGTCTGCACGAAGTTTTAGAACTCATTCAACTGGGTAATAAACGTCATAGCATGATTTCTACCCTCTCACGGGGGATGAAACAGCGGTTAAGTTTAGCCCGCACCATTATCCATGAACCAATTTTACTGCTTTTAGATGAACCTGTTTCTGGACTTGATCCCATTGCGCGGATGCAGTTTCGGGAAATTATTAAAGCTTTGCAAGCAGCAGGAATGACAATTTTAATTTCTTCCCACGTTCTCAGCGATTTAGCCGAGTTATGTACATCTGTGGGAATTATGGAATTAGGTTTTTTGGTGGAAAGTTCTTCACTTAAACATCTTTATCAACGTCTTTCTCAACAGCAGATTTTTATCTCCACTTTGGGCAATATAGATATATTGGTGAGTGAACTAAAAAATCATCCTTTAGTGGAAGAATGGGAGGTAATACCGAGTAAAAATGGCGTGCGAGTGAATTTTTTAGGTAAACCAGAAGATTCTGCCGATTTATTGCGATCGCTTGTGAATGCAAAAATTCCCATAACAGAATTTCATTGTACCCAAGAAGACCTAGAAACTATTTTCCTCAAATTAGGTCATAAACAAGCATCATAGACAATTAAAAATTAAGAATTAAAAATTAAAAAACTTTGGAGGTATTGACGATGTTACTAAATTTCATAGATAGAGTGGGAGAATTAAATCCCCAACTATTTCGAGAACTAAAAGGTAGATTAAAACCTTTTAATCTGATTATAGCTATGGGTTCTTCTTTACTACTCCAACTCATAGTTTTTCTCTTGCAATTACGAGAATTTCCCGATGAGAAATACTATCTCAGAGCAACTTACTGTACTTTGAAAGAAGTATACCAAAACCAAGAACAGGAACTTTATAAACAACAGAGTTTACTTACCCAAAAATTAGATAATTATCGGCAAATTCAACTATCAGATAATACCATAATCCCCAACTTAGAAGCCCAACTTCAGCAAGTTAGAACTGAACTATCTAGCTTACAGAATTATTTATCTAAAAATATTTGTCCTTTAGATAAAATAGACTGGCAATTATGGTGGAGAGATCATTGGGAATATACATTTCTAACGTTAAGTGTAATTTTCATTTTTACACTCTTAGTTGGGGGAACTTATTTATTAATCAGTGATTTAGCCAAAGAAGAACAACGAGGAACATTGAACTTTATTCGGCTTAGTCCTCAGTCAGAAACAAGCATTTTAACTGGAAAAATTCTCGGAGTTCCTAGTTTAATTTATCTCTTTGTCCTCACAGCAATTCCTTTACATTTCTGGGCTGGACATTCTGCTAAAATTGCTTTAAGTTACATTTTCAGTTATTATGCTGTGATTGCAGCTAGTTGTGTTTTCTTCTACAGTGTAGCCCTAATTTTTGGTCTAGTTAGTCGTTGGTTTAGCAGCTTTCAACCTTGGTTGGGTAGCGGTGCTGTACTTGTGTTCTTGTTGATGACCATGACAATAATGGTATCGTCTTATGGAAACTTTAATAATCCTCTGACTTGGATTAGATTCTTCAGTCCCTGGGATATTACCAATTATCTATTCCCTAATCTATTTCGTTCATATAAAGATTCGTCAATACAGCAGCTACAATTCTTCTATTTACCAATAGGTGAAAATTTCATTACCTTAGTCGGCTTTCATTTAGTTAATTACGGAATTTCTTCCTACGGCATTTGGCAAGCCATGAAACGCTGCTTTCGGAATGCAGACAGTACAATATTGAGTAAAAAACAAAGTTATTTATTTGTAGCTTTTACTCAAGTAATGTTTTTAGGATTGACTATCCCCGTAGTTGATGATAAATACGATGCAGGGATGATATTCCTGATTGCTTTATTCAACTTTGCCTTAGTTTTGACTTTAACTATTGTCCTTTCACCTCATCGTCAAATTATCCAAGATTGGGCAAGATATAGACACCAAAATCATCGAGATAAATCTGTATTCCAAGATTTAGTATTTGGTGAAAAAAGCCCAGCAATTGTTGCTATCGTCATTAATCTATTAATTGCTACTACCCCGATAATAATCTGGATTTTGTTCTCACCTACTAATTTTTATAATGGTAGTGTTGATAAGCATAAAGTCATATTAGCGATGGTTTTAGCCTTGAGTTTGATGCTGATGTATGCCACAATTGCTCAACTGATGCTACTGATGAAAAACCCCAAGCGTTATGTGTGGACAGTGGGAACTATTGGTGTAGCTATGTTTTTACCATCAATTATTCTCTCAGTCTTGGGTATTAGTCCATCAGAAAATCCGACTTTGTGGTTATTCTCCACCTTTCCTTGGGCGGCTATAGAATACACTCAGACGACAACAATTTTTCTGGCACTTTTAGCTGAGTTAACTGTTGTCGCTTTGTTAAATTTCCAATTAAATCGCCAAGTTAGAGTTTTAGGCGAATCTGCAACCAAAACATTATTATCAGGAAGATAACGATGCAGATACCGGACTTTTAAAAAGGTCTGGTATCTAAATTTTTAAATTTTGATTAGACTACATAATATTAATCGGATCTACATCAATTGTTAAACTGACAGAAGCAGGAGAAAGCGATCGCACTTCTGGCCAATCTGGTAAATTTGGTAAAGCGTCAGGATCAAACTTGAGTAATATTTGCCAACGATAACGGTTAGCTACTCGTAAAATACTAGCTGGTGCAGGTCCCAATATCTCAAATCCTTCTTTATTGTTCAAAAATGTAGCAATGATTTGGGCTGTGTTTTGGACTTGAATGGGATCTAAACTACTTAATCGCAATAAAATTAATCTCCCATAGGGAGGATAATTCAGAGTTTGTCTTTGTGCTAACTCTGCATCAGCAAAAGATTGATAATCATGTTTTTGCACTGCTTCAATAATCGGATGTTCTGGAGTATAGGTTTGGACAATTACCCTCCCTGGATCATCCCCTCTTCCCGCCCTTCCCGCAACTTGGGTCAAAGTTTGAAATGTGCGTTCATTGGCGCGATAATCAGATAAGTGCAATAATCCATCCGCAGCGACTACACCCACAAGGGTAACTTGGGGTAAATCTAACCCTTTTGTCAGCATTTGTGTCCCTACTAATAAATGGGCTTCACCATTAGCAAACTGGGTAAGAAGTTTCCGGTGTGAACCTTTAGTGGTGGTGGTATCACTATCAAAGCGAATTATTTTCAAATTGGGAAATTGCTTAGTTAATTCCTGCGCTACCCGTTGAGTACCGCTGCCAAAAAACTTTAAATAAGGGGAACTACATTCAGGACAATGGGGAGGATGTAAACGCCCATAATTACAATAATGACAGCGCAATAATTCCGGCGCTCCCTCTTCCACATGATGATAAGCCAGGGATACATCACAATGGGGACATTCCAACACATAACCACAACTGCGACAAGAAACAAAGGTACTATGTCCACGCCGATGAATAAATAATATTCCCTGTTGTTGTCTTTCTGCCAATTGTTGCAGCGCATTTTGCAGCTTTCTACTAAAAATAGACCGATTTCCCTCTTTTAACTCTTGACGCATATCCACGATTTCCACAGGTGGTAATGGGCGCGAGTTAATGCGTTCTGGTAATGATAAATATAGTTGATTTCCACTTACCCAACTTTCTAAAGAGGGAGTCGCAGAACCTAAAATTAGGGGACAATGTGCTAATTCGGCTCGCCATTGAGCGATGGTGCGGGCGTGGTAAGTGGGAATGGGAGAATCTTGTTTAAAGCTGCTATCGTGTTCTTCGTCCAGGATAATTAAGCCTAGATTGGGTAAAGGAGCGAAAATGGCGCTGCGAGTCCCGATGATGATTTGCGGCTCTCCTGTGAGCATTTGTCGCCAGGTGTCGTAACGTTCACCGTCAGAAAGGGCGCTGTGATAAACGTGGACTTTGTGACCAAATCTAGCGCGGAATCTATCTGTAAGTTGAGGTGTGAGGCCGATTTCGGGAACTAAAACAAGGGCCGATTTTCCTTGTGCGAGTAATGGTGCTATGGCTTGTAAGTATACTTCTGTTTTTCCTGAACCTGTCACCCCATGTAGCAATACTTGAGCAAATCCGGTTAAGGAATTAATCGTTTCTAAGGCGTTATTTTGGGCTGGTGTTAAGGATTTTGCCCAATCTGCGGCTACTGTGGGGCCTTGTTCTCTGCGTAATATTTCCCTGTCTTCAATGACTATATAGCCTTTATCTACTAAGGCTTTTAGGGTGGAAGTGCTGGTATTGCAAAGTTGCAATAATTCACTTTGCCATATTTCTCCCCCTTGTCGTCGCAAAACTTCCACAATTTCTTTTTGACGGGCTGTTAAATCGTCATGATTATTATCTAGAAGTGTGACAGCTTTTTGTAATTTAGGTTTGGTAAGTTGTGGCGGTTCTAAATAATTTTCGGCTAAACCTAAGCGGATTAATTCCCGAATTCCGCGATATGCAGCTTTAACTTTTTGTTGGATGTAGTGATAACTATAGTCTGCTGTTGGGGTTTTTTCTAAAAGTGTAATTACTTGCTGGGCTATAGGACTAATATAAATAGCAAGATTTTTTTTACCCAGAGAAGTCAACCGTAAACGACGTTGTGATCTTCCTAATAATCCCGGTGGTAAAGCGACGCGAATTACTAAAATTAGAGGTGTATAGTAATAGGCTGCAACACGGTTGAGTAATGTCCAATAACCAGGAGGAAAAAACCCTTCACTAACTACATCTTCTACTTCTCGAATTTTTTCTAAGGGAATATCTAGATTCGGTTCAGTTAATAAGCGGATAGCGATCGCTCCTACCTGTGTCGCACCAAAGGGAACGCTTAAAATATCTCCTGGTTTGATTGCTAACTGTGCTGGGATTTTATAGGTAAATAAATCTGAACATCCTGGACAGTCTACAAGCACTTCCACCCATTCAGGTAATTTTGCTGGAGATTGATATGATCCTCCCGGTTCAGCTACAGCGATAACAGATGATTTTGCACCAATACTATACATAAATTTTCGATTTATAAACAAATATTGTATTCACCGACAAGGTTTAATTCTATCCTTTGGTTTTACTTTGTGTAAATAGTATTTTACAATACTTCAATTACCCATAATCCTTGATAATCTCTAATTTATGTAATCTACTAGTACACAACGGCGTAAGTCAATCAACCATTAAAAATTTGACAAAAGCTTGTGTAATCTGCTTTTTTAATTTTTAATTTTTAATTTTTAATTCCGCACTGCGGTACTAGACAAATTAGCTTCTACAATTTAGGCAATAAATAATTGAAGATTGAAATTTTAAATTTGAGCAAGTAGCTTACACAGTCTTGATCAGATTTTTTAATGCTTTGTTGACTTACCGACTGGGATACTCAAGCTGCAAAACCTATCTTGAGAAATATGCCGAAGTAATGAGTAATCATGAGTAAGTAGGTAATTAAGTGATTAAACTTCCAGATTTTTATGTGATTTGTAACATCTTGATTAACTAGTAAATTATGTTATTAATCAATCATGAGATTGAGCTACGAAATAAGGCATAGAGTTTTTCAACCTATTGATAGATATTAAATATTTTTTGAATATGAGATGCTTTTAAACGATAAATATTATCCGGATTAGAAGTTACCATTTTTGTAATTTGGATCATTTAGTAAATTTTCGGAGAGATAAATAACTCTAGTACCAAAATGGCGATTTATTCAATTACTCTGATGATTCCAGCCGGACAAACCTGAAAACTTTGCAAAAAATACACGAAAATTTAATATATATCATTTTTCGGTGATTTATCACCTTTACACGGAAGCTATGTACAAACTACAGGCAACAAGCAACTGATTTTTCCCCAGATCATTTAAGATAGATAGATAGGCTTCTTTCTCTATGTTTTTGATATTTGTTAAAGTTAGTCTTAGGGGGTTTGACCTATTTAGTAATCAAGAAAAGCATAGAGAATATGTCTATTGGGTTTCTGAAAAAAATAGTTTTTTGTGAGTGCTAAAGTCGTTAATGATTATAGGTCGTATCTAGCCAGAACTAAAAATAATGGACAAATACTGATTTCCATTCCAGACGAGGAATGATTAAAAAGAGAGGATTTTGCTAGAGAAGAAGGGTGTATTTGTCCTCAAGGGAAAACTACCAAGCCTGAAAGAGGCTGTTGTCATGAAATTATGTACCAAACAAAGCAACCATCTCTAACGGAAACTATGAATCTTGCTGAATTGGGAACAATGGAAATACTAGAGAATATTACTGATCATGAAGAACCATCAATTGAGAGTTTAGATCAAGTAGTATATGAAGATGCTACAATTGTCGAAAACTTGGCATCAGAAGAGCGCAATGGCGATGACATGGCCGCAGCCCGTCCTTCGGGATATAATAAAACCGAAAATGATGATGCTGTTGGCGCATTTTTTAAGGAAATGGCGCGTTATCCCCTACTCAAACCTGATGAAGAAGTGGAATTAGCGCGACGGGTGAGATTTTTAGAAGAAGTCAAAGAATTGCAAGCAGCTTTAGAATTAGAACTAGGAGCGCAGCCTAGTAAGGTGCAGGTGGCTTCGCAATTAGAGATAACAGAAAAACAACTGGAAAGCCGCTTGTATCAAGGTAGAGTGGCCAAGCGAAAAATGATTCGCTCCAATCTCCGGTTAGTCGTATCTATTGCTAAACGATATTTAAATCGTGGTGTCCCTTTTCTCGATTTAATTCAAGAAGGAGCAATGGGTTTAAACCGCGCTTCTGAAAAATTTGATCCTGATAAAGGATATAAGTTTTCTACTTATGCTTATTGGTGGATTAGACAAGCAATTACCAGAGCGATCGCTAATGATGCCCGAACTATTCGCTTACCAATCCATATTGTTGAGAAACTTAATAAACTAAAAAAAGCCCAACGGGAACTCAAACAAAAACTCGCTCGGAATCCCACAGAGGCCGAAATGGCCGAAGCTTTGGAAATTACAGTTCACCAACTGCGTCAACTTCAACAACTGCGTCGTCAAGCCCTGTCCCTTAACCACCGTGTCGGTAAAGAAGAAGACACAGAATTAATGGATTTGCTAGAAGATGAAGACAACCAGTCTCCCGAAGCCAAAATGAACGAAAACATGATGCGTCAGGAGATTTGGGAAGTTCTCGGAGACGTACTCACCCCACGAGAGAAAGATGTCATTTCCCTGCGCTATGGACTCACCAGCAGTGAACCCTGCACCCTAGAAGAGGTGGGAAATATGTTTAACCTTTCCCGCGAACGAGTCCGTCAAATCCAAAGTAAAGCCATGCGGAAATTACGCCGTCCTCACATAGCCAAGCGGTTAAAAGGTTGGTTGGTATGAGTCATTAGTCAGTTGTTAGTAGGGGCGAAGCATTTGGAAGATAAATTATCGGTCATTGCCAAAAATAGTTCTCCAAATGCTTCGCCCGTACAGTTGTTAGTAGGGGCGAAGCATTTGGAAGATAAATTATCGGACATTGCCAAAACATAGTTCTCCAAATGCTTCGCCCGTACAGTTGTCAGTAGGGGCGAAGCATTTGGAAGATAAATTATCGGACATTGCCAAAACATAGTTCTCCAAATGCTTCGCCCGTACAGTTGTTAGTAGGGGCGAAGCATTTGGAAGATAAATTATCGGACATTGCCAAAACATAGTTCTCCAAATGCTTCGCCCGTACAGTTGTCAGTTGTCAGTTGTCTGTGGTTAAAAAAAATTAGACACATTGAGTATAAAATGTGAACTAATGACCAATGACCAATGACTAATGACTAATTTAATTGTCCGTTTTGCCCAACCCAGTGATGCTCATACCTTATTTGCCTTAATTCAGGGACTTGCTGAATATGAAAAACTATCTGATGCTGTTATTGGCAATGCTGAAGCCCTCAAGGATCATTTATTTGGTTCACCAAAATACGTAGATGCAATCCTAGCCGAATTTGAAGGTAAGGTTGTAGGTTTTGCCCTATTTTTTCATAATTATTCTACATTTCTCACCAAGCCAGGAATTTACTTAGAAGATATCTTTGTTTTGCCGGAATATCGCCGCCAAGGTATTGGTAAAGCACTTTTGTCCAAAGTAGCCCAAATAGCTGTAGAAAGGGATTGTGGGCGCTTAGAGTGGAGTGTTTTAGATTGGAATGTGTCAGCGCAGGCATTTTACCGGAATATGGGTGCAGATATTTTAGAAGATTGGCGGATTTGTCGGGTGACTGAAAAGGATCTGACCAAATTAGCCACTCAAAAATGAAGTTTAAAGGATACAAGAGGAAATATAGCAAATCTCCCTTTTATCCTTCATTATTAATTTCTTTTTGCTCTTCTTCAATTTAAATTCATATAAGTTTACATTTTGCCTAAACCCTGAAGCTATCAATCAATTAATCTGAAATTCTCAATTATTTCAGCCAAGTTTGACAGCCTGTCGTTTGACTAATGCAACGAAATCAAATGAGAATTAGGGAGGATATTTGCACCGATTCAGACATTGTTGTCGAGAGAACACCAGATGAAAAAGATTGTCTCAGTATTATTATTAGGCATAGCTATCTTCAACTTTGCCTTCAGTAGTCCTGCTTTGGCCGCAGACGCAGCCAGTGGAGCTAAAATATTTAGTGCTAATTGTGCTTCTTGTCATGCGGGTGGCAGAAATTTAGTTAATGCTGCCAAAACCCTGAAAAAAGCAGATTTGGAAAAGTACGGTATGTACTCGGCTGAAGCAATTGTTTATCAAGTTACTAATGGTAAAGGTGCTATGCCAGCCTTTAAGGGTCGGTTAAAAGCAGAGCAAATAGAAAATGTAGCTGCTTATGTCCTACAACAAGCTGATAACGGCTGGAAGAAGTAAATTTACATCTAATTTGATGGTTTAACAATGTGCGGGGCTTTTTGTCCCGCTCAGTCTTTTTATTAGTAATTAGATTTAGTAACCACTGTACAACCAAAAATATCATCAGCATGGTAAATGGCTTTTCTTTAATATCTTAATATTTTCATAAATTCTCCATTCCATGAATAAAATAAATTAATTATTCCCTGCCTAAATAGAAAAATTCATCAAAGCATAGATGTTGTTGATATCATCTTTTAGTGGATTCTAAATCAAGAAAATAATTATCATAAATAGCCAGAAAATATGGAATTTTCAAGTGTCACTATAGAACAGCGCGAAAAAGAAGCTGAAGCATTAAAGACTTTTCTTTTCTTTAGTCTAATTGGTTCATTGGTATTACATATTGGGATACTAGCTTTAGCTATTAACAAATTTTTTCTCAAATTCCCTGAAGTTAGAGAAGAACCCATTGAAGTGACAATTCTGGAAACAATACCCCAGGAAGTAAACCAACTACCAGTAGAGATAAAATCCCTAGCAAAAACAAATTCCGGTGGTGGTGGAAATAAAGGTGGCGGAATTTCTACACCAACAAAAACAGCCCTGAATATGATTAAGTCTTCTGTCGCACCCATAACCAAACAGGCTCAACTAAAAATCACTACTAACCTTATCAGTAAACAATCCCAAACACTTACAAATCGTGAACCAGCGAAAATATTAACTCCTGTACAAACTAACCCAATAGAAAACACAACTCCTGAACCTGCGACAACACCACCCCCAGTAGAAACAAAACCAATACAAAAATTAGATGAAAACGCAAATACCCTAGCGTCTACTCAACCCCAAGTGCAGACAAAACCCACAAAAATCACACCATTAAAGTCAGAAACTCAACCTAATGCTAGTTCCAACAATATCCCTAGCAACTCCACCGCTTCCACACAGTTACCGCAGAATAAAAATATTTTAGGCAATTTAGGCGATCGCTCAAGAAATAGTTTAGGTACTGGAAACGGTACTGGTGTTGGTAATGGAATTGGAAATAGTACAGGTAATGGTACTGGTTCAGGTACTGGTGTTGGTAATGGAATTGGAAATAGTACAGGTAATGAAAGTGGGAATAAACCAAAATCAGAAAATACACCAATAGCTACCGCACCGAAACCTCCCATAGAAAACAGTTCTAAACTGAATCGTGCGGATTGTATCCAGTGTCAAATTAAGTACCCAGATAGAGCCAGACAGCGTGGCATAGAAGGAAATGCAGAAGTTGCTATTGATACTGATAGCCAGGGTAATGTTACGCGAGTTCGGTTAGTCCGTTCCAGTGGTGATAGCGAACTAGATCAAGCCGCTCAACAAGCTGCACAAGAGTGGAAATTAACACCCACAGCAGAGGGAAGAGAAGGGGTAAGAGCCTCAGTTAACTTTGCCATTAAAGGATCACAGCGTCACCGTAAACTTCAAGAACGGCAAATACAAAAACAAAGAGCAACCACCAAAAAAAACCCTGAAAAAGCGACTTCTACCTCTACTCCTATCGAATCTCCTCAATATAATCAACAAAAAATAACTCCTATTATTACTGATATTCCCTCCGAAAATACAACTAAACAGAGAGAAGAATCTGCACCTTCTGAGAGTCAACAGATATCACCACCAGCATCTGCAACTACATCACCTACTGAGTCTTAGAGGATGTATCTCAAGAAAATTTGATAGCAAATTTGTTTCTACAAGAATCAATAGGAAATCGGTAGATCTTCAAAGTATAGATATGGTAGGGATGGGAGGGATAATTCATGAATTACCCCATCTGACTAGAATGTAGGGTGGACAATGCCAACCATCATGTTAAATTAATAGATCTGTTAATCTTCGTGATCATCAAAGGGATCATCTAATTCCTGGCTTGGGGGTCCAAAAGATGTGTAAATTGCCATACCAGTAATAGCAACTAACGCCGCACAAAAGGAAATTCCAAGCACCGTAGCGGGTTCTAAGTCCATAAATTTAGATACATATTATCACAGCGATATTTATAGAATATTACAAAATTTAACTTATCGCACATTACATAGTTAAAGCATGATCATCTCACCCTCGTAAATTGGCCAAGGTATTGATACTCCGTAAATAATGTTATGCCCAATTTATTGACAAAACATTAAAAATATGTTAATAATGGATCTTTGTGGAAACTTTACCCTTTAATATAATCTCTTGGCTAACGTCATTGTCATAGGTGCCCAGTGGGGCGATGAAGGAAAAGGTAAAATAACTGACTTACTCAGCCGCTCCGCAGACGTGGTGGTACGTTACCAAGGGGGAGTGAACGCTGGGCATACAATCGTAGTCCAAGGTCAGACGTTTAAGCTGCACTTAATCCCCTCTGGTATTTTGTATCCAAAAACCGAGTGTATCATTGGCTGTGGAACAGTCATCGATCCGCAAGTCTTGATTAAAGAACTCGAACAACTAGAAGAATTAAATATTTCCACGGCTAATCTGTTGATATCTCAGACGGCTCATGTCACCATGCCCTATCATCGCATGATTGACAAGGCATCAGAGGAAGTACGGGGAAATCATAAAATCGGGACAACAGGTAGAGGTATTGGTCCTACCTACGCCGATAAATCTGAGCGGATAGGCATCAGGATGTTAGACTTGATGGACACCGACGGACTCCGTGAGCAGTTAAAGTGGACGATAAACTATAAAAATACCATTTTAGAAAAGCTGTATAATCTGCCACCTCTCAATCCAGAAGAAGTGATTGAGGAGTATTTAGGTTATGCGGAACGCTTGCGTCCTTTCGTCGTTGATACATCGTTGAAAATCTACGATGCGGTTTTACGACGACGGAATATTTTGTTTGAAGGCGCACAAGGGACATTACTTGACCTAGATCACGGAACTTATCCCTATGTCACATCCTCCAACCCAGTCGCTGGGGGGGCTTGTGTGGGGAGTGGACTAGGACCAACAATGATAGATCGGGTAATTGGTGTATCCAAAGCCTACACGACAAGAGTGGGAGAAGGTCCTTTCCCCACGGAACTAGATGACGAAATTGGTGACTTGTTAGGCGATCGCGGTGCAGAATTTGGCACAACTACAGGGCGTAAACGTCGTTGTGGTTGGTTTGATGCGGTTATTGGTCGTTATGCGGTTCGCATTAACGGCATGGATTGTATGGCACTTACCAAACTTGATGTTCTCGATGAATTAGAGGAAATCAATGTTTGTGTGGCTTATGAAATTGATGGTGAACGCTGCGAACACTTCCCCACCAGCGCTCGTCTTTTCGCCCGTTGTCGTCCCATTTACAAAACTGTACCAGGATGGCAAGTGTCAACAAGTCACTGTCGTACCCTGGAAGAGTTACCACAAAAAGCACTGGACTATCTGAAATTCTTGGCAGAATTAATGGAAGTGCCGATTGCAATTGTTTCCTTGGGAGCAAGTCGTGATCAAACTATCATTGTTGAAGATCCTATTCACGGTCCAAAACGCGCACTGTTACAACCTAACAGTACACCAGTTTAATCAGTGGTCATTGGTCAGTGGCAAGATAACTGACAACTGACAACTGACAACTAACAACTCACAACTTAACAACTTAACAACTTATATGGCAATCACACTCGAATCTAAAACCCGCCCAGAAGGTAGCAAACCCAGAGCTTTGCGCCGTTCTGGATTAATTCCCGCCAACTTGTATGGTCACAACGGGATTGAATCAATTTCTCTAGTTCTTGACGCTAAAGTTGTAGAACGTTTGCTCAAGCAAGTTATTCCTAATAAAACCCAAGTGGAACTCAGCATTGCTGAATTAGAGTGGACTGGTACAACCGTGCTTCGTGAAGTTCAGATTCACCCAGCCAAAGGCACACCTTACCACATCAGTTTTTTTGCTGGTGCTAAAGGCTAAAATTCAGGTAATAATAACGAAGAGAACCAGGGTTAGCCCTGGTTTTTTTGTGGTAAAAAGGCAAGAGTATCAAAATCCCTCTTACCACTAACCACTGTACGGGCGAAGCATTTGGAGAACTATTTTTGGCAATGACCGATAATTTATCTTCCAAATGCTTCGCTGTACGGGCGAAGCATTTGGAGAACTATTTTTGGCAATGACCGATAATTTATCTTCCAAATGCTTCGCCCCTACTAACCACTAACAACGAACCAATGACACAAACCAATCTCCCAAATTTAATTTCACAAATGTTACAACCAGGATTTTATCCTCATTCTGTAACAGAACCAATTCAATTAATTCAAACTCATATTTCCTATGTGATCCTCACAGGAGATTATGCTTACAAACTGAAAAAACCAGCCAACTTTGGTTTTTTAGACTTTTCCACCTTAGAAAAACGACAACATTTTTGTCAAGAAGAATTGCGCTTAAATCAACGTGGTGCAGGTGAATTATATTTAGAAGTTCTACCCCTAACTTTAGTTGGTGAACAATACCATTTAGGGGGAACAGGAGAAGTTGTAGAATATGCAGTAAAGATGCGTCAATTTCCCCAAGAAGCCCTTTTTAGTGAACTTTTTGCCAGTGGAAATTTGCAAGAAAGTCATTTGGAAGAATTGGGAAGAGTTGTCGCTCAATATCATGCTGAATCAGTCACAAACGATTATATTCGTAGTTTTGGGGAAGTCTCACAAATACGATTAGCAATTGATGAGAATTATCAGCAAACTCAAAACTATATTGGTAGACCTCAGACACAAGAGCAGTTTGAGGCAACAAAACAATATACAGATAACTTCTTTGTCCAACATCCAGAACTATTTAAAAGCAGAATTGACAATAACTATATTTGTGAATGTCACGGCGATTTACACCTCAGAAATATAGCTCTTTGGCATGACAAAATTATGCTATTTGACTGCATAGAATTCAATGAACCTTTCCGGTTTGTGGATGTTATGTATGACGTAGCATTTACAGTTATGGATATTGAAGCCAGAGGAAGGAAAGACTTAGGAAATGCCTTTTTAAATGCCTATGTAGAGCAAACTGGAGACTGGGAAGGTTTACAGGTATTACCTTTATATTTAAGCCGTCAGGCTTATGTGCGAGCTAAGGTAAATTCCTTTTTATTAGATGATCCTAACATCCCGGCTGCGGTAAAAGAAGAATCTGCAAAAACCGCATCTGCATATTATCGTCAAGCGTCGGAATATACTAAACCCCAACAGGGAAAACTGATTTTGATGTCGGGTTTATCTGGTGCTGGTAAAAGTACCACAGCTAAATATTTAGCCCGAAAACTCAATGCAGTTCATCTCCGTTCTGATGCTGTGCGTAAGCATTTAGCAGGAATTCCCCTCTTAGAAAAAGGTGGGGATGAAATCTATACACCGGAAATGACGCAAAAAACCTATAGCCGATTGTTAGCATTAGGAATTATACTGGCTAATCAAGGTTGGTCTGTAATTTTAGATGCCAAATATGATCGTCAGGATTTACGGGAAGCAGCTATTTCTCAAGCTACACAGCATCAATTACCTGTACATATTATCAACTGCACCGCACCGTTAGAAGTTGTCACAGAACGACTGCTGAACCGCACTGGTGATATTGCTGATGCAACTGCTGATTTATTAGCATCCCAAATCAAGCAATCTGAACCATTTACAAATCAAGAACAACCTTATATAAGAGTTGTAGATACAACTCAACCGCTAGACACGCAATTATCAGAATTGATTTAATTTTTGTCTAGGAAGTCAGGGTTTACCATTGCTCGTAAGTGTCAAATTAACGTAAAATTCATAGCCCGTCGGGGAATAAATTCCCTGTCTAGTAGCTCAAGTCATCTAAAGATGACTAAAACAAACCAAAAATTTTTAGTGTACGTTAGTACACTTTTCTCGTTCCCATACTCTGTATGGGAATGAATTCTAAAAGGCTCTGCCTTTAATAACATTTGAGGCAGAGCCTCCATGATAGCATTCCCAGTCAGAGACTGGGAACGAGATATAATTATTCTTTCTCCTGACTCCTAATCTTATGGCACCGAAAAATAATCTGCTAGGCGATATTTTCTCTTCTTCACCTAACTTTCTTTCTCAACTGTTGTTTGGATTATTCTTATTTATTATCTCCAGCATTGCTCATGCTTCAGTTCCTCTGAGTCTATTCATAGCTATTATGGGTGGTGTTACTTTGGGGTGGTTCACATTTGCCAATGATAATAGTTCTGAACCTGCTACTGTCGCATCTAATGATGGTATTGATGCTGGATTAAAATATTGGTTGTTTTTTATGATGGGCTGCCTTTTCCTCGGTTATTCAGCCCCTGTGAGTATTGTGTTCGGTGCTATTGCTGGAGTTGGTGGTGGCTGGATAATTGGTTGGTGGCGCAGTGAAGAAGCGTTACAAACTCAATTATCTGAGGAGATTGTGGAAGAAGAAGAGACAGAACAGCCCAGTGAGAGAAATGCGAAAAGACGCAAAAGAAAACCTACTAAACGTTTCCGTCGGGAATCTGCAACTTTCAATTTTCGCTTTTGGGAAAAGTAATTAATAATTAACTAATTATGTTTTTATATTTATCTAAAATCCTACCACTATTTTTTTACCCTTTGGGATTGGCAAGTGTGAGTTTAATAGTGGCTTTAGTAACTTTACGAAAACGTCCCCGGATTGCGACTATAGCTATTTCTTTATCTTTAGCTTTGTTGCTAATATGTAGTAATGCTTGGGTGGCTAAATCCTTGGTACGCAGCCTAGAATGGCAAAATATCCCCGCTACTCAAATCCCCAATGCTGAAGCCATTGTAGTTTTAGGTGGTGCAACTAAATCAGCAACTTGGCCACGGGTGACAGTAGATTTAAGTGAAGCCGGCGATCGCGTAATTTATGCCGCACAACTTTATTTTCAGAAAAAAGCCCCTATAATTATCCTTAGTGGTGGCCGGATTGATTGGCGCGGTAGTGGTTCGCCAGAATCAGCAGATATGGCAAATATTCTCACATCTATTGGTGTTCCAGCAACAGCAATTATTCAAGAACCTGATTCTTTCAATACTCATGATAATGCTGTCAATGTCCGTAAAATTCTTGAAGCTCGCCAAATCAAAAAAGTATTATTAATTACCTCAGCAATACATACGCCGCGATCGCTCAAAATTTTTCACCGTCAAGGTATGGATGTCATTCCCACACCAACCGATTTTCTTGTTAGTCAAGGTGAATTTCAAGAACTTACCAGCACTCCAAAAGCCGCAATTCTCAATTTACTCCCTGATACTGAAAATTTAAACCAATTCACAAGTGCATTAAAAGAATATATTGGTACTTTTATTTATTGGTTACGAGGTTGGTTATAATAATTCATGAAATCAGAATTAATATTCCCAAGTATAATCAAATTAAGTTTAAATAACAAGGAGTGGAAAAGATGTTGTTAGAATTAAAGCGCATCCATGTACCACCAGGACAAACAGTAATATTGCAAGATGTCACCTGGACAGAATTAGAAACTATTCTTGAAGAATTAGGAGAACATCGTGCAGCGCGAATTGCTTATGACAAAGGAATATTAGAAATTATGGCACCATTACCAGAACATGAAGACGATAAAGAAATTATTAGTGATTTAGTTAAGGCTTTATTGGAAGAATTAGACATTGAATTTAGATGTCTTGGTTCTACCACATTTAAAAATCAATTTATGGAAAAAGGGATAGAACCTGATCAATGTTTTTATATTAAAAATGAAGCTTTAATTCGAGGAAAAAAGCGATTAGATCTAACAATAGATCCTCCACCAGATTTAGCCTTAGAAATTGATATTACTTCCCGCACTCATGCAAATATTTATCAAGCCTTAAAAGTTCCAGAATTATGGCGTTTTGAGAATAGTAATTTAAGAATAAATATCTTACAAGATGGGAATTATCTAGAATCTCAGTCAAGTTTAAATTTTCCTAATTTACCTTTAATTGCAGTAATTCCCCAATATCTTCAACAAAGTAAAACCGCAGGGAGAAATGCGACACTTAAAGCCTTTAGAAATTGGGTAAAACAGCAACAGTTATCCTCTGAGTCTAAATAAATGACAACAACATTTCTGGCAAAAATCATTACCATAGAAGAATTCTTAAAACTGGGTTTTATTGATGAGTCACCACCATGGGAATATATTAACACAGAAGCAATTCAAAAACCTATGGGCGGAGGTAAACACAGTTTATTACAAAAAAGATTAGTTGCAGTAATTGACACAGCAACAAGTGATTATGAAGCATTTCCAGAACTGCGGTGTAGCTGTGGTAATCGTTCCGTAGTTCCTGATATTGCAGTTATTGATAATAATCAAATACCATTAGATGAAAGCGGTGATATTATTAGCAGTGGGATTAATTTTGCACCAGATTGGGTAATTGAAATTCTGTCACCGGCTCAAAGTCAAACCAAGGTAACTGGCAATATTTTACATTGTATTAAACATGGTACTAAACTTGGATGGTTACTTGATCCAAATGAGCGTTCAATTTTAGTTTATCAGCCTCATAGTTTACCAGATTTATTAACTGGAACAGATATATTACCAGTTTTAGAAGGGGTAAATTTAACAATCACAGTTGAGGAAGTATTTGGTTGGTTGCAAAGGAAAAAGTGATATATTTAACCCTCAAAAATAACTTGATTATTCAACCAAACAACTAAATCAGCTTTACTGGTAAAATCTAACAACGCTAAACCTAAGTTCTCCAAATCTTCCACAGACAACTTATTAATTTTTACTTGTAAATCCTGACTAAATGCACCTATACGCCGTTCAAGTAGACGCATTAGACATCTCCGAGAATTAAATGTGCATGACCTGAAACCCTTGTAGATACGTTCCATGGAACGTATCTACAATCTTTTTCGGAGATGTCTATTACAAAATTGAAAATTACCTCATAACGAACTTCTTGATAATATCTGGTATTTTTTAAATCACTAATACTAAACATTCTTGCTAACTCCTGGGAACTGAGACGGGGTAATTTACAGGGCAAGCGCATCTTATTTTTAGAATGCTTACTGGACAAAGGTTTTGACGATTGTTAATTTTTGTAACTAAAGGTTGAAACCCTTGCTGGGCATGGATTACAGAATTTAGGTGCGTTTGCCCTGGGGTAATTTAGTTTAACCATCTGCAATATTTTGATTATTCAACCAAGTAACCAAATCAGCTTTACTGGTAAAATCAAACAAAGCTAAACCTAAATTCTCCAAATCTTCCACAGATAACTTATTGATTTTTACTTGTAAATCCTGACTAACTCCACCTATACGCCGTTCAATTATACGCATAGTGTAATTTAAAGCCTCCTCATAACGGACTTCTTGATAATATCTGGTATTTTTTAAATCACTAATACTAAACATTCTTGCTAACTCCTGGGGACTGAGACGGGGTAATTTATAGGAAATAATGGTCTGGATTAAATCTAACAAATTTTTCTGCAATCTTTCATCCGGTAAATCTGATCTTGCTTGTGATAATAAATTTCTCGCTAAAGCTGGAACTTCTTTTTCTTTCTCCACCACTAACTTAATAATACCTAATCCCAAGGATGTTTGTATATCCACCAGTTCATCCAAATATAACCGAGTTACCAAAGGACTTTCTAGCAAATAGCGATAGGGTTCTATTTCTGTGGGTTCTATACTACGTTTAGCAAATAAAACCACAGCTTGCCAGGGTGTAGTAGAAGCATAGAGATGTAAATAAAGAAAAATCTCTGAAAAAAAGCGAGAATAAAAATCCTCATCTCTTTGAAATTGTACCTCTACAAAATAAATAGGTATTTTTTCTTGATTATTTGTAGGTAGAAATACACCATCAATTCTAAACGCTGTTTGTTTTAGTTCTACAGAGGCAAAATCATAAGCATTTGCTTCACTAGGGGGTAAATTAATTCAAAAAAAGATTGCGGTAAGGTTTGAAAAATGCGATAAAAAATAGAATCGGTTTTCATGGATATTGCTATTAAATATTTTTGTAAATGTTGAGTTAAGAGGAACTATCAAACATGATACAATAGTAATCATGGAAAATATCATATTAACTTCAACACACTAACATTTAAACGAGGATGATTAATGGTCAAACCCTATACTGATGAGAATTTTCTTCAATTATCTGGAAAGTTTTAATTAACTAAAGATTGCATTCTGAAATTAACTTGAAGTAGTGATATAATGATATACAGGAATTATTGAAAACCAAAATATGTTAAAATACTTAACAATTACAGAAGCGCAAGAGCAACTTTTAGATTTACCAGATGATTTACAAGAAGAACCAATAATCATAACTAGGCATGGTAAACCCGTAATGGCGGCTATTAGTTTTGAGCAATATGAATCTTTGCTAGAAACATTAGCAATATTATTTGATCAGGAATTTAGTCAGCAGTTACAAGAAAGTATAGCTCAAGCAGACAGGGGAGAAACTATTAGTTGGAATGATGCAAAACTCAAACTCGGACTTTGATAAACCACAATCTGATCAAATTGAATTTGAAATTCAGTTAACACCTTTAGCTTTGGAGATGTTTGTGAATATTAAAGATAAACGTCACCAAAAAGCTTTGAGTTCAAAGATTGACAAATTAAAAATAGAACCTGAAAAACAGGGAAGACCTTTAACTGGACAGTTGATTAATTATCGTAGCGTTAGGGCTGTAGGACAACGCTACCGTATAATTTATCAAGTGGAAAAGGATAAAGTTGTGGTTTTAGTAGTTGGTGTAGGTTTAAGAAAAGAAGGTGATAAGGGAGATATTTATCATCTATTGCAGAAATTATTATAGTTTGTAATACGCAATTGAGGAAGTATCTGCTTGGTTGCAAAGGAAAAAGTGATAAATTTATGCAACACTATTTTTGATAAGAAAAATATTAAATATTCTTAAACCTATTCTAATATATGTGTCAAAGTTGGCAAGTAAACATAAGGCTGAAGTATCGAAGGGTTCCAACCGGTAGCCTCCTGAATAAATCCTCCTTTCTCTGCATACGTAGAATTCCAAAATTTATCTATTACTGGAAGTTCTAGTTAAGGAAATGTAGGTTGGGTTGAGCGATAGTGAAACCCAAAATTACCAAGGATTTTGTTGGGTTTCGTTCCTCAACCCAACCTACGATATAACAATGTTTTAGCCTTAACCGAACAGTATTGAATCCCAAGGATGTTTGTATATCCCTAGTTTAATTGGGTGCATATAGTCCAACAATTTTGATTCCCTGTTTTTCTTTTTCTGCTAGTTCTAAATTCAATGTCAGCAGTTTTTCTAATATGTCATCTTCTGGGGTGAATTTATAAGCGTCCATTACCAGTTTATCTAATTGTTGATGGAGTTTATAAAGTTGACTGCTGGGTTCGTTGAAGAATTTATTATATAATGTGGTGATTCCCCATTGTTTTGTTTCCATTTGTTGAGTTCGATATTGATGGAGTTCTTCGGCTTTGGTGCGGATTTTTTCTACTATTTGAATATCTGCTGTTTGCGGAAATGGGAAGGTTTCAAAACAGGTTGTATTAGTGTAGCGAGTTCTATCTTCTAAAGTTGAACTTTGCGCTTTTACCCACATTCGATGTAAATTAGATGTGAGAATCCCCAAAATATAAAAATCATCTGAAGCAATTACCATATTAGCTTCACAAGGTAAAATAGAAACATCCACAGGTGTAAAAATCACCCACTTAGCAATTTTTGGAATAGCGAAATAATAAGATAGAGAAGACATTGCTTGTCTCATAGCTGGTCTTTTTTCGCCAAATTTCCACCAATTAATTCTTCTTGCGTCTCTACGGTTTTGATCTCTTTCTGGTTTGACTTTTTCCTGTACACGCTGAAAAGGTAATTGATATTCACTTGCTTCTTCTATAGATAAATCATTAAGATCAATTACCCAATCTAATGTTAAACAGGAATTAATTAAAGTTTTACCATCAATCATGGGTTTTAAAACATCTGCATTTTTAGAATCAATTTTTATCCATTCTCTAGCTTCTTCTTCAGATATTATAAATCCTTTTCCACCAAGCGCACAAGACTCAAAAGAGAAATTTTTATTTGCTTGTAATTTTACAGCGTTTGTAACTGATATCTCACTTTTTAAAGAAGAGGTAATAAACGGAACTTCAACACTATCTAAAAAGTTTTGTTTTTGTTTTTCCTTTGTCCAATTAGCAATACTCACATGAACCGCAGCATCTCCAGACCAAGTTTGAGTAGAAATTGCATCATGAATAATTCCACCTTTACTAACAATATAATCTAAACTGGCTTTTCTCCCAGAAACCTGAGCAATAGAATTTGTACCGACTAATCCTCCTCTGCCTTTATCATCTAATAAATCAGCAGCTTTTCTAAACCAAAATACACAAAAATCTGGCTGTCCTTTAACATCTGGAAAAGCTTTATATAGCTTCTCTGCATATTCATCTCCTAATTCTATTCGTAGTTTTTTACCACCTAAAAATGGCGGATTTCCTATTATTGCATCAGCTTTTGGCCATTCACTAAATAAAGCATCTTGACAAACAATATTATTATCTAAAGTATCTAAAGGTAAAGCAGGTTCAGTTAACTGTAAATTATCAATAGCAATTTTTCGCGCTATCGTCAAAGTCACCCTTGCTAACTCTACCGCAAAAGGGTTTGTATCCATGCCATAAAATTGCAAAGGTGTTACTAAACCCATTTGCATTTGTTTATTTTTTGATTTACTCAAAGATTGAATTTTTTCTAATAACAATGTTTCAATTCTTTTTAATTCTTGATATGCTAAATAAAGAAAGTTACCCGAACCACAAGCCGGATCTAAAACACGATAACTTTGTAATTCTATTTGCAGTGATGAAAGTTCTTTAACTGTATTTGCAGTTTCTATCCTATCTTCCCAATAACGGCTAATTGTGGGACGGACAATTTTCATAATATCCACTTCGGAAGTATAATGAATTCCCCTCGCGTGACGTTCTTTTTTATCTACTGTTCCTTCAAATAAATTGCCAAAAATAGCCGGACGGACTTTACTCCAATTTTCTCGCGCTGACACATCTAAAAAATTTAATTCTTCTCTGGTTAATTCAATTGTATGAATTTGGGAAAATAAACCGCCGTTAAAATAATCCACTCCTTGATAACGTCCCGCTGGTGTTTTTCCTGGTTGATTCATTTCTCGAAATAAACCACCCAAAACATCATAGGAACTTGCACCATTCATACAATCTTGGACACAAGAAATAAACATATCACGGGGTAACAGTTGTCTCTTTTCCGCAAACATCGCTAAAACACATTGTAAAATAAATCGCTGTGCTGTTAACTTTTCAATTCCCCTATTTTCTAACTCTAATAATAATTCTCCCATGCGACGGGCAGCTTTCACAGTTACTTCTACTTGGTTATTTTGGAATACAGGCGTTTTTTGCCCTAATTCCATAAATGCCAATGCTCCTGACCGTTCCGGCAGTTGTTCCAGTGATATTTTATCTACAGGTGTATCTAATTGAATATCAAAATCAAAGATCCAAAATTCATCAAAATTACATAAAATCACATATTTAGGACGATTTGGGACTAACCGCATCCAATAATCAAAGGCTTGGGAATAATGTTTATTTAAGTCTTCTCCGCGTTTTTTCATTTCAATTAAAACGCGGGGTTTCCAAACTAAATCAGCAAAACCAGTTTTACCAGTTTTACTACTTTTTTTAATAGCTTCCTCATAAGTTGCACCAGCTTCTAAAGCACCTTCATGGCCAAAGGCACGAAAAAAGCGGTCGAGAAATGTTTGCGCTTCTTTGCGTTCCTGTCCGGTGATATGTTGGTTACAGAATTGTACGAATTTAGATAAACTTTCTGGTGTTGCTGATGTCATGAGAATAAAAAATATAAACCACCACTTTTAACTTTTAACTTTTGACTTAGAGGGTGTTTTAAAAGTATTAGATGAAACCGATAATCTCCAGAAACCTAACCCCCTTCCCTACCTCTCCCTAACCCTCTCCTACGAGGAGAGGGAAGCGGAAAAACTTTTGTTAGCTGGAATGGGGGTTTCAAAGCCTCTCCCCGCGTCGGGGAGAGGTTTGGAGAGGGGTTTATTTATACATTAAAAACTTTTCAAACAACCTCTTGTAAACTCCCCCTTCATTACAAAACGAAGGGGGATAAAACATTAAGCCGTGAAATACTTAGCCGCAGGGTGATAAGTAATAATCGCCGTTGTAGACTGTTCAGGATACAATTGCTCACTTTCATCCATGTGCATCTTCATCCTATCAACCCCCAACAACTCCAACTGCTTAAACTGATCCTGAATATTCGGACAAGCAGGATAGCCGAAACTATACCGAGAACCTTGATAACGCTGTGCTAACATATCCCGAATATTATCTGGTTCAGAATCACCAAAACCTAACTCCCTGCGGATTCTAGCGTGAGTCCATTCAGCCAAAGCCTCAGCCACCTGTACAGCCATACCATGAAAATACAGATAGTCAGTGTATTTATTATCGGCAAATAGCTTTTGTCCAAACTCCGTGGCAACTTCCCCCACAGTCACCGCTTGCATAGGGAAAACATCAATAATTCCCGACTCCTTAGGTGCAAAAAAATCTGCAATACATAACCGATTAAAAGACCTCTGACGGGGAAACTCAAAACTAACTCTTACCTCCGCGTCCTCCGCGTCTCTGCGGTTCGTTTCATAAATCAACAAACTATTCCCCACAGACTGACAAGGAAAATAGCCATAAATCACTTGAGGATGTAATAAATTCTCCTCAATAATGCGCTGTTTCCACTCTTCCAAAACTGGATAAACCTTATCAGCTAAAAACGCCTGATATTCCTCCTTAGATTGTTCCTTGGGCTTGCGGAATTGCCATTGTCCAGCCACCAAAGCTTGCAAATCTAAATACCAGAATAACTCCTCCAAAGAAATATCATCAGGTTGTAAAAACTGCGTTCCCCAAAAAGGTGGATTTGGACGTTCAATATCTACCGCTACTGCTTCAGAACGCCGAGTATCTTTTTCTTTTGGTTCAACAGGTGTTTTATCTTTAACAGGATTATCTACTGTTTCTTGATGTCCATTAGTTGATTCTGCAACTTCATCCAAAAATCCCGTTGAATCTTCCCAATTACCTGCTGTTTTTGCAGGCATTAACTTATCCATGAAATGCAAATCAGAAAACGCATCTTTGCCATAAATAACCTTACCTTTGTAGGTATTTTGGCAATCCTGATTCACAAACTTAGGAGTTAAAGCTGCACCACCTAAAATTACCGGGACAGTAATTCCCTTTTCATTAAAAGTTTGTAAATTCTCCTTCATGAAAGCGGTAGATTTTACTAACAAACCACTCATGGCAATACAATCAGGTTGATACTGTTCATAAGCTTGAATGATGTTTTCTACAGATTGCTTAATTCCCAGGTTAATCACCTTGTAACCATTGTTAGATAAAATGATATCTACCAGGTTTTTACCAATATCGTGAACATCACCTTTTACCGTGGCAATTACAAAAGTTCCTTTCGCATTATTCCCAGATTCCGACTTTTCCATAAACGGTTCTAAATAAGCAACCGCAGCTTTCATGGTTTCGGCAGATTGTAAGACAAAAGGTAATTGCATTTGTCCAGACCCGAACAATTCACCCACAACTTTCATTCCGTCTAACAAGAAAGTATTGATGATTTGTAAAGGAGGATATTGTTCTAAAGCTTTTGTCAATTGGGTTTCTAAACCAATGCGTTCACCGTCAATAACATGACGTTTTAAACGTTCTTCAATGGGTAAACTGGCATCAATTCCCGTATTCCGTTTAGTTTTGACTCCGGCAAAAATTGTGGTTAATTCTCCCAAAGGATCATAAATGCAGACATTACCATCAAATTTACGTTCATCATAAATTAATTGCCGACAAACTTCTTGATGTTGTGGTTCAATCTTAGCCAGTGGTAAAATTTTACTCGCGCTGACAATTGCTGCATCCATACCCGCTTGCATAGCTTCATGCAAAAACATCGAGTTTAGTACCATCCGCGAGGCGGGATTTAAGCCAAAAGAGATATTGGAAACGCCCAACATCACATGACATCCTGGCAATTCTTGGCGAATGCGGCGAATTGATTCAATGGTAGCTTTACCATTTTCCCGATCTTCTTCAATCCCAGTAGAAATCGGTAGAGCTAAAGTATCAAAGAATATTTCTGTAGGCGCAATCCCATATTCTACAGCTTGACGGTAAGCCCGTTGGGCAATTTGAAACTTTTTCTCTGCTGTCCGCGCCATACCATCTTCGTCAATTGTCCCAATAATGACACCAGCACCGTATTTTTTAGCTAATTCTAGCACTTTCAAAAATCGGTCTTCGCCATCTTCATAGTTGGTAGAATTGAGTAAACACTTACCACCAGCTACCTTTAAACCCGCTTCCATTTTTTCCCATTCGGTGGAATCCAGCATTAAAGGTAAAGTTACATTATTGACAACACGAGAAACTAACTCGTGCATATCACGTACGCCGTCACGTCCCACATAATCAACGTTGATATCAAGGATATGTGCGCCTTCTTTTACCTGACTCCGCGCCATTGAGACTAAACCATCCCAGTCTTCAGCGTTGAGTAAATCACGGCATTTTTTAGAACCACTGGCGTTAAGACGTTCACCGATAATCAAGAAAGAATTTTCTTGTTCATAGGGTTGAGTCGTATAAATTGATGCGGCTGATGGTTCTAAAATTGGTTGTCTAACTTTTGGTTTTAACTCGTGAGCAATTTCCGCCAATTGTTGAATATGTGCTGGTCGTGTCCCACAGCAACCCCCAATCACTTGGACACCCAAATCTTCGATAAAGTGCATTAACGCCATGCGTAATTCTATGGGCGTAAGTCTGTAATGTGCTTGACCGCCAACGTTTTCCGGTAAACCCGCATTGGGAATACAGGAAACTACGAAGGGGGAATGTTCTGATAAATACTTGATATGTGGTTTCATCAAGTCGGGACCAGTGGCGCAATTTAAGCCGAGAATATCAATGGGGTAAGATTCGAGGATAGTAACTACGGCGTTGATTTCTGTCCCTACCAGCATTGTTCCCATGCTTTCCATAGTTACAGACACCATTAAGGCTCTTCTTTCGCCTTTTTTGGCAAAAACTTCCTCAATCCCATTTAATGCGGCTTTAATTTGCAGCACGTCTTGGCAGGTTTCTACGAGGAATAAATCCACACCACCATCAAATAAGGCTTCTGCTTGTTCAGCAAAAGAGGCTTTCATGGTGTCAAAATCAATATGTCCCAAAGTGGGGAGTTTGGTGGTTGGACCAATAGAACCAGCTACAAATCGGGGTTTTTCCGGGGTGGAAAATTCCGCAGCCACACTTTTGGCAAGTTCGGCGGCTTTCTTCGTGAGATAGTAAGCTTGGTCTGCTAAGTCATATTCTGCTAAAACTATGGACATAGAGCCAAAGGTATCAGTTTCAATGACATCAGCGCCAGCAGCGAGAAAATCACGGTGAACCTTAGCGACGGCTTCGGGTTTGGTGTGGACTAGATACTCGTTACAGCCTTCATATTGTGCGCCTCCAAAATCTTCAGCGGTAAGATTTTGGGTTTGCAGGTTTGTACCCATTGCACCGTCAAAGACGATAACGGGACGTTCAGGACTATGTAGGTGTTTGAGAAAGGGATGGGTCATAATTGTGTGAAAGAATAGAGTTATTTTTGTAATACTAGACTTAATTTACAGCAGGAGTCAGAAGTCAGGAGTCAGGAGTCAGGAGGAAGAAAATTATTTACCAATTACCAATTACCTGTTCCCTGTTCCCTGTTCCCTGTTCCCTGTTCCCTGTTCCCTGTTCCCTGTTCCCTGTTCCCTACTTAAAATAGTGAAACTTTCAGATTTAAGCAGTCCATTACCGAAAACAGTATCTACTACCATGTCTGTTAATTTTAAACTCTACGAAGGCAAAGCTAAAATTCTTTACGCAACAGATGATCCAGAGATTTTGTTGGCTGATTTTAAAGATGATGCTACAGCTTTTAACGCTCAAAAACGGGGCAGCATTCAAAACAAGGGCATGATTAACTGTAGTATTTCTAGTCAACTGTTCCAACAATTGGCAATCCAGGGGATTAAAACTCATTTTATTGATAGTCCAGCCCCCAATTTGATGAGAGTCAAAGCTGTAAAAATTATCCCCTTAGAAGTAGTGGTGAGAAATATTGCCGCTGGTAGCCTGTGTCAACAAACTGGGTTAGCGCTAGGGACTGTGTTATCACGGCCTTTGGTGGAATTTTATTATAAAGATGATAATCTAGGTGATCCTTTACTGACAAGCGATCGCTTATTTCTCCTAGAATTAGCCACACCGGAACAAGTTGCTCAAATTACTCATCTTGCATTGGAAATCAACGAATTTCTGAAGCAGTTTTGGGAAAAATGCCAAATTACCTTAGTGGACTTTAAACTTGAATTTGGCGTGGATTCACAACAGCAAGTGCTTTTAGCCGACGAAATTAGTCCCGATACCTGTCGTTTATGGGACATAGCCGAAACCGATACTAACCGCCGCATTATGGATAAAGACCGTTTTCGTCGGGACTTAGGAAACGTAGAAAATGCCTATCAGGAGGTTTTGCAGAGAGTATTAAAAGTAGTAGAAAGCTCCAAAGCTGAGTAAGTAAATTTTCCAGTGATTAACAATAATGGTGTGTGGTAGTGAAGAGAAATATGATTAAAAAACATTTAACACCCGGATTAATGGCCATGGTGGCCATGACCGTCCCTTTAGCAATTGCTGTCAAAGCAAATGCCCAAACTACTGATAGTCACCCACAGACCACAGAAGTTTTGACAGTAGCAACAAACCAGCCAGAAACACAGAATCTTGTCAAAGGTGATGCTAGTGAAAATCCAGCATCTTATCCCCTGGTAGCACCAATAGTTGGAGAAAGAGAATCTCACAAATTTTCCCCTCTTATTAAAGCTTTAAAGTCCAACTCAGCATCAGTAGATCAGGGATCTATCGTTGTCCCAAAAGCCACAATAACTCCCATTACAGCAAAGGCCGAACCGACTCGGAAAAAACCAAATCCTTCCACAACAGCCCCCACAACCATAAAAAAGGGATCTGAGGTTGTCCCCAAACGGACAATAGTTCCTAAAAAAACACCAGTTCCCCTAGTAAAACCGACTCAACCACCTGCGACTGAATCCAATCAAGAAAAACTAAATCCGCCAACAGTAGCACCCACACCCAATCCAGAAGCAACCGAAGCCCGCGTATTGGTGTCAGAGGTAGTTATTAAATCAGAAACAGGACAAATCACCGCGGAACTAGAAAACCAAGTTTATAAAGTAATTCGCACCCAAGCTGGACAAACAACCACCCGTTCCCAACTGCAAGAAGATATCAGTGCGATTTTTAGAACTGGGTTTTTCTCCAATGTCCAAGCATTTCCAGAAGATACCCCCCTTGGTGTGCGGGTAAGTTTTATTGTTACCCCCAATCCCATTCTCTCTAAAGTAGAATTAGAAGCCAATCCTGGTACGGGTGTAGCCTCTGTCCTTCCTGCTGCCACAGCCAACGAAATATTTAGCAGTCAATATGGCAAAATTCTCAACTTGCGGGAATTAAACGAAGGCATTCAGAAATTAACCAAACTTTATCAAGACCAAGGTTATGTACTTGCCAACTTAGTTGGAGCGCCCAAAGTCTCAGAAAATGGCGTTGTCACCCTCCAAGTAGCAGAAGGGGTTGTAGAAAGCGTTAAAGTCCGATTTCGGAACAAAGATGGTGAGTTCGTAGACGACAAAGGCAACCCAATTCGCGGACGGACAAAGGATTATATTATTACACGGGAATTAGAATTAAAATCAGGAACAGTATTCAATCGAAATACAGTACAGAGAGATTTAGCGCGAGTATATGGACTTGGATTATTTGAACCACCTGATACTGAGCCTATATCCCTTGCTCCTGGTAGTGACCCCAGTAAGGTAAATGTACTAGTAAATGTAACTGAGCGTAATAGCGGTTCTATTGCTGCTGGGGCGGGAATTAGCTCTGCTAGTGGTTTATTTGGAACTATCAGCTATCAGCAGCAAAACCTGGGGGGTAGAAACCAAAAATTGGGGACGGAGTTACAGTTAGGAGAACGAGAACTACTATTTGACCTGCGCTTTACTGATCCTTGGATTGCTGGTGATCCTTATCGCACTTCATATACGACAAATATTTTCCGTCGTCGTTCTGTTTCCTTGATTTTTGAAGGTAAAGATAAGAGTATTGATACCTTTGATCCTAACAATATTACGGATACAAATCAACAAGATCGCCCCCGGATTACCCGGTTAGGTGGTGGTGTCACCTTTACCCGTCCCCTTTCCCGCAATCCTTTCAAAAATTCCGAGTGGCTGGCTTCCGCTGGACTCCAGTATCAACGGGTTTCCGGTCGTGATGCTGACGGTAATTTGAGAAAGGAAGGAGCGATATTTAATAGTAGTGGAAATATCATCAGTGATAGAACTCCTCTCACTCTTTCGTCTTCAGGAGAAGATGATTTATTACTATTGAAGCTGGGCGCACAAAGGGATCTCCGCAATAATTCCTTACAACCCACCAAAGGTTCTTTCCTCAGCTTTGGAGTTGATCAATCTGTACCTATAGGCACAGGTAGTGTTTTTATGACTAGGCTTAGGGGTAACTATAGTCAGTATCTACCGATTAAATTACTTAGCTTTAGCAAAAAACCCCAAACTTTGGCATTTAACCTGCAAGGGGGGACAATCTTTGGGGATGTACCTCCCTATGAAGCCTTTACCATAGGTGGTAGTAATTCAGTTCGCGGGTATGATGAGGGCAGATTAGGCACGGGTAGTAAGTATGTCCAAGCTGCTGTTGAATATCGCTTTCCGGTTTTCTCGGTTGTCAGTGGCGCACTATTTTTTGACTATGGTAGTGACTTGGGAAGTAGTACCCAATCTGCACAATTGTTAAAGAAAAATGGCAATGGCTATGGCTATGGTTTAGGTTTGCGGATACAATCTCCACTTGGACCAATTCGCATAGATTACGGTGTCACTGATGAAGGTGATAGTCGGATCAATTTTGGCATTGGGGAAAGATTTTAAATTGGTCAGTAGGGGCGAAGCATTTGGAAGATAAATTATCGGTCATTGCCAAAAAATAGTTCTCCAAATGCTTCGCCCGTACAGTTGTCAGTGGTCAGTAGGGGCGAAGCATTTGGAAGATAAATTATCGGTCATTGCAAAAATAGTTCTCCAAATGCTTCGCCCGTACAGTTGTCAGTGGCTAAGAATTTTACTTCTGACTCGTGAATTCTGACTTCTGTACCTTAATAATATTTAATATTTTTCAGACAAGAATAATCAGAGTTTTGAGCAATACTAACTACAATATTTGGATTGTTAGATGATGCAGCAACATACTTTAGCTGGGGAAATTACTCAGACTGGTGTGGGGTTACACAGTGGGGTCAATACTCAAGTACGAATATTACCAGCACCACCAGGAAGTAATCGTTTTTTTGTCCGGGTAGATTTACCGAATTCACCAATTATTCCCGCCCAAGTTGCGGCTGTGAGTCAGACTGTGCTTTCTACTCAATTGGGTAAGGGTCAAGTCTGTGTTCGCACTGTGGAACATTTATTAGCTGCTTTGGCGGCTATGGGGGTGGATAATGCCAGAATTGAAATTGATGGACCGGAAGTACCGCTTTTAGATGGTTCTGCTCAAGTTTGGTGTGAAAGAATTGCTGAAGTTGGTTTATTTGCCCAAATGGTGAGTAATTTACCTGCACCTGTCGTTATTACCGAACCGATTTGGATTTATGAAGGTGATACTTTTGTTTGCGCCCTACCGGCACCAGAAACCAGATTTAGCTATGGGATAGATTTTAATTTGGCGGCAATTGGTAATCAATGGCACAGTTGGTTATTAACGACAAGTTTAGAAAAATCTTCTGCTGACTTTGCTTCAGAAATTGCGCCAGCACGGACTTTTGGGTTACAGCATCAAATCGAACATCTGCAAAAGTCGGGATTAATTAAAGGTGGTAGTTTGGCTAATGCCCTAGTTTGTGGGGTGGAAGGTTGGCTAAATCCACCATTACGATTTGCAAATGAACCAGTTCGTCATAAAATCTTGGATCTAGTCGGAGATTTAAGTTTACTGGGAATTTTCCCTGTTGCTCATTTTTTGGCTTACAAAGCTAGTCATAATTTACACATTCAACTGGCACGGAAAATTTTAGAACTGATCTAAAATTCCCAAATTTACCCATCTTAGTGTTTAATTATTCAAACAACGTACCACTAATGTCCACTATTACCGAACCTAATTCCCAGGAATTGAATACATCAAGTGAGGATAATGTCAATCCACAGACTATAAAAACTACCTTTAGTATTGAGGAAATTCAGGAACTCTTACCTCATCGCTATCCATTTTTACTGGTAGATCGGATTATTGATTATGTACCTGGTAAAAAAGCCGTGGGTATTAAAAATGTTACCTTTAATGAACCCCAATTTCAAGGGCATTTTCCAGGGCGATCGCTGATGCCAGGTGTGCTAATTATCGAAGCCATGGCACAAGTCGGTGGGATTGTGATGACGCAAATGCCGGAATCAAAAGGAGGACTATTTGTCTTTGCTGGTATTGATAAAGTCCGTTTCCGTCGGCAAATTGTTCCTGGAGATCAACTGGTAATGACGGTGGAACTGTTGTGGGTGAAGCAGCGTCGGTTCGGGAAAATGAAAGGACGAGCGGAAGTTGATGGACAATTGGCCGCTGAAGGAGAACTAATGTTTTCTTTGATTAGTTAAAATTTATTATACCATAACAGGATTTTAGATTTTCGCCCTCACACATAACTGAACTTTGCCCGACACGTTTCTTAATTGAATAAATTAGCAAGTAGCACTTAGTTTTGGAGATTCACCTTTGAAAACACTTATTCATCCAACTGCTGTCATCCATCCTAATGCGGAACTCCACTCAACAGTGCAAGTCGGCGCTTATGCTGTGATCGGCGAGAATGTTAGAGTTGGTGCAGACACTGTAATTGGCGCTCATGTCGTCCTAGAAGGCCTTTGTGAAATTGGTACGGGAAATCAGATTTTTCCCGGTGCAGCTATCGGTATGCAGCCCCAGGATCTCAAATACGTGGGAGAACCGACTTGGGTAAAAATTGGTAACAATAATTCCATCCGTGAATACGTGACGATTAACCGCGCTACTGGCAGGGGTGAAGCGACGGTAATCGGTAATGGCAATTTATTAATGGCTTATGTTCATGTAGGTCATAATTGCCTGATTAAAGATTCTGTCATTATTGCTAATTCTGTAGCATTGGCGGGTCATGTACATATTGAATCACGAGCTAGACTGAGCGGCGTTTTAGGTGTGCATCAATTTGTTCACATAGGAACTATGTCTATGGTGGGCGGAATGACACGCATTGATAGGGATGTCCCTCCTTATATGTTGGTGGAAGGAAATCCGGCGAAAGTGCGATCGCTCAATTTGGTAGGATTAAAACGTTCGGAAATGGCTGCTAGTGATTTCCAATTAATTAAAAAAGCTTTCCGTCTTCTCTATCGTTCTGATTTCCTATTTAAAGATGCTTTACAAGAGTTAGAAAATTTAGGAGATTCAGAACAATTAAAACATCTTCGCCGTTTTTTACTCCTTTCCCAAATGCCCGGAAGACGCGGTTTAATTCCCGGAAAGGGCAGAAAATCTGTCAGTGATGAATAATGAATAGTCAGTTAGATGTAGGGACGGGGTTTTCCCGTCCTTAAAGTTTACCAGTTACTCTGTTTTTGTCGGACGAATATGGATTTAATGAACCACGAAGGAGCGAAGGCAGCGAAGGAAGAAAAGAAGAAGAAGAAGAAGAAGAAGAAAGTAGGTAATTTTCAACTGGGAAAGGGCGTAAAAATCTCAAATCTAAAGTTTTAAAATGCGGATATTTATTAGCACTGGCGAAGTTTCTGGGGATTTACAGGGTTCGCTTTTGATTGCAGCACTGCAACGTCAAGCTGTTGTTACGGGTTTGATATTGGAAATTATCGCTTTGGGTGGGGAGAAAATGGCGGAAGCTGGGGCGAAAATTTTGGGGGATACTAGCGGTATTGGTTCAATGGGTTTGATTGAGTCTTTGCCTTATGTTATCCCTACTTTAAGGGTACAACGCCAAGCGATCGCTTACTTAAAGAAAAATCCCCCTGATTTAGTAGTCTTAATTGACTATATGGGGCCAAATCTGGGAATTGGCACATTTATGAGGGAAAATTTGCCAGATGTACCTGTGGCTTATTATATCGCTCCTCAAGAGTGGGTATGGTCTATGAGTTTTCAGAATACCAACCGCATTGTTGGTTTTACAGATAAACTATTAGCAATTTTCCCTGAAGAAGCGCGATATTATCAGCAAAATGGGGCAAAGGTTTGTTGGGTAGGACATCCTTTAATTGATAGAATGGCAAATGCACCAAATCGAGAAATTGCCAGAGAGAAATTAGGAATTAAACCCGCAGAAATCGCAATTACCCTGTTACCAGCTTCCCGTCATCAAGAATTAAAATATCTTTTACCAATGATTTTTCAAGCTGCCCAAAATATCCAATCTAAATTACCAAATGTCCATTTTTGGATTCCTCTATCTTTGGAAACATTTAGACAACCAATTACAGCAGCAATTAAAGATTACGGTTTAAAAGCTACACTAGTATCAGATCAACAAAAGGATATTTTTGCTGCGGCTGATTTCGCAATTACTAAATCGGGAACTGTCAATTTAGAACTTGCATTATTAAATGTCCCCCAAGTTGTAGTTTATTGTCTTCATCCCATTACTGCTTGGATTGTGCGTCATATTCTTAAAGGTTCAATTCCCTTTGCTTCTCCAGTAAATTTAGTTGTCATGCGGGAAATTGTTCCCGAATTTTTACAGGAACAAGCCACAGCCGATAATATTGTTGAAGCAGCCATGGAATTGTTATTAAATCCTGAAAAAAGACAAAAAACTTTATTAGATTATCAAGAAATGCGCCATTGTTTGGGAGAATTGGGAGTATGCGATCGCACTGCAAAAGAAATTTTAGCAATGAAAAAGTAGATAATAGTTAAAATGGCAAAAACCCGACCAATTGCAGTTGACTTGTTTGCAGGTGCAGGAGGAATGACGTTAGGCTTTGAACAAGCTGGTTTTGATATTCTGGCATCTGTGGAAATAGATCCAATTCATTGTGCAATCCATAAATTTAACTTTCCCTTTTGGACGGTGATCTGTAAAAGTGTAGAAGAGACAACAGGGAAGGAAATTAGGAATAGTTCTCAAATTGCTAATCAAGAAATTGATGTGGTTTTTGGTGGTCCACCATGTCAAGGTTTTTCATTAATGGGAAAACGTTCTTTTGATGATCCAAGAAACTCTTTAGTTTTCCATTTTATTAGATTGGTTGTAGAATTACAACCCAAGTTTTTTGTATTAGAAAATGTCAAAGGAATGACAGTAGGAAAACACCAAGAATTTATTGCTGAAATCATTAATCAATTTACTGAAAGTGGTTATCAAGTTGATGCAAATTATCAAGTTTTAAATGCAGCTAATTATGGAGTACCACAAAATCGGGAAAGATTATTTTTACTAGGTGCGCGTGAAGATTTAGAATTACCGAAATATCCAGAAAAGATGATATTCCCTAATCTAAAATCTCCTACAGTTTGGGACGCATTACAAGATTTACCAGTCATAGAAAACTATCCAGAATTATATCAACAAGATTGGATATTAACTGAATTTAGTAAACCTAGTAATTATGCTAAAAAACTGCGTAATCTGGCAACTGCAAAAAATAACTATGCCTATAAACGTCAATATGATCTGACCTTACTAACATCAAGTTTAAGAAGCAAACATTCACCTGAATCTATGGAAAGATTTGCATCAACACCTCATGGTAAAATTGAATCAATTAGTCGTTTTCATAAACTTGATCCTCATGGTTTATGTAATACTTTAAGAGCCGGAACACCCAGTAATAAAGGTGCATTTACTTCTCCTCGTCCCATCCATCCTTTTATCCCCAGATGTATCACTGTCAGGGAAGCTGCACGGTTACATTCCTATCCTGATTGGTTTAGATTTCATCCCACAAAATGGCATGGTTTTCGACAAATTGGTAATTCTGTTCCTCCGCTTTTAGCGCAAGCAGTCGCAGAGGAAATTATTAGAGTTTTAGATATCACATCTTCTCAAGGTCAAGGTGTTAAAAAATTAGGGGACATTAGTTTATTGAAACTTAATATGTCAACAGCCGCAAAATATTTTGGAGTCAATCCTCATGTTATAGAACCGAGAACTAGGAAAAAATGAATTTTTGGCATTTATTTAGCGCATTTATTTAGCTAATATAGTAATTTTACTGTGGCTGCATTAATTATTTGATTATTATAAATCCAATATGGAAGAACCAGATTTAATCTCAGATGCGGCTAATATTCGAGAGATATATTTTCCAGAGATATCTCCTAATCCTAACAGACCATTTCCGAAAGGTAATATTGCTATTGTCGAGGTACGATTAGAAGATGGTAAAGCTTTTGGAATGGGTGCAACATCTAGAGCCAACAGTCCAGCACCTCTACCAGAACCTAAGTCAAGGGGGGGAAATTTTGAACCTGCTGTAGATTCTCACTCAAAACGTATTATGGATACTGATGCGGAATATAAGGTTTTGTCAGCCATTGCAGAAACTTTAGAATTTATCTACAATAAGGATAATAACCGCGTTAGAGGGCAACTGTATCTTTACACAGAAAGAAAACCTTGTGAAAGTTGTCAAGGTGTTATAAATCAATTTGAGCAAAGATTTCCTGAGATAAAAATAACTATCTCCTGGACATATCCTTATCCTCCGAGTAGCAATTAACTATGACATTCATATTGCATGAAGTTGAAAAGTCTCCTCTCATTTTATCTGCTAAAATTCCTGATTCTTTACGTTTAGTCATAGAGAGAATTCATGGATGTTCTTATGCAGAATTATATGAAGAAAAAAACATTCAGGGAATAAGTTTAGAAAATTCTTTAATCAAAGTATTTGATGCAATAGAAAAAGAGAAAAATAGCTTAGATATAAGTTATTGCTATTTTTTTATGGCTATAGTTATGGGAATCGCTGTACAACCAACGATTAAAACTTATTTACCCGGTGAGACAGCTCGTTTTAATCGTGAAACAATAACTGGTAATATATTTCAGTATCTTTTTCGAGATTGGATATATTCTCAACATAATTATCAGCCATATTTTAACGATAATTATCAGCCAAATTTAAACGTTTCATTTCGGGATTATCAGAATTATTTGCGACAATATCAAGCACTGGATGAAGCTGTTGATGTTTTTGAGAATATGCTGCAAGTGCTGGAGTCTGTGAAAACCAGAGCAGCCATATTAAATATATTAGATGATTGCTTCCAGGGTTATGCTATTTTTCCAGGATCACAAGGTAGACGGGAACTTTTTGATTGGTGGTTATTAGATGTTGTTCCCTCTGTTTTTTGTGGACGTTTACCTAAAAGTATTCATACTTTAAAGGGAGTTGGTAAAATGACTCAACATATTACTAAAATACGGGACTATTTTTTTAAAGTAGTCGGGAATAATCAGTCTCAAGGAAATACAAATTTGGAAAAACAAGATTTGTTGTTAAGATTTTTGGCTTCTGATAAATAATATTAATATCTATCCCCAAATAATTTCCATATTTAAAATAAATCTTGGTTAAATATTTTCAACTGATGATTTTTGAGAAAAGCTTATTGCTATGTTTGAACTGACAATATATGAAGGTGAAGTAAGAATCGTGCAGGAGAAACATTACAAGTTTGTTCCAGCCGATCAAATTTCTGAAACCGATTTACAAAATTATAGGAATTATACATAATGAAGAAGTAAATTGGAGTCAAGAGATTGTTAAAATTATGATGCAGAATAACTTTATTTATGAACATTGAAGAATTTTTTGAATTAAGTGCTGGAAAGTGGTTTTCTCATCGCACTAGTCACCATTTAGCTTTTAAGCAGTCAGAAGACGGCAAATCAGACATCGTGATTGAGATGTTAGCCGCTGATCATCCAGAAGTAATCAAACTGTGTGAACAGTATGAAATTGCGGCTCATACAGCTTCCTGTGGGGCGCGAGTTACCTGGAATGGCACAATGGAATGGGACGAAGAAAAACACCAGGGTTCGACCGTTTTAGCCACAGTCCCGAATGCAGATAACCCAGATGAAGGTAAATTACTCCGAGAAATGGGTTATGCCGAAAAAGCTCCCGTTGCTGGTAGCTATAAAATCGGTGATGATGGGGCTTTAACTCTGATTACTGAGTATGAAACCATGTGGTCTGAAGAAAGGCTATGGTTTGCCAGTCCTAACTTGCGGATGCGAGTAAGTGTTCTGAAGCGGTTTGGTGGCTTTAGTATGGCTTCCTTCACCTCTGAAATCCGCATGGGTAGCACGGATGCTTCTAAAAAGGCTACGGAAGCCGCTAATTCAATTAACGCACCCACAAATTAAAACCTTAAACTACAATATTGAGGCTGGTAATTGATAATTGACAACTATTACCTGCCTCTATATCACGTTTATAGTTAAATTTGTCCTAAATCTGCAATAAACGAGCTAAGAATTGGGGTAATGGTAAAATAATCAATAACAATAAAGCCATTGACATTAATCCCATAAAATCCCGTTTATTATCTAATTCTGTGACATCATTTAAAGCAGGTTCATCAATTAAGGGAACGAATAATAAAATAATTGCCCACAATAAAAATTCTTCTCTAATAAACGAAAGCATTAATAATAATAATCTAGCAATTTGACCAATGAAAACAGCAGTCCGTTGTCCAAACATAGCATGAACAATGTGACCACCATCTAGTTGTCCCACGGGCATCAAATTCAATGCGGTGACAATTAATCCTAAGAAACCTGCAACTGCAACTGGATGTAAATCAATGGCAGATTTTGCGGTTAATTCACTTCCCAAGGCTAATTTTGAAAGTAAAGCTAATAAAATCGAATATTGAGGATTAAGTGCATTGGGGTTTAACATTCCGGTTTTTTCCGGTAAAGCTACTATTTCCGAATGAGCTAAACCCCAAATCAATAAAGGTATAGTCATCATAAATCCTGCCAATGGTCCAGCAATACTGACATCAAATAAAGCTTTGCGGTGAGGGACAGGACTCCCCATTTTAATAAAAGCACCAAATGTTCCTAAGAAATAAGGTATAGGAATAAAATAAGGCAATGTGGAGCGAATTTTATAGAATCTTGCTGTTAAGTAATGACCTAGTTCATGAGTTCCTAAAATAGTTATTAACCCTAAAGCATAAGGTACACCGTTAAAAAATAATGTCAAATAAGATTCTAGCGAATTGACTTGAAAACCTGCAATTCTCAATCCGACAAAGGTAGTGCTAAATAAAGTTGCTACTAATAATAGTAATGCTAACCCTGGTCGAGTAATTTTTTCGGAATCGCGGTGGTTATTTTGTCTAACTACTTGAGGATTAGGAACTAAAACAAAGAAGGGTTTACCATTTATTCCTTCTTGAAATATGATGAGAAAGCGATCGCCAAATTGTCCTTCAATATTAGCTTTAATTTGCTCATAAGCCTCACTAGCCATAGTTCGCAACTGTCCCCGACAAATTACGGCTTGGGGACGATACTCAATATTTTGCACATAATATACAGACCAGGGAAAACAATTTCGTAGTTGACTTTCTTCTGCTAAATCAATGGGACGGACTGGTACTGTTTCTTGAGCAGAATTATTACTTGCTTGTCCCTGATTTTCTGGAGATTGATTTTGTGGATCTACGGGTAATTGCCGACCCCTATTAAACAATAGCCAATATAATAATAAACAACCCCCTGATATCCAGAGAATTAATGCTGATGGGGGAGCTTGTTTGATCCCATGTACCAGCGTCCAACCAGTCAATACAAATGCCGGTGTCATTAAAACCAACCACAATAACCATATAGGGGTTCTTGTAGCCCGTGCAACACTGTGCTGCATCATTAAATAAGTCAATGACCCCAAAACGAAAACGAGGAGAAACCAAAATGCCATATTATCTTCACTATGTTTGATAGAATGCCTTACCTATAATTTCTGTTACAGATTTTGATGACAAATAAGACTGCACGCCTTAATTTTTTAATCACAGTTAATAGTCATGGTAAATACACTGTAACCTGATTGTTCACCACTTCCGAATTTGAGTTTTTTCATTTATGTCTTCTTTTCCTCAGCAGTCCAGTCATCAGACTAAACAACCACGCTCTATATCCCTAAAAAGCCCATCAAAGGCGGAAAATCCTTTAGTTTTGACACCCAACAGTATTTTTGCTTTTCCACCTAATCGGGACACTTTAGGAGCAACATCTTACTTCATTATTACAAATGCAGGGAATATTCTCATAGATTGCCCAGCTTTAGAACAGATAAACCAGGATTTTTTGTCCTTGCATGGGGGAGTCAAGTGGTTTTTTATCAGTCATCGTGGTGCTATTGGTAAAGCCGCAGAATATCAGCAAATCTTAAATTGCGAAATTCTCATCCAAGAACAAGAAGCCTATTTATTGCCTGGTTCAACTGTCACCACTTTTACTGATGAGTTCACTCTTAATGCCACAACGCAAATAATTTGGACACCAGGCCATTCTCCAGGCTCTTCTTGTCTATACTATCGTGAATTTGACGGCGTGTTATTTTCTGGACGGCATTTACTTCCTAACCAGCACGGCGAACCTGTGCCACTACGCACTTCTAAAACTTTTCATTGGCCACGACAACTCAAAAGCGTTAAATTATTAAGCGATCGCTTTACACCACAAACCTTAACTTATTTATGCCCCGGAGCTAATACAGGTTATCTCAGGGGTAAACCCTGTATAGACCAAGCTTACCAAAAAATCACCAACTTGAATTTAGCAACTTTACGGGAACAGGGAACAGGGAAGGAAATTCTTCCCACTAACCACTGACAACTGTACGGGCGAAGCATTTGCAGAACTATTTTTGGCAATGACCGATAATTTATCTTCCAAATGCTTCGCCCCTACTGACAACTGACAACTAACTAATGACCCATTACCAATTTTTTACTCAAAAGTTCGATAGCCGCTTGATATTGAACATCTGCCTTTGTGCCGATTTGTTCACGGTTAAGTGATGTTTGGGGAATAATTTGATCTGGCTTAATTCCCAACTTATTAATATCTCGATGGTTAGGAGTTTCATATTTAGCAATTGTCACCGCCAAACCAGAACCGTCCGATAATTCAAACAAAGATTGAATTAAGCCCTTCCCAAAAGTCGTTTCCCCGACTAATTGGGCGCGATGATTATCTTGTAAAGCACCTGCGAGGATTTCGCTGGCGCTGGCAGTTCCTTGATTAACGATAATTACTAAAGGATCTGTGGTTAAGGCTGGACCAAAGGCTTCGTAAGTTCCCTGAATGCCTTGACGGTTGGCAGTGTAAACGATTGTGCCAGAGTCTAACCATAAACGAGCAATTTCAATTCCCGCTTGTAAGAGTCCACCCGGATTATTTCTTAAATCAAGAATATAGGCAGACGCGCCTTTTTTTTCTAGAATAGAAATAGCGTGTGCCAACTCAGTAACGGCATTGGCACTAAATTGACTCAGGGACAAATAACCAATCTTGGTTCCTTCCGGGGATAATCGTAAGTCAGAGACAACAGGATTAAGAGCAATGCGATCGCGCACCAAGATAACTTCCCGGTCCTTTTCTCCTTCCCTGCCAATTAAAAGCGTAACAACGCTGCCCCTTGATCCACGCATTCGTGCCGCAGCCTCATCAAGAGTCAAATTCTCTGTAGATAAACCCTCAATCTTCAAAATGCGATCGCGTGGTTTTAAATCCGCTTTGTCGGCTGGAGAATCTTCAATAGGTGTAATTACCTCCAAACCACCACGTGGATTGAGAGTAATTTGTAAACCCACCCCAGTTAATTCTCCAGCAGTGCTAACTTGCAAACTGCGATACTTCTCAGGCTCAAGAAACCGGGTAAAAGGATCATCCAGGCTCTTCAGCATAGACTGAATAGTAGAATAAGCTGCTTCATGGTTGGCAAAGTTGCCTTTTAACGCCTTTTGTCGCACATCAAGCCAGCTTTGATGGTTAAAAGTCCCATCTAAATAAGAGCGATTAACAATTCGCCACACTTCATAAACTAGCTTCTGTTCTGGGGTCAAAGCTGAAGCCGGAGGAACATATCCTGTCAACACCAAACCAAAAAGCAATAGTAGTAAACATCCTAGCCGCCAAAACCGTTTGTGAATGAACCCTAATTTCAGTGCCATCTCAGACTCAAATTCCCTAAAACTTTCTGTAATGATCAGTTGCTGATGAAATCTATCTCTCGACTATGTTACTTTTTTTATAGAAGAAGTGCATTCTTCTCATAAACTTGCTAGTCCAAATTTGTGAGATGTCCATTCTTCCTGATCAACGATAAAATCATCTTTGGGGTCAACATAGTTAACGTTGGCTCGTAAAGACAAGATACAGGAAGATTTCTCAAAAATAGGGTGAGTTACACCCGAATTTACGCTCGTGGACAAATAGAAGCCCATTCTCTTGGATGAAGCGAGAAGCGAACCCTCTAACTGAGGTTAGTTGAATAGTCACTCATGACTAAGCTTCGCATCACAAAACTTATCAACCGCAATCTATTTTTAGGAACTTAGGATTGTATGGCTAACGTTTATGACTGGTTTGAGGAACGCTTGGATCTCCAAGAAATTGCTGATGATATCACCACCAAATACGTACCTCCCCACGTTAACATCTTCTACTGTTTAGGTGGAATTACCCTAGTATGCTTCCTGATTCAGTTCGCCACTGGATTTGCGATGACATTCTACTACAAACCTACAGTTGCTGAAGCTTTCTCCTCTGTCGAGTACATCATGAATGAAGTCAACTTCGGTTGGTTAATTCGCTCCATTCACCGCTGGTCAGCCAGCATGATGGTATTAATGATGATTCTCCACACCTTCCGCGTTTATCTAACTGGTGGCTTCAAAAAGCCCCGCGAATTAACCTGGATCAGTGGTGTTATCCTCGCAGTTATCACCGTTTCCTTCGGTGTAACAGGCTACTCTCTGCCTTGGGATCAAGTTGGTTACTGGGCTGTAAAAATTGTTAGTGGTGTACCAGAAGCCATTCCCGTAGTCGGCGTTCTCATCTCCGATTTACTCCGTGGTGGTTCTAGTGTTGGTCAAGCTACACTTACCCGCTACTATAGCGCTCACACCTTCGTTCTTCCTTGGTTAATTGCCGTCTTCATGTTGTTCCACTTCCTGATGATTCGCAAACAAGGTATTTCTGGACCTTTGTAATCAAAGTTATTAGCAAATAGGCAAAACTTGTGTTTCCAGATCATCGTAGTTTGTTTTAAACTAAAGAGAAAATAACTTGTAAGTTGTAGACATAAACTACCATCGGAAACTTGAGCTAGTTGTATTGTTGATAGCTTTCACCAATTCTTTAACTTCACTTCAGTCGGAGAGCGAATTTAAAAATGTCAACGCAAAAAAAACCGGATCTGAGCGATCCCAAATTGAGAGCTAAACTTGCCCAAGGCATGGGTCACAATTACTATGGTGAACCTGCTTGGCCCAACGATTTGCTCTATATATTCCCAGTCGTCATTATGGGTTCTTTCGCCTGTATTGTGGCTCTAGCAACTCTAGATCCCGCGATGATCGGTGAACCAGCCAATCCTTTCGCTACTCCTTTGGAAATTTTGCCAGAGTGGTACTTATATCCTGTATTCCAGATTCTCCGCTCATTACCTAGTAAACTATTAGGTGTATTAGCAATGGCTGCTGTCCCCTTGGGACTAATTCTCGTTCCTTTCTTGGAAAACGTGAATAAGTTTCAAAACCCCTTCCGTCGCCCTGTAGCAACAACAGTATTTCTTTTTGGGACTCTTGTTACCCTGTGGCTAGGTATTGGTGCTGCACTCCCATTAGACAAATCCTTAACTTTAGGATTGTTCTAAGATAGTTCAGTCAAAACTAAATCCAGTAACGTCTGTAATTTTCAAGAGCATATACGGGATAATATCTGACAAACAACTAGTACAATACGGCGTAAGTTAAGCAACCATTAAAAATCCCTGAAAAGCTTATACCATCTGCTTTTTAATTTTTAATTGTTAATTTTTAATTCCGCCCTGCGGTACTAGCCGTAAATCTTTTATGGTCTACTTGTTACTGATATTTCAAAAGAGATATGCTTTTGAAGATCAACAGACGTTAACTAAATTCCTAAATGTGAAATTATCAAATCACAAAAAAACGCAAATACTTTTCAATTACTTTCTATTCAAGTCACGGTCAATGCTTAGCATAGTGCAGCAAGACCATCAAACGGTAAAGAGCGATCTTAAACTCTTGATCCAAGTACAACAATGGTTTGAAGAATTCTGTGAGCGATATTTACCTAAATATGGCTGGTCAGATACCCAAGTTTATTGTCTTAACCTAGCATTAGCAGAAGGCTTTACCAACGCAGTTCGTCATGCTCATCATGCTTTACCACCGGAAACAACTATAGAAATTCAAGTCAGTTTATGGATTGATAAACTGGAAATAAGAATTTGGGATTATGGAAAACCATTTAATCCTGACGTGATCACTGAGCCAGAACCGGGGACTCTGCAAGTAGGTGGATATGGGTGGTTTTTACTCCGCCGTTTGGCAGATAAAGTAGTCTATGAACGTGATTCAGATACTAGAAATTGCCTGTTAATTGTTAAATATTGTTTAGAAGGACAACATTAAGAATCAGCACCGCCAAGGGGAAGTTAAAAGTCAAAATGATGACAGTTTGGGGTTATTGTCTGATATTTCTGGTGATCAGACGCAACGAAAGCAATTTTCTTCCGCATCAAAAATAATATTTAAAGAAGAATTAATATTTCATGATCGTCTAGCTGATTTTTGCATAATAACCTCGCAAGCAAACTTGAGGATTGTATATTTAGAAGCAATGGCTGATGAAATACCTGTATTACTGGGGGATAACCCAGGACTAAACTCGCTATCCTAGAGTCAATAGCACAAAGAAAGAGACATGACCTTTAAAAACTTGCAATTCAATTTTGAAAAGATCCGCCCTTGGTTGACCCTGTTAGCAATCGCCTGGCTATTAGCATCATTGGGATTAGGCTGGTTAGTTAATTCTTTAGTAATTATTTTGGGGTTATTGTTTTTTTTACCTGTGGTAGCATTCTTGGGGTTTCGTTGGTGGTTAGCAAAAAATCTAGTTACTAACCAGTGTCCCGTATGTGGATATGAATTAACAGGGGTAAATAATAGCCAAGTACAATGTGTTAACTGCGGTGAACAACTATTAGTTAAAAACTTTCAATTCCAACGCTTCACACCGGAAGGAACAATTGATGTGACAGCGGTTGAAGTTCAAGCCCAATCACTGGAAGATTAGCACCGCAAGGCGGAAGTCAAAAGTCAAAAGTCAAAAGTCAAAAGTAAGATGGAGTAAGATTTTTGGCGATTGGGAATGGTTGTCTCATTTACGCCGCAGTGTATTAGTAAGTTGTCGGTTGTCGGTTGGAATCTATCTAGAAGGGTGAACTCATGAAAGTTGCCCATTGATCTAGATTTTTGAAAAAATGTGGTTGTTGTAGTTCAGAAAGCCAAAGAATCAAGGCATCCTCATTGTTATCTTTGTAATAACCCCGTCGTTTTCCCGCAGTTTTGAAACCAAACTTTTGATACAAAGAAATAGCAACGTAGTTAGAATCGCGGACTTCGAGGGTAGCTCTTTCCAAACCAAGATCAGCCGCAGTTTGCAGAAGGGAATATAATAAGGCTTTTCCTAGCCCTTGACCATGATATTGGGGATGAACTGCCAAAATTGTAATGTGTGCTTCTTCTAGAATTGACCAAAAGCACCCCATTCCCAAGAGTTCAGAATGATTAAAAGGGGAAAATAAACCCAAAAAATGACTATTAGGACTTTCTAACTCCCGCAGGTAGCCTTCCATAGTCCATAAACCATCAAAACAAGCTTTATCTAGTTCTAATAGTTCAGTTAAATTATCTGTGGTTAAAGATTGAATTTTTAAGTCGGATGAAATCACAATTTTTGAGGATTGAGGAAGGTTAATTACCAATTACCAATTATCCATTACCAATGAGAGGTTAAACTGGAAATCAGGACATATACTCATGGCCTGATTTTTCACAAAGACAACTCTTATTAGTTATGGTATCGACTTACCCCGTCGAATTTCAACTTTCTGGCCGTCAATATTTACAGTCAACAACTGGTGACAGTGCTGATATTTCTCCTAACCAACAACTCTTACCTTTGACAGCAAGAGTTAATGATCATGATCATCTGGAAATCGGTGGGTGTGATGTCACAACCCTAGTTGAACAGTTTGCTTCACCTTTATATATTTTAGATGAGGAAACCCTGCGGACAGCTTGTAGGCAATATCGAGATACCTTTAAGGAATATTACCAGGGAGAATCTCAGGTACTTTATGCTTCTAAGGCATGGAATTGTTTAGCTGTTTGTGCCATTGTTGCCTCAGAAGGGTTAGGAATTGATGTAGTATCCGGTGGCGAACTTTATACTGCGCTGAATGCGGGTATGAGTCCTGATAAGATTTACTTACATGGAAATAACAAATCTCATGATGAGTTAGTTTTAGCGATTCAGTCTGGATGTACTATTGTAGCGGATAACTGGCATGAATTAGATCTGCTGGTGAAGATAGCAGGGGAGAACACAGAAAATTCTGATCTTTCACCCATTCGGATTATGCTACGCTTAACTCCCGGGATAGAATGCCATACTCACGAATATATTCGTACTGGACACTTAGATAGTAAATTTGGTTTTGATCCCCATGGTTTACAAGAAGTATTTGCTTTTGTAAGTAAGCAGCCTAGTTTAAACTGTGTGGGGTTACACGCTCATATTGGTTCACAAATTTTTGAACGTCAACCACATAGAGATTTAGCTGCTGTGATGGTGCAGTGGTTAAGAGATGCGGCTAAACATGGATTAAAGGTGACAGAATTAAATGTTGGTGGTGGTTTAGGGATTAGATATACAGAATCTGATGATCCACCAAGCATTGTGGAATGGTCTAAGGCGATTTGTGAGGTTGTACAAACTGCTTGTATCTCGGAAAATCTGCCTTTACCAAAGTTACTCTGTGAACCAGGGCGATCGCTCATAGCCACATCTTGCGTCACTGCTTATACTGTTGGTGCTACGAAGGTTATTCCCGAAATTCGCACCTACGTAGCGATTGATGGCGGAATGTCCGATAATCCCCGCCCTATCACCTACCAATCAGTTTATCGGGTAGTAGTTGCTAATAAAATATCTACCCCCTGCACTGAAACGGTCACATTAGCTGGTAAACACTGCGAATCAGGGGATATTCTGATTAAAAATGCCCAACTACCAAAAACTGAAGCAAATGATATTCTCGTAGTTATGGGAACTGGTGCGTACAATTACAGTATGGCATCTAATTACAATCGTCTCCCCCGACCGGCAGCAGTTGTAGTGGCAAATGGTGAAGCAAATTTAATTTTGCAGCGCGAAACTTATCAAGATTTGATTCGACAAGATTGCCTACCGGAAAGACTTAAATAGTCATTAGTCCTTGGTCATTAGTCATTAGCTAAGAGGTTGTTTGAAAAGTATTAGATGAAACCAATAATTTCCAAAAACCTAACCCCCCAGCCCCCCTTCCCTGCGAGGGAATGGGGGTTTCAAAGCCTCTCCCCGACGCGGGGAGAGGTTTGGAGAGGGGTTTATTTATACATTAAAAACTTTTCAAACATCCTCTAAGAACCAATGACTAATGACTAAGAATCCAGATGTCTTGACACTCTCATGGCTTCAGCCACTGAGATTCTGCGGACAGAGTAAAACTCTCGCTGCGACCGTCAAACGCCGACTAAACGCTCAAAACAACTACCAACTAAGGTGTTGAAATTGCGCTTACTTTTGTTCAAAATGCTATGGCTAAAGCCACGCTGCGCTATCGGAATCTGTCACTAAGCCTGTGGCACGGTACGCTCAGTCAACCTGCCATTGCTTGCTCTTTCTCGTCATACTGCCGTTAGAAAATCTAACCGTTGTTTCACAGGAGCCGGGATTTCTCCGTACTAGGATGCTTCAATACGTAGACAATAATTCTTACTCGCAATTTAATTTTACCACAAATGTCACGGCGACTTTAATCGCTCGTGTCGCTTCCCTCTCAGGTCTGAAGACTCTGAGTTTCCTGCATACGGCGAGGTTTTATGAGAGATTGGTGGAAGCAATGGCTGATAAACCTGGGAGATAGGTCACAGTCCTTGTTCCTTGGGACTCTGGATATAATGTTAGTGCTGGCACTGACATACATGATCCTGGTTATTATTAGTGAACGGCGCACTTTATGGATGGTGCGAGGGTTTATAGTCTTAATGCTCTGCTCGGCACTCAGTGGCAAATTGGGATTACCCCTCCTAAATTTTGTCCTGGAAAAATTGGTGATTGGCTGTGCTGTGGCTATGGCTGTGGCACTGCAATCAGAATTTCGCCGTTTTTTAGAACAATTGGGACGTGGTGAATTTTGGCAGTTATTTCGGAATAACGCTAGAGCAATTCCTAAGTCGGATAGTGTAATTGATGAAATTGTTGATGCAATTAAAGAGTTATCAAAAAATCGGATTGGCGCTTTACTAATTTTAGAAACTACAGGACCTATTGAAGAACAAGATTTCTCCGTTCCAGGAGTGAAGCTAAATGCTGAAGTTTCTAAAGAACTGATCCAAACTATTTTTCAACCGAAAACTTTGTTACATGATGGAGCAACGTTAATTCGTGGTTCGCGCATTGTATCATCTGGTATAATTTTACCACTTTCAGGACGCACAGCGTCGCGGCAGTTGGGAACACGCCATCGGGCGGCAATGGGAATTACTGAAAGGGTCGAAAATTGTATTTGTGTTGTTGTATCAGAAGAAACGGGTTCTATTTCCTTAGCGGAAAAGGGAACTCTATATAGACCACTAACTATTAAAAAGCTCAAAGAGTCTTTAGAGACTCGATTCTCTCCCACTGTAGATCGGGAAGCTCATGCACCTGGTCTTTTCAGTTTAGTTCGTCAACTTGGTGATCAATCACTAAAATTAATGTCCCGGTTACTTAGACTACCTTGTCTTCGACACGCTACCCGTAGAGGTACGACCGCTTCTCAAGATAAAAAATGAAAACACAACAAACTGAATTGCAATATTTACCTCTTGATTTAAAACAAGAATTACTCCCTCAGCACGTCGCGGTAATTATGGATGGTAATGGCCGATGGGCAAAAAGTCGTGGTCTACCCCGGATGATGGGTCATAAAGCCGGTGTAAATGTTCTCAAGGATTTACTGCACTGTTGCAAAGACTGGGGAATTAAAGCACTAACTGCCTATGCTTTTTCAACGGAGAATTGGCAAAGACCAGAGGAGGAGGTAGAATTTTTGATGAATCTATTTCAGCGCGTTTTACGACAAGAACTGCGGGAAATGGTGGAGGAAAATGTGCAAATTCAGTTTGTGGGTAATTTATCGGCTTTACCACAGGCTCTTCAGGCTGAGATTTCCCATTCTATGGATCAAACTAAGGATAATCGCAGTATTCGGTTTACAATAGCGACTAATTATGGGGGTAGACAGGAGATTTTACAAGCTTGTCGGGCGATCGCTCAAAAGGTAAAAGCAGGTTTAATCAACCCTGAAGATATATCTGAAGAAGTATTTGAAGCTCATTTATATACGGCTGGAATAGCAGATCCAGATTTATTAATTCGCACCAGTGGAGAAATGCGATTATCGAATTTCTTACTTTGGCAAATGGCTTATAGTGAAATTTATATTTCTGATACTCTCTGGCCGGATTTTAACCGTCATGAATTTCATCGCGCTTTATCTGCTTATCAACAACGAGAACGTCGTTTTGGGAAAGTCTGACAATTTTGGATTTTAGATTGGTGCCAAATTTAAACTTTTAAATCCCAAATCCCAAATCCCAAATCCCAAATCCCAAATCCCAAATTAGATTATGTCCCTGAAAAAACGGCTTCTTCGATATCTTCCCGACTCAGGGAATATTTAAAGGAACGTTGAATATCTTGACGGTTTTCTCCTGATTGAAAATAGCGAACTGTAATTTGTTCAGTATCTAACCAAAGTTCCGCTTCCCAACTAGATCGTTGGACACGCCAACAATGTAGTTGGGTATCGTCTTGTTGACAACCTTGGTTTTTTAGCCATTGTTCAATTTGTGGTAAAGAATGACTATACAGTGGCGTATTAGCGGAAAGCATAAGCAATTCAATTCAATTCAAAATTATTGGTGATTTTAGAGGTGAGAAATTGAGTTTAACTGATTGCTTCTCCACGGAGAATGGCGATCGCAATCGCTAATAGCATACAACCAACAATGGTTAACCCCAAAATAAATAATACAAATATTTCTCCAGAAGACAAAGGGCGATCTGTAGCATCAAGATACATTGATTTGGAAAAATCGTAAGGCTTATGTACAGACTGGTTTAAATCGGGTGGTGCTTGAATTACGCCAAAACGGGAATAACCCACTTTCAAATCATAGCTCAATCGTCGTTCTGGGTTACAGAGGGTAGCGTAGGCTGTGTTTATTTGCTGAAATTTAGCAGTAGCAATATTAGCAGGTAATTCTGTCGTATCTGGATGATAGAGTTTGCTCAGTTCTCGATAAGCGCGACGAATATCAATTACTGATGCTCCAGGATAGAGTCCTAGCAGGGAGTAATAGGTAATTTCGCTGCTGTGTGGGACTTCCTCATTTTGGTTTACGGTTTTTTGAGTCACTTTGCTCAAAGAAGTTTTTTATATTCTAAATCTCTTGGGTAGCTATAGCAGAAACAGCCACAAAACATCTTATAATATGTATTATTCAGCATTTTATTAGATGCGATGCCAACTAGAATTAATCTCCAAAATATCCAAACTCTTACCGATTTCAAACGTAACGCCAAAGACTACGTAGAAAAAATTAAGTCTACAAAATCCCCACTGGTGCTGACTGTCAATGGCAAAGCTGAGGTTGTAGTGCAGGAAGCACAAGAATTTCAACAGATGTTAGATCGACTGCAAAACCTTGAGGAAGAACTGCAAAAACTCAAATTAGCAGCTTTACGCAATGAAATTAATATTGGTATTCAGCAACTAGAAAACGGTGAGTACACTGAATATGATGAAGAGTCACTGACCAATTTTTTTGCAAATATTAAAGGGCGAGTCCAGAAAAATTTGGCTGATAGTGGTTCTGTATGAGTCAATTTCGGATTTCTAGCCAAGCAGCAGGAGATATTGAGAATATCTGGAAATACGTGGCGCAAAATAACTCCAAAGCTGCTGATAAAATGTTTGATACATTGCGAACCACTTTTCCCAAATTAGCCAAATTTCCCCAAATGGGTAAAGAACGCCCTGAACTAGCTTATTCTCTGCGAAGTTTCCCTGTAAAAAGCTACTTAATTTTTTACCGAGCCATTGATCAAGGTATTGAAATTGTCCGTATCTTACATGGTTCACAAGATATAGAGGGAATTCTTCATGATCTAGAAAATACAGAGGATGAAGAAATAGCCCTGGAATAAATAGAATCTGATATGAATTATCAATTGACAATTGATAGCTACCTGTGCAAAATTAATTGAATATTTTAAATGTTGGGTTTCCTTGCGTCAACCCAACCTACATAAAGTGTATTTTTTTATAAAATGTCAGGGTCAATATTCAATTCTCTGAGTTTGGCAGCTAAACGTTCTGCACGTTGTGTGGCTTCTTCTGCGAATTGGGTCTGTTGTTCTGCGAGTTGGGTTTGTTGTTCTGCACGTTGGTTTGCTTGTACTCCATATTCTTCTGGTGTTAGCATTAATTGTCCTTCTGGCATAAAATAACGCAATTTACCGTCATGGACACCCAAATATAAATTTAGTTGCTGACTCCATAATAAACCTTGAGAATTGGGTTCTATCGGTTGATATGTTCCACCAAACAAGATAAAACCAGCAAATTCTAAATTTTGCGGATTAAACCAGAAATATTCAGGTGTGCGGAAAATATCTTGATAAATTTGTTTTTTTAACCCTTTATCAGTGGACGCAGTAGAGGGAGAAAGCAATTCTATAATAAGGTTAGGATATTTACCACCTTCCTCCCAGACTACCCAACTATTTCGCTCGCGGTTTTCTGTATCCAGCACTAGGAAAAAATCTGGACCACGAAAATCTTTAATTTTAATTTGCCGAGGACTGTAATAAACAGTCATGTTCCCGGCAACAAAATAGTCATTAATTTTATTTATATCTCGCCACCACCAATTGAGACATTGGATTAGTAGTAGCATTTGTTGTAGATGTAAAGATGATTCCAAAGGGGGTTCGTCACTTTCTAGATTACTTGGTGGAAATACTACATCTAAACCGGGTTCAATATTTTGGGTGACGGTCATAGCTGCAAGTTAGTGAGGGATCTATTTTCATGGTAACAGATCCAGGAATCTAAAATTCTCTACCCACTCTGCATCTGAGCCATCTGTGGAGAGATTAATTTCTCTTGTTGCTTCTGTAGTTTGTTTTATTGTTAAATTAAATCAGCGCGAGGTTTAAAGGTTTCTATTTCTCGTAATTTTTCATAAAGTTCTCGTTCTTGAGGACTAATATTTTTGGGAGTTACTATCTGAATTTCCACTAATTGATCACCACGTTGACCAGTTTCGCCAGGGTAGCCTTTATTACCAAGACGGAATCTTTGCCCAGACCGAACACCAGCAGGAATGGTCATTTTTACTGGACCATCAAGGGTAGGTGCTTCGACTTGTCCGCCTAAAGTTGCTTCACTGGGAGTTACAGGGACTTGACAGAAGATATTAATGCCTTCTAACTTAAACAAAGGATGAGGATCAACGGTAATTTTTAAGTATAAATCACCACCACTAATTCCCTGATTTCGCAGGCGGATAGTTTGACCTGTTACCATAGCTGGGGGCATAGTCACTTCGAGAGAACGTCCATCTTCTAAACGTATTCTTTCATTACCACCTTGATAAGCTTTTTCTAAAGGTAAGGTTAATCTAGCTTCGATATCCCGACGGGTAGCACGGGGTGGCGGGGTATTAACTGTATATGCAACTTTGGTTCTGGGACTGCGAAAGGGGTCGCTAGTGCTGGTACTTCCGGGACTACTTTTGGGATCTTTGCGATTGCTGACACCAATTACTTGATTAACAAAACTTTCAAAATCGTTAAATTGGCTGGGGTCTACTTCTTGACTAGAACGAGCGTTAGCGCGGTTATCCCAACCTTTAGGCTTGGGAGTTTGTTTATTGCCAGCAAAGCCGTTTTGTTGCCAATAGCGGCTAAATTGGTCATATTGCGATCGCCTGCTAGAATCAGAAAGGATTTCATAAGCCTCACCAATAGTTTTAAATTTCTCCTCAGCTTCCTTATTCCCCGGATTCAGGTCAGGGTGATATTGTCTAGCTAAACGCCGATAAACCTTCTTGATTTCTTCACTGGTGGCATCTTTAGAAACCCCTAAAATTTCGTAATAATCCCGAAAGTTCTGCAAATTTTGCATAATCTGTTAAATGTTAGTTGTCAGTAGGGGCGAAGCATTTGGAAGATAAATTATCGGTCATTGCCAAAAATAGTTCTCCAAATGCTTCGCCCGTACAGTGGTCAGTTGTCAGTTGAAGCATTTGGAAGATAAATTATCGGTCATTGCCAAAAGTAGTTCTCCAAATGCTTCGCCCGTACAGTGGTCAGTTGTCAGTTGAAGCATTTGGAAGATAAATTATCGGTCATTGCCAAAAGTAGTTCTCAAAATGCTTCGCCCGTACAGTGGTCAGTTGTCAGTTGAAGCATTTGGAAGATAAATTATCGGTCATTGCCAAAAATAGTTCTCCAAATGCTTCGCCCGTACAGTGGTCAGTTGTCAGTTGAAGCATTTGGAAGATAAATTATCGGTCATTGCCAAAAATAGTTCTCCAAATGCTTCGCCCGTACAGTGGTCAGTTGTCAGTTGCGCTTCTACTTATGACTGACCCTGCAAATCAAATATTGGGAAAGATTTTTGAATGTAGATCAAATATAGTTAATCTAAAATCTAAAATCGAATTATAACCAATCATCGTCATCATCCCAGTTATCCTGATAGCTAGGGCGTTTGCTGCGAGTGGGACGAGTTTCATAATTGGCAGAACGATTTTGATTTTCCCTGCCATAATTCCTGTTAACACCTCGGTTAGATGAATCTCGTTGGCGATAGTTATCTCTGTAAACATCCCGTTCCGGTTCTTTTTCTTTGTCACCCACAAAGATTTCCCGGATAGCACCAAATAAATCTTCATCTTCATCCTCAGCATAATACTGACGGACTTCTCTATTCAGTTCATACAGAGCATCTTGTAAATCAGCATAAGCCTGATCAATACCGCGATCTTCGTCAGCTTGTAAACTTTCTCGTAAATTCCGGCAAATATTATCAATGCGTTGACGACGGTTGCGGGCAAATTGCATTCCCATTTCCAAAGCTACTTCTCGCAGTTGTCGTTCTGCTTGTAATATTAACGCTTCGGCGCGGGTCCGTTTTTCAACTCGTTCCTTCCTTTCTCTATCAACATTGGCATATTTTTGGGCATCCTGAATCATGCGGTTAACTTCTGACTCACTTAAAGTAGAAGCGTCTTGAATAGTAATGCTTTGTTCTCTGCCAGTAGTCCGATCTAGGGCTGTTACCTGGAGAATCCCATTAGCATCAATATCAAAGGATACTTGCACTTGGGGAATGCCTCGCGGTGCGGGAGGAATGCCATAGAGTTTAAACCGTCCCAAGGATTTGTTATCTGTGGCCATGTCCCTTTCACCTTGGACAATATTGATTTCTACGCTATTTTGGTTATTTTCAGAAGTAGAAAAGATGTCAGAACGACGGACTGGGATAGTTGTATTGCGGGGGATGAGTTTTTTCATGACACCACCGATGGTTTCTAAGCCCATAGATAGGGGTGTGACATCTAAGAGGAGAACATCTTTAAGTTCCCCAGCCAGAATACTGCCCTGAATAGCTGCACCCACAGCGACGACTTCATCAGGATTGACGTTTTCGTTGGGTTCAATGCCAATTAAGTCTTGAACTAGCTGTTTCACCATGGGCATTCTCGTAGAACCACCAACTAATACGACTTCTTCAATATCTACAGGAGAAACTCCGGCATCTTTTAACGCCCGCTTAACTGGTGTTCTGATTCTACCCAGTAAGTCTACACATAAACCTTCAAATTGCGATCGCGTCAGCCGAGTTTCTAGGTGTTTTGGACCGTCCTCCGTGGCGGTAATGAAGGGTAAATTAATATCGGTGACACTAACCGCCGAAAGTTCAATTTTCGCCTTTTCTGCGGCTTCCATTAACCGTTGCAAAGCTTGGCGATCGCGTCTTAAATCTACACCTTCTGCTTCTAAAAACTGTTCCGCTAACCAATCAACTACTTTTCGATCAAAATCATTACCACCGAGTTGAGTATCTCCACTGGTAGATTTAACCTCAAATACGCCATCACCCACATCTAGTAGGGACACATCAAAAGTTCCCCCACCCAAATCAAACACAAGAATAGTTTCTGTGTAACCTCGATCTAATCCGTAAGCCAAGGATGCCGCTGTGGGTTCGTTGAGAATCCGTAAAACATCTAAACCAGCAATTCTACCCGCGTCACGGGTAGCTTGGCGTTGGGAATCATTAAAATAAGCCGGAACAGTAATCACAGCCCCGGTAACAGGTTCACCTAAATAACGACTAGCATCATCAGCTAATTTTTTCAGCACCATAGCCGAAATTTCTTCTGGGGAAAATTCCTTATTCAGCCGGGGACAGGCAACTTTAATATTGCCAATTTCATCTTTGCGGATAGTGTAAGGAACACGCTTAGAATCCGGGTTTAATTCCCCATATTTGCGCCCAATGAAGCGTTTCACGGCAAAAAAGGTATTTTGGGGATTAAGGACGGTTTGCCGTCTGGCCATTTGCCCCACAACCCTTTCCCCTTCTTTACTAAAGCCAACGACGGAGGGGGTTGTTCGCATTCCTTCTGCATTGGCAATCACCACCGGCTTGCCACCCTCCATGACGGCGACTACTGAGTTGGTTGTACCCAAGTCGATGCCAACTACCTTGCCCATGCGTTACTCGTCTCCTGTTGCGTGTTTTGTAAATTTATTATGATATGATAATACTGCTTTTAGCTTGGTGCTAAATCAGGTCAACAATCCAATTGCAATAGTCATTAAATCAGAAATATCCAATGATAACAGCATTGCTACTTGCTACAGGATAGCATTTAGAAAGAGGCAAGAGGTAAGAGGCAAGAGGCAAGAGGCAATTACACTTCACTTGCGATTACGATTATGGCTTCTGATGGGCTGGGATCTCGTAATTATCTCGCAAACTGTCATGAATTTTCACCCAAGTTCCGTCTCTGCGCCAGTTGAATTAATAAAAAAAGTGAAATGATAAGAAAAGTTAAAAATTTCAAATAAATATAGTACGTATAATTCGCAGTGTTGTGTGTGTGATATAAAGTCAATTATGGGTTTTCAGAATCCATCAAACAACTCGTCTGAATATTGCTAGTGTCAGTAACTCAGCCCTAAAGGGACTGAGCTTGTAAGAAATTGCAAGCTGTACTGACCAGTCTAAGTCTTAACTGACTACGTTTTTTGAGTCACGACACCCTGGAATGCGTAGCTAGTTCCCTGCTCTGTCGCTTGTGATTAAACAGTTTCAAAGTCACTGAAACAGTGTTGCAAGCCTAACAAGCTCTTAAAACATTGACGAAGCTAACATTACCCCAGAAATGGGAGGCTCTTCGGAGCAACACATTATGCGTACAGAGTTGGGAAATTTGAATCGGTAATTGTCCCGTTGAAAGTACACCACAAAAGTACCCCGAATTTCTCAACTCCAAGGCGGTAATGAAAAAATATTCACAGCGGTTAAAACCGCCCGTGTCGTTTCCCTCTCAGGGCTAAAGCCGCTGAGTTTCACGCTTACCGGGTATTCTTATGATGAAATTTACTCTATCTCGTCTTTTGCCTTTAGTTGTTGGTAGTGCTGCTGCTAGTGTCCTTGCTAGTATGTCTCCTGCTAAGGCGATTACATTGAATGTCAATGGTCAAAATGTAACCGCCGATAAAATTACAGTCAATAAGGGCAATTTTGAAAAGTCCATCGCTCAAATTAAGCACAGTCCTTGGTGGGAAAATTCGGGATTAGCGGAGATGTTGTCTAACGATGAGAAGGCAGAAGGTGGAAAATTTGTATACAGTGCGGTTAAGACCTACGCTGGAATTATTAAGGTAAACTTTTGGAGCAAAGGAGCAGACGAATATAAAGGAGCAGACGAATATATCGAAATAAATCCCATAAATTTTGGAGCGAATCAAATCCAGCACGTTGTCGTACAAGTGCCCTTTGATATTTCCGGAAGCGCTACCATTCCCGCAGTCGGCGCTCTACTCTTGGCCGCAAGATGGAAAGCTAGAAAAAGCATAGCATCAAAAACCCGCACTGCCAACCCTGATGTAGCGGTTTCCTAGGTGGACAATTGTTGGGGTGACGCTTTGTGTTTAGACCTGACCTTGGGCGTACTGCTATTTCTGATGCCTAAACTCGTCAAAAACCGACTACCCCAACTACATTTTTCTTGTTTCTTTTTTAGTGGGTTATATCGCTTGCAAAAGCATTTGTATCGTTTACAAGCAATTTATACCATTGCCATAACTATACTAAGACTTCTACTTGTTTAGTTTCAATAGTCAATGGCAAGCCAATCTCTGCCCTCACTTGTAAGCAAGCAGAAATCGCATCTTGAATATTCTCTAAAGCCTCTTCTTTTGTCGCTCCCTGACTAATGCAACCAGGAATACTAGGACATTCAATAATCCAGACACCATCTTCATCTCGATCAATCGTGACATTGAATTTCATACTAAGTTGTAGTTAAGTAATACCTGTATTTTAGCTTTGAAAATTTCGATTATTAGTCTTAATGGAAGATTACCGCAGATTCTCGAAAAAAGTCAATTGCTGGTGTATTTCACAAATTGCCATAAACGGGAATTGCTGCACCACGGACATCCTTGGCTGCTTCTGAGGCTAAAAAACAAATAACTTGGGCAATAGATTCGGGTTTTACCCATTTATCAGCGATTTCTGTGGGTGTACCTACTCTGTTAGCGGGGGTATCAATGACACTGGGGAGAATGGTATTAGCGGTAATGTTAGTACCTTTGGTTTCATCGGCTATCGCTTTTGTTAAGGCTATCACTCCAGCTTTGGCCGCAGAATAAGCCGCTAATTGTCCTGCTGGTTCAGCACCAGCGCGAGAACTGACGGTAACAATCCGCCCATAGCCGTTTTCTAACATACTTTTAAGGCTATATTTGCAAGTCAAAAAAGTTGTATTTAAGTTGATATCTATTTCCTGTTTCCAATCATAAAAGCTGTATTCGTGAGTTTTTCCTTTAGAAAATCCACCAACTAAATGAATTAACACATCTACTTTTGTCATGCGACTGACAAGTTTTTCTACTGAGGCTTCATCTTCTAAATTAGCAGGAATAAAATGAATTCTGGCAAAATCCGCCGGGGCAATAATTCCTTTGAGCCGTTCTACATCTTTAGGATTACGATAAGGAATAATCACATCTGCACCTTGGGCTATAACTGCGGGTGTTACACCCAAACCTAGTCCACCTGTGCCACCTGTAAGTAAAACTTGTTTGCCTTTCATAAAAAGATGCACTCCTTGGATATTCTTTATTCGGCGTTGCTGATAGCCTGCGTGGCGTTCGCGGTAGCGTGCCGGAGGCATTAGCCATATTGAGGTATGAAATTCCCAAATTGAACCTTTAAAACTCTTACCTTTGAGTCTACTCTTCGAGATCACGAAGCGTGATTGCGCCTTTGCGTGAGACTAAAATTCATACCCTTAATCAGCAACGCCCTTTATTCAAGATAGCGTGGATTTTCCAGAATCAATTTCATGATTTTGTTTCGCGCAATCTCTCTTAGATATCCCGCAGATGTAGGCACAAAGGGGCAAAAGAAGAAACACACAGTGCTGTCATAGAGACGCGGGATTTGGCATATCTAATTAGGGCTGGGCTTGCTACACAAACAAAGTCCGCACTTCGACAAGCTCAGTGACCGCCTGCGCGGACTAAGGAAAAATCAAGAATTGAAACCCACGCAGGTGGGTTTTGCCTGTGTAGACGCGGTTTCTAACCGCCCGTTTAACGTTAACTTGACACCTATAATCACTGCTAAAGCCCTACCTTCACAGACAACTTTTTCAGCAAACCTTAATTAAACATCTCCGAGAATTAAATGTGCGTGACTTTAAACCCTTGTAGAGACGTTCCATGGAACGTCTCTACAATATTTTTCGGAGATGTCTATTGAAGACAGTAACTAAGTAGGTTGGCGTTGAAAATTGTCGTTATGGCAAGGCAAAAGGCAATCATGCAAGAGTGAAGAGAGTTTAGGCGATTTTACTTTTCTTTACACAGATTGGTTTTATTGTGTTCACCTACTTATGTTAAATGTTAAAGCTTTGTTTGCAGATGTTGTACTAATTGTGGTGCTTGCACAACACCTTCAATTCTATCTACAGGCTGTCCTTGCTTAAATAGTACCAAGGTTGGTAAAGCCGCAATCCCGTATCGGCTGGCTAATTCTGTATACTTTTCCGTATCAATCTTGACAATCCGCAAACGGTTTTTCAATTGACTGTTGACTTGTTCTAAAATTGGCACCATCATTTGACAAGGACCACACCAGTCAGCATAAAAGTCTACCAATACGGGTACATCTGAACCAGATAGCATTTCTTCAAAGCTGTTGAATTCTTTTTTAATGGTCATAACACACCAGTTTTTAATTAATTGTTTGTTTTCATGTTAGTTCTTAGAATCTGGAATTTGTATATGTTTATATTTTTTATAGATCCCCTTTTGAGATCCCCGACTTCTTAAAGAAGTCGGGGATCTGAGTATTAGTGCTTACATTGTCAAAGACTGAGGATTGGTTTCAATCAATTTTGCTAAGTCTTGCAAGAATCCGGCGGCATCAGCACCATAAATGATACGATGATCACAGGTAACAGTTACTTGCATTTGTTGACGGACACCAAATAGGCCGTCGGCTGTGGCTACTACTTGGGGACGTGATGCGCCAATGGCTAAGATAGAACCTTGTCCAGGCGGTAAAATGGCATCAAAGGTATCTACACCAAACATTCCCAAGTTGGAGAGGGTGAAAGTACCGCTGTTATATTCTACTGGTTGTAGTTGTTTAGCTCTAGCGCGTTCTACTAAAGATTTCCAATTGCGAGATAAAGAGTAGATATCAACTGCATCTGCATTTTGTAAAACGGGTGTGATTAAACCACCATCATCCATGGCTACGGCGACAGAAACGTTAATATTAGGGTGATTGACAATTCCTTGATCTGAGTAGCTGGCATTAAGGATGGGGTGTTTTTGTAATGTTATGGCTACAGCTTTGGCTAATAGCGCGGTCATTGTCACACCTTTAGACTTAATTTGTTTGTAAAGTTTATCGAGTCCATCGGTGCTAATTGTGTAACTGACACGGAACACAGGTACAGATAAACTGGCTACCATGCCCCGAACTACTGCATTTTGTAAGGTTGTGAATGGCACTACTTGACCAGGAACGGCACTAGTAACTACTGGTGTGGCGACAGGTGCAGGTGCAGCTACGGGTACAGGTGCGGCTACAGGTGCAGGTGCGGCTACAGGTGCAGGTGCGGGAGTGACAACGGGGGTAGTAACGGGTTGGACTTTACCGACTGCCACTTCTATATCTTCCGCCACAATACGACCGTAGGGACCACTACCTGTGAGAGTATTTAAATCAACTTTGAGTTCTTTGGCTAGTTTGCGAGCGCGGGGTGAAACTACGACTCTGCCGGGTTCATGGTTAGAACCATTTTGAGATGGGGTGGCAGGGGCGGCAATTGCGGCAGCGGGTACGGGTATAGGGGCAGGTGTGGAGGGAGCAGCAGCACCGTCTGCGTTGGCTAAGGACTGGGCTGTGGCGATTTCTGCTTCTGTTTCGGCAATGTATGCGATCGCTGCGCCGACTGGGGCAGTTTCACCGGCGGGAACAATGATATGGGCAAGATATCCTTCATAGAAGGTTTCCACGTCCATATCAGCTTTATCTGATTCGACAACCACCACTGTTTCGCCTTTCTCCACTTTATCTCCAGGCGACTTGACCCAGGAGACAATTTTGCCTTCGGTCATGGTGGAACTCAGCGCCGGCATAAATACTTCGTTAATGCTCATGATATGGTGGTTTCAGAATCAATTATATATGGACTTCAATCTACGAATTTTAACAGTTTTGTGATCAAGTGGGTGATTTTTTGGAAAAATCAGATGATTGATAACTATCTGTTTTTCTGCACAAAACACAACCGATTACTTGATTGTCAGCGGTTTTGGGCAGTTGAATAGATTTTTATGAGAAGATAGTTCTTCCTTATCAATTATATGATAACAAATTCAAAATCATTTGTCAACTCCCTTAATTATTAATTTCCCCCCTACTCAGGGTAGTGGTTAAGCGTAATGCTGATTGGTGTCAACTTCATGGATAAGCTTGTAACTGTAGAGGCAGAGCCTCTGTGATAGCATTCCCAGTCAGAGACTGGGAACGAGATATGCTAAACTTCTACTTCAGTGCTAATGTTAGATATCTCCGCGAATTTCTTCGACAATACCATCACGGAGGACAACTTCAACCTGCATTTTACTAATCAAATTATCACCTAGTTCAATCCGGAAAAAGCTTTCCATTTGAAATTGATTAACTTCTTGATCTAATTCCAATAATTGTACTTGCTGGAGGTTTTGCAGCATTTGGTTTTTCTGCTCTAGAAGTTCACTTTTCTTTTGACTGACTTGCAGTTGAATGTTGTCAATTTGTTGGAGTGTTTGGGGTCCTGGTGGTTGCACACTCTGTTTTTGAATGGCGCTAACTGCTCTTTGTCCTTCAACGTCTAATTGTTGCAGTTGTTGGTCAACTTGATTAATTTGACCTTGTAGTTGCTGTTGTACTTCCTCTTTCCAGAGACTAGTAACTATGGCTTTGACATTAATCGGGCGTTTTAAAAGCAATTGAGGGTTGGAAACATCCATAAAAATTGTCCGTTCACTCTTAAATAGTTTGTAGTGTGGAGGGGAGTTAGGAGAAAGAAAAAAGAAAATTCCTTTCCTCTGCTTCCCTATATCTCCATTAAGTTCTGAAAGATTATCTGCGATTTAGGGAATTATTTGGCAAACATTGCGTTAATAATATCGCAATATCGGGCCATGACAACGTGACGACGGATTTTGAGCGTTTGTGTCATGAGTCCATTTTCAATTGAGAATTGTTCCTCAATGAGTTTGAACGGTCCAACACGATCATCGGCTCGGTAGCTGGGACGGTTTTGAACTTCCCGATTTAATTCCTGACGAAACAAATCCTGGACTATTTTACTCTCTAAGTCAATTTTTTGACTATTATTTTGAGTTTCTGCCCATTTTTCTAAGGCTTCTAGGTTGGGAACAATCAAAGCGCCAATACTCCGTTGATCTTGCCCTACTAACATGATTTGGTCAATATAGGGTGATCTTAAACAAGCATCTTCTATGGGCTGGGGTTCGATGTTTTCCCCATTGGTTAAAACAATGGTGTCTTTTGCTCTACCTGTTAATACTAAGTCATTTTCAGGAGTTACCCAACCTAAATCACCGCTATCAAACCAACCTTCTGTGTCTATGGCTTTGGTTGTGGCTTCGGGATTTTGATAATAGCCCTGCATGATTTGTGGCCCTTTGAGCAGGACTAAACCCCGTTCTCCCACTGGTAGAGGTTGACGAGTCTCAGGATTGACAATTTTCACTTCTGTACCGGGAATGGGTTGTCCTGAAGAACCCCGTAAATTTCGCCAAGGACGACGAGCATTAGTTACTGGTGAGGTTTCTGTTAAACCATAACCTTGTAAAATTTCCACCCCAACAATTTCAAAAAAGTTATCTATATATGCAGGTAGCGCCCCACCACCACTAATAACGTGCTTGATGTTGCCGCCAGTAGCTTCTCGCACTTTGGCATAAACTAATTTTTCACCGAGTGCATGGAATAATAATAAACCCAATTCTGTTATTTTGGCTTGGGAACGTTCAATAAATGAAGCGTGAATGTGATTTAAACTCAATCCCTGGCAAATACGCCGTGCTTCAATATATTTCTGGCTCATTTCTAGTAAGAACTTCACCAAACTTTGTTTTTTGGCTGGTTGTTCGCGGAATTGCTTTTGCACTCCTTCATAAATTGATTCCCATAGTCGAGGAACAGCAATCATGTAATTGGGTTTAAATTTCTTTAAATCCCCTTTCACAGAACGCAAATTAGTGTAAATTTGGGTACAACCTTGAGAAAGTAGGAAATATTCTCCACTGCGTTCATAACTATGCCATGTGGGCAAAATACTGAGGGCAATATCTCCTTTTTTGGGTTGTACTACTGTTCCTAAGTTTTTAACTTGGTGCAGCAAATTTTTGTGAGATAGCATCACACCCTTGGGTTTTCCCGTAGTACCAGAGGTATAAATTAGGGTTGCTAAACTTTCGCTGCTTTGTTTGGTAGCTATTAAAGTGTTGTTACTACCAATATCTAATAATTGGGAAAAGTTCACCACTGGAAAATTGCGTTCTGTGGGTGGTACTTCATCAGAAAGGAGAACTACCAGCTTAATCGGTAATTCATTTAAGCTTTCTCCTAACTTATTTAGAGTTTTGAGATCCTCAATTACTAATGCGGTACTGCCACTATGGGAAATAATATAGAGTAATTCTTCTCGTTCTGCTTGAGCGCTACGGACTGCATTTACCGCTCCAGCGGTCATTATACCTTGATCGGCAATAAACCAGCGGGGACTGTTATCAGCAATGAGGGAAACCCGTTCACCATAGGGAAGAGTGTCGCTATTGTTTATATTGATGCCTAATGTCTGTAAACCAGCCGCAAATTGTTGAATTTGCCCTGACAACTGACTATAGGTAATTTTTACTTCTGGTTTGGAGTGGGGGTTATGCAGGGCAACAATATTACCAAATTTCCTGGCAGCTAAAGTCCAAATTTCTGGGAGTGACTCGACGTTTGTGTAATCTACTAAACTCTGTAATGCCAGACGTTCTCGCTCAGAAATGTTAGCCAAAAAAGAAGTTGCCGATTGGTTTTGTGTCATAAATGCTGATGTTAAATTCAATTAATAACCAACTATTTAATCTTTAGTTTACACATTAATTGATCACAATTACTGAATTATCACCGTTCCATATATAAAAATCTATGCTAAACTGATTTTATATAAACTAAATACTATGGTTGAGTCTTAGGACATTGCCATATATTTTAGTTTTAGTCAAACTGTGTTCATGTAATTTCATTTGGGGGTGATTCCCTATAGATTTGATGGATGTATTATTGCTCACCGTCATCAATGCTGGGGCTTGTTTGGCTTTGCCTAGGCTGCTATCTATGGTTTTGGTTCGTAAACCTCAACAATCTCAACCATTTGCCCTTACTCCTAGTTGCAAATCCGCCAAAATGGAAATGACCAGTTTCCCATATTGTACAGCCTACGGATTAACTGGTAGTCAATCTTGTAAATTTAGTCCGGATTTTTGTTCCCAATGTTCTCCTAATTAAAGAGAATATTAGCGAATAATAGCAATCCTCAATTATTTGTGAATATATTTATTTTCTTCTCTGCGCTATTAATACAGCACTTCCTGGTGTTATGAGGTACATATCTAGCGGGCAAGATGCCCGCACTACAAGAGTTTCATGATTCAACTTTGTCCCTCATAAGAGCGGAAACCGCTGTAATTCTCGGTAAAAACATCAATTTTCACAAATCAGACAGGATTGCTATACATAACAGGGAATAGAAAAGTTGCAAGTATTTAATTTACTTATGCAAGTCAAAGACATTCAAAAATTCAAAAATGGTGTTTAGAATGCAAAATCAAGATGTAGTTATCACAGGGAGAGTTATTTATGACTTTATTTGATGGTCTATTTTTAACAATATTGAATACGGCTATTTGTTTGGTTTTACCAAAGCTGCTATCTCTGGCTTTATCGGCAAAAAACTAAAAATCAATATCATCTTTAATGGTTTTTTGTTTTTCTCTGCGCCATTTTGCTCTAACTAAACGAATTTCGTCAAAACTGTAGCTTTCACCTAAATTTTCCCGAATGGGTGTGAGGGCAATATCACCAACAATTTCTAAGACGTTCCAGATTTTCTTTTGGCGTTCTAAGGGGACTAATTTACTTAAATCTACAGGTTGTTTTTTCTCAATTAAATTGGAGAGATGATTGATAATTGTGGCAGTTTTAACGTTGCGTTGTTTAGCGATGTTTTCAATACTCAAACCCTGATTATATAATTCCAATGTTGTTAATTCTGTATCAGAAGGTGAGTGAGAATGGGGTGAGGAACTAACTCGATGAATCGTCTTTTCTTGTAACCCTTGTTCTTGGCGGTATTTTTGAATTTCTGCTAAGAATCTTTCGCCATATTGAGATAATTTATGACTACCAACCCCGGAAAGATTGCCAAATTCATCTAAGGTTTTTGGTTGGCTTTGTGCCATTAATTTGAGGGTAGAATCATGGAAGATGACGTAGGGTGGTACTGCTTGTTCGTCTGCGAGTTCTTTCCTAAGCGATCGCAATTTTTGCATTAGCACTTCTACATCTGCTGCTTTGACATTTCCCTCTTCCCACGTAATTTTCTTGGCTATAGGAACAGCAATGGAAACTGGGCGTTGTTTTCGCATTACTTCCCAACTCAAAGCATTAAGTTTTAAAATTGAATAACCGTCTGCGGTTTGTTCTATTAACCCTTGATGTAAAAGTGATCTTCCTAACATTCGCCATTCATCTACTGTTTTATCTTTGCCAATTCCATAGGTAGAAAGTTGATCATGTTTATTAACAACAATTCTCTGATTTTTCGCGCCTCTTAATATATCAATAATATGTAACATTCCATATCTTTCTTTACACCTGGCCACACAAGATAGAAATTTCATGGCTTCAATTGTCCAATCTTGGACAGGTTTAGGATAAAGACAATTATCACAATTTCCACAATTTCCCGGAAATCTTTCCCCAAAATAACTTAATTGAATTGTGCGTCTACAGTCTGTACCTTCTGCATAATCAATTACCTGTCTTAGTTGCTGTTTAGCTATTAATTGTTCTTGGGGATCTGGTTTTTGATTAATACTCCACTCAATGGTTTTAATATCACCATAATTGAAAAATAATGTACATTTGGAAGGTTCGTCATCTCTGCCGGCTCGTCCTGATTCCTGATAATAACTTTCTAAATTTCGCGGTAAATCGGAATGCACCACAAACCGCACATCAGGTTTATTAATACCCATACCAAAGGCAACTGTGGCTACCATTACCCGCACATCATCCCGAATAAACCGAGTTTGATTTTTTGATCTTTCATCATCACTTAAACCAGCATGATAAGGCAAAACTGAAACTTTATCATTTTGGAGTTTTAAAGTTATTTCATCAACTTTTTTGCGAGTTAAACAATAGATAATTCCTGAACCTTCATTTTCTCTAACTATTTCTAATAATTCGGCATAAGCACGATTACTTTTAGAACGGACTTCATAATGAAGATTTTGACGGTTAAAACTAGCAATATGAATACTGGGTTGTTTTAATCCTAATTGTTCGATAATATCAGCCCTGACTCTATCTGTAGCGGTAGCAGTCAGAGCAATTGTCGGTACATCAGGATAACGTTTTCTGAGTAATCTTAATTGCCGATATTCTGGGCGGAAATCATGCCCCCATTCTGAGACACAATGGGCTTCATCTATGGCAAAGGTGGAAATTCCGACTTTTTCTTTAACTACGTCTAAGAGCGGGAGAAATCGTTCACTAACGAGGCGTTCTGGGGCGACATAAAGTAATTTTATTTTACCATTCATGATCGCTTCTTCACGGGAGCGAACTTTATAGGCATTAAGACTACTATTCAGAAATGTGGCAGAAATATTATTAGTTCGCAGTGCTTCTACTTGATCTTGCATTAAGGCTATCAATGGTGAGACTACCACTGTTAAACCGGGTTTCAAAAGTGCCGGTAATTGAAAACACAGAGATTTACCCCCACCTGTGGGCATGACTACCATTAAATCACGATTTTCTAAGGCTTCTTCGATAATTTGCCGTTGTCCAGGGCGAAATTGATCATAACCAAAATGATGTTTTAAGGCTTTTTCTAAGTGGGGGTACTGAAGCATGGTAGATGGCTGCTGCGTGTCTGAGTTGTGATGAAGATATTAGGATTGTAACAATTTCGCCGTTGTCTGTGAGAATAATTAGAGGTGGTTTTGCATTCAAGCTATCAACAGCGATATAGTGATATCTGAGCGATCGCACTGGCACTATTATATATTTAGATTGAATAAACGAACCACGAAGGAGCGAAGGTAGCGAAGAAAGAAGAGTTTTAGAGAGTTTTTGCGTTAGTTCTGGTAAGTTGTGTCTGTTGGATGTTTTTTGTCATAAACTAGGTAAGCTAGTTTTAATAATTACCCAGGATTTTGTATTTTGCTATTTTGTGAAAGAATTTAACATCTGATTTATTCAGATTAATTTAAAAAAAGCGAACCGGATAAACTTATGTTTATTAGTATTGATCAAATTAAGGAGTCTCTGAAACATTTAGAAAAGGTAGATTCTTTTTGGGGAATTACTTTTCTAAAATTTAAGCAATTACGATTACCTGTAGGGAATACTATTGAAATATCTCTTAATAAAGAAATTAAAGATTTCTTGGAAAAATACTATCAACACAATGGATTCCTTATGACACAGGTAGGCCAGAAGTTGATCATTTTATTCCTAAAACGGTTAAACCTGAACTAGCTTTAGCCAGGGAATTAATTCCCTGTCTAATAGCTAAAGTCGGTTAAAACCGACTAATTATTGGGTTATGATCCGGTTTCGATATTATTCGGTACTATGGTACTATCTGTATTCCGGTGGTACTATATTTATTCGGGTTTCGATATTATTCTGAAGTTTAAGGAAGTTTTTCTATCTCTTGGAAATACTATAGAAAATGCTTTTGACAGTGCGGAATAAACGAGTAAAAGAGGAAGGTTGATGCCAAGTCTGATAAAATTCTGGATAAAGCATATTTTGGGCGATTTTCCCAATGAGTTGATAATGTTCATTAGTTAGCTGATAACCACTTATGGCTTTAATTACCATAGGTTGATCACCAACGCCTATTTTCCCTAAGCTATCAGCCGCCAACCTACGGATACCCCCATCCTGTGATGTGTTGATTAATTCAACCAAAGCAGCGATCGCTTCTGCATTACCAGGGTCTATTTCGTATAAGTTATAAGCTGCCAACCTAAGGGTCTTATTATCCTGTGATGTGTTAATTAATTTTACTAAAGCAGCGATCGCATCTGCATTACCAGGATCTATTTCGTCTAAGTTATAAGCCGCCCATATATGGGTCTCCTCATCTTGTGATGTGTTAATTAATTTTACCAAAGCAGCGATCGCCACTGGATTACCAATGCCTATTTTCCCTAAACTTTCAGTCACATAATTACGGATAAAAATATCCTGTGATGTATTGATTAATTTTACCAAAGCAGCGATCGCTTCTGCATTACCAGGGTCTATTTTTCCTAAGCTTTCAGATGCGTTCCTAAGTGTCTGCTCATCCTGTGATGTATTGATTAATTTTACCAAAGCCGTGATCGCTTCTGCATTACCAACTCCTATTTTCCCTAAGCTTTCAGCGACAATTCCACGGATGAAAGCATCTGGTAATGTGTTAGTTAATTCTACCAAAGCAGCGATCGCAACTGGATTACCAGGGTCTATTATTCCTAAGCTTTCAGCCGCCCAACTACGGGTATACCACGAATCCTGTGATGTGTTAATTAATTCTACCAACGCAGCGATCACAACTGGATTACCAACGCCCATTTTCCGTAGGCTAAGAGCCACATAACTACGGATAACCCTATCCTTTGATGTCTTGATTAATTCTACCAAAGCAGGGATCTCATCTGGATTACCAACGCCTATTTTCCATAAGCTTTGAGCCGCCCGCCAACGGATACCCTCATCCTGTGATGTATTGATTATTTTCACGAAAGCAGCGATCACAACCGGATTACCAACGCCTATTTGCTCTAAGTTTGCGGCCGCCAACTTACGGATATTATCATCCTGTGACGTATTGATTAATTCTACCAAAGCTGCGATCGCAACTGGATTATCAGGGTGTATTTTCCCTAAACTAAGAGCCGCACATACACGGATAAACTGATCCTTTGATGTCTCGATTAATTTTACCAGAGCGGCGATCGCATCTACATTACCAATACCTATATTTTCTAGGCTTTCAGCCACGAACCTATGGGTGAAATATTCTTGTACTTGTAATATCTTGATTGACTCTACGAAAGCAGTAATTGCATCTGTATTACCACCGCCTATTTTTCCCAAATTAACAACCGCCTGCCGACGGATACCCTCATCCTGTGATGTGTTGATTAATTTTATTAAAGCAGCGATCGCAACTGGATTACCAACGCCTATTTTCCCTAAGCTTTCAGTCGCCTGATGACGGATACCCTCATCCTGTGATGTGTTGATTAATTTTATTAAAGCAGCGATCGCTTTTTGCCGGTCTGTTTCTTGTAGGGCTACATCTGCTTGATCATGAATATTACTAACACTATTATCGAATTTCCAATTAATAATCTGCTTGACTATTTTATCTGCTTGAGAACAATGTTTAAATTCGGCTATGCCCCCAGCAGCTAAAAAATAGGCTCGATATCCATAAAAACCTTTACCCTGATATTTTCCACAGCCATCTTTAAACTCAATTAATGCCTCAATAAACTGTTCTTTTTGAGTTCTTAGATTTTCTTCTGGTCGTCCTAACCACAGCAATATTGTCTGTTTCCACTGAGGTTCAAAAATGCGGTATTTTTGTGCTTCTATGGGTTTATTTTTATGGGTTTTCGGTAAGAAGAAATCCCAATCATTAATTGCTATTGCTGCAAAATATTCTTGAAATGAGGTATGGAAAAAAGCATAAACAGGTTTTCCCTTTATATCCATTCCAATCTTATTAAGCCAACCTAATTTTAGGGCTAATGTTAGTTTATCATCACCTAAAAACTTTTTAACGAACCCATCCAGCAAGCGGAAACGAGAGGTTTCCCGATCTATTGCTTCCCTTGCTAATTTACCTAGATCAGTAATTAGTTCTTGACGTTGTGTTTCGCTTATTTGCGCGAATTCATCTTGTTTCCATCCGTTAAAATTATCAACTAATTGCTGATAAAATTCTGCTTGTGTATCTGGTAATTTTGCCTCTCTTCCTTGCCAATTTAAACAAAGTAGTGTTAACCGCAGAGGATTTTTAACTAAATCTTGAATCCGTTCTCTACCAGGTTCTTTTAAAGTATTAAATAACTTTCTACCCGCTTCTGCTTTTTTTTGAAAAGTAAACCAGTTATTAATAAACTGTTCTACCTGTTCAGGATAAGAAAAATCTAAATTTCTATAGGTATCAAAATTAGAAAGTTGATTGTTACCACCATCCCATAAATTTAACCGACAAGTTAAAACAATTCGCGCTTGATTAATATATCCACCTTCCCGAATTTGTCGAGCAATATCTGTTAAAATATTACTAGAATTTGTAGACATTTCATCTAAACCATCTAATAATAACCATACTTTGTCTTGATTAAATTGGCCAATAAAATCATCTTTAATGTCTTTTGTAATTTCTGATATTTTACTTCTCTCAACAGCATTCCGTAACCAAATTTCATCTAAATAATCTTTTAATTTTCCATTTTCTAACTCTGCTAAAGATACCCAAATAATAATTGATTCTGAATTTTTCTTAGATAAATAATCAGCAATTTTTTGTAGTAATGTAGTTTTACCCGCTCCCGGTTCACCAATAATTGCAATGCGTTTACCTTGACTTTTTTTAGTATCTTTCTTGTGAAAAACTTGGGTTAAAAATTCATTATGTTCATATTTTTGAGTTATTTCTGTCTCTTGATAAAGTGCTGAACCTTTTTCTGGAGAAATATCTTGATTATGATTGTGTTTGGGTTGTTTTTTCCGTTCTACTAAACCCATTTCTATATAAATATCTGGCAAATTAAAAGTTACCCCCTCAGCGCAAGTAAGGGGATTTGTGGTTAATTTTTGCCGTTCTTGCAACTTTTCGCGGCAGATTTCTGGACAGTTAATGGGGGGTGACTTTGTCTGACCTTCCCCTTCAGACGAGTTTAGTCAGTAATTATAAGTTGGGCTATTAACTATATTTGTTTGACCAATGATTCCCCCCCTGTCTGCGGTCATTATTTCTGCCAATTTTGTATTATTATTAATAACTGAAGGGTGATTTTTAATTTCTTCTGCTTTCTTTTTAATTTCTTCAGCAGTCTTTGAGGTATCAGTATTCACTGAACTTTCCAAATCTAAAACCGCTTGTTTAATTTCCTCGTCCTGGATAGCTTCTGTTAATTCTATGACAGCTTGACCATAATCTAATAACTGGGTTGTATTTGCGTCCACAGCCGCAGTTAATTGTGGTGCTAACTTCTTCTGACGTAACTTATTGATTAATTGATTTACTTTTCCCCAGATCATATCACCAGTATTTTCACCTATCTTTTCCAGAGATTTCATGCCTATTGTAGCAATAGCAGTTGCAATAGCAGTTGCAATAGCTGTAGTTATTATCAATCCCATAAATTTAATTTGAGGTAAGTTGGATACTAAAAATCAAGGTTATTTTGTCTGTGGAAAGGCTGTTTTTAGCTGCTATCCTCAGTTTCTCCCCAATACTAACACAATTCCCCTAAAAAATGCCAAGATATAAATTGTGAACTTTTTTAAACTCAAATCATGAAAGCAATTTGGAATGGCGCTATTTTAGCCGAAAGCAATAATACCGTAGTTGTCGAAAACAATCATTATTTCCCTGCTGACGCTATTAACAAGCAATACTTTACAGACAGTAGCACTCATACCACTTGTCCCTGGAAAGGGGTTGCTAGTTACTACAGTGTCGAAGTTAATGGACAAGTTAACAAAGATGCAGCTTGGTATTATCCTAGCACTAAGGAAAAAGCTAAAAATATAGAAGGTTATGTTGCTTTCTGGAAAGGTGTAAAAGTCGAGGCTTAGTAAACAAAAAGATTCCCGACTTATTAAAGAAGTCGGGAATCTAAGTTCCAAAAACAGTATTTCTAATCTTTGGCAATCACAATATCATTAGATTTAATCACAGCATAGGCTTCTGTACCTTCAGATAATTCTAATTCTTCAGCGGAAACTCTAGTAATCATGGAAGTTAACTCAACTTTGTGAACAATTTCTAGAGTTATTTCTGTATTTACACTTCCAGTTGTGACTCGTTTCACTACTCCTTTCAAAACATTACGCGAACTCACTTTTAATGCTTTTTTGGGACTAACAATTTCCCATTCAGGATGCTTAGTTTCTGCTTTTTCCTGTGAAGTTGATAATGATATGGACGGTGCTGAATATTTATTAAGTCCCCGCACTAATTCCCGCAAAATCTCAGTTTTAGTCCGCTGGGAGTTTTGACAAAATTCTTCTAATATCTTGCGTTCTTCTTCGGATGTTTGAAATGTCACCCAACCCTGGTCTTTTCTTGGCATAAAATTACTAATTTATTGAGTAAATATAATCCTAATACAATACTAGCAATAATCAATACAATCAAGGGCGCAGACCCTGCGCCCCTACAGGTTTTTTTATATTGCTAATTCATTTTAAGCAATGCTAGAAATACCGAAATCTGGTGGTATATCTTGCAGTCTTCCCGGACCAATAGCTTGTAATCCTTCTTTGAGGAGAATATCACCAGTATACAAGGCTTTACCAACTATCACACCTGTTACACCTTGGGGTTCTAAAGCTAATAAACTTAATAAATCGGTGACGGAACTTACGCCACCGGAAGCAATTACGGGTATGGAAATTGCCGCTGCGAGTTCTCGTAATGCGTCTAAGTTGGGTCCTTCTAGTGTGCCGTCACGGTTGATATCAGTGTAAATGATGGCTGCTGCACCTAGTTCTTGCATCTGTACTGCTAGTTGGGTGGCTAATACTGTTGATGTTTCTAACCAACCGCGAGTTGCGACTAAGCCGTTACGGGCATCTATGCCAATAATAATTTGTTGGGGAAATTCTTGACAAAGTTCTTGGACTAATTGAGGTTGTTCGACGGCGACAGTGCCGAGAATTGCCCAATTTACACCCAAGTTGAATAATTGTACAACACTGGAGCGATCGCGCAATCCGCCCCCAACTTCAATGGGTATATCAAGATTATTTCTAATGGCTTCAATGGCGGCTAAGTTGACGATTTTCCCAGCTTTTGCGCCGTCTAAATCAACTAAATGTAGTCTTGTCGCGCCTTGGTCTGCCCACATTTTCGCTACTTCAACGGGGTTTTCGCTGAATACTTGCGATCGCTCGTAGTCTCCTTTATATAGTCGCACACAGCGACCTTCTAGTAAATCAATTGCGGGGATTACTTCCATAATTGGTAATTGGTAATTGGTAATTGGTAATTGGTAATTGGTAATTGGTAATTGGTAATTGGTAATTCTTTCTATTCCCTGTTTCCTGTTCCCTGTTCCCTGTTCCCTAATTCCTGTACTGCTTGGCGAAAACCTAAGACTAGTAAGATGTTAGCAAGGGTTAAAAAAACTTCGGCACTGCCATGTAACCAGTCTACATTGGCTAGTTGTTCTCCGTACTGGACTTTGGCGTAAATGGCGGCAGGGATGGTGATGGCGACAAATACCAATGTGCCGTAAAATCCATATAGTGCTAAACGTGGCATTTGGGGAACGCGGCTAATAAACCACAAGAAACCCAGATAGGGAAAGAGAGAGAGGGCAAAGAGGGTTTCTTTTGATATCATTGTTCTGATTTGATAGATTGTGTCTCAATGGGGCTTGTAGACTTGGTAGAACGCCAAATTAGATAAGCTGCTGCCCAGAGAGTAAAGTTACCAACTAATGTCATGGTAGCTTGTAGGGTGACTAACCATTCTAATGATTCGGAATTGTCGAAATAATGCCAAGTACAAGCACACATTGCGCTAATTAAAGCTGGTAACATGGCAAAGGACAATCCCCACCAACTCCGATTTTCTGTAAGTTCACCGTATATCCAAATTAGCCAAATTGCGGCTATCCACTCAATGACGCTAGAAATATGAATTATCCAGGTGGGAATCGAAAGGGCGTGCATAATTAATCTAAAATCTAAAATTTAAAATGGGGAAAATGCGGGTTTTATTGTCTGGGTATTACGGTAAGGGTAATGGTGGTGATGAAGCTTTGTTAGCCACACTTCTGCAAATGCTACCACTTGATGTTACTCCTGTGGTGCTTTCTGGAAATCCTGAAGAAACTCATCGGCGTTATGGTGTGGAATGTTACAACCGCATGGCGATTTTCTCAGTCTTAAAGGCTTTGCGTTCTTGTGATGCTTTTGTTTGGGGTGGTGGTAGTTTAATTCAAGATGCTACCAGTCTGATTAGCCCTTTTTATTATGGCGGATTGATGGCTTTAGCTCAAGTTATGGGTTTGAAAACTGTGGCTTGGGGACAGGGTATAGGTCCTTTGTTGCATTTCCAAACTCGTTGGTTAGCAAAGGGAAATTTTACAGGTTGTACTCAAGTGAGTGTGCGCGATCGCTCTAGTTCTCGGTTATTATCAGATTGGAGTATACCGCATATCCTTGCCCCTGACCCGGTTTGGGCGTTAGATTCAAAGCCAGTCCCAGAATTAGTAGATTTACCAAAACCCAGAATTGCAGTTACTTTAAGAAATCATCCTCAATTGACAGAAAAGCGGTTAACAAATTTAACTCAAGCTTTAGTTAATTTGCAGAAAGAAACCCAATCTTTTATTTTATTATTGCCATTTCAAAAAAGTGAAGATCTAGGAATTGCGGAAAAAATTCATACTCAATTACCAGATGTGAGTAGAGTTATTTGTTCCGAAGATCCACAAATTTTAAAAGGTGTATTTCGCGGTGTGGAAATGTCCATAGGAATGCGTCTCCATAGTTTAATTATGGCAGCAAGTGAAGGTTCACGTTGTTTTGCATTGAGTTATGATCCCAAAGTTAACCGATTAATGGAAGATTTAGAAATACCTGGTTGGGATTTAAAGGATTTACCAGATGATATACATTTAATTAGTAAAAGTTGGATTAATTATTATTATCATGGGGAATCTTTGTCACCTCATAAAATTCAATCTTTAATAAATGGAGCTTTTTTACATCGGGATTTGTTGAAGGAAGCTTTAAAATGAAATTTCCTCAATAGCACTTAAGTAGTGGATACAGCAGCTTTCAGCAGTCTAAACTGTGATTTGGATGATTTGGATGATTTGGATGATTTTGGGGATAAAAAACCCATTAATCATCTAAATCAAATTAATCACATAAATCATAGTTCAGACTTTTGTCTGATATTGTCACTGCAATCACAATTAAACTTCACACCCTTACTGTGTCTTTAGTAAGAAGAGAATTGGTCGGACTAGACGTAGGGTTAATGGAACGACTGTTAAAGGCAGCGAAATACCATTAGGAGAATCATCATGGTTTTAGTTAGCGAGCGTCCAGGGACGAAAAAAATCACCAGCTTACAACAGCAGTTTATCTATGAAATGAACATCATGTACGATGCTGAAAATCGCTTCTTAGAAGCCCAGCAAATGATGTGGCAATGTTGTCAAAATAGTAAATTGAAAGCTGTGATTGAGCCACATATTCCAGAAACTGAACAGCATATCGAAAACCTGAAACAGGTTTTATCTATTTTAGGAGAGCAACCACAACGAATTACCTGTGATCTTGCGGTTGGTTTAATTAGTGAAGGTCAAAGATTTGCCCTTTTAGCTGCCGATAATCCCAAAATTATCGACTTAGGATTGGCAGAATGGCATAGTAAGATTGAACAATTGGAAATAGTTTGTTATCGTGGTTTAATTAAGGTAGCGGAACAAATGGGACAAAACCAAGTTGTCCAGTTGTTAGAGCAAAACTTACACCAAGAAGAACAGACAGCACAAAAGCTGGAACAGTTGATGATGCAGTTAGTTCAAGAAGCGAAGCAAACTGAAGCTAAGGCTACTGCTAAAGCTCGTTAGTTTGATGGCTATTTCTTCAAAAAAGTCCAGTTTAAACTGAGTCTTTTCCCATAGTAAAATCCCCAGTTTTTGATAAATTCGGGGATTTTAACTTACGGATTTTGATCAATCAAATACTAAAAATCTATAAATCAGGAGGCAGGATCACTTTATCAATTGCATGAATAACACCATTCTTACCTTGGATATCTGCCTGAGTTACCTTGGCATCATTGACACTTACACCTGCTTTTGGATCAACTTTAACATTAATAGCACCCCCTTCTACGCTTTTTACTTCCCCAGATTTTAATTCAGTGGAGAGTACCTTACCTGGGACTACATGATAGGTTAAAATTTTCACCAATACTTCCTTATTTTCTGGCTTCAATAAATCCCTTAATGCGTCTGCTGGTAATTCTTTAAATCCTGCATCTGTGGGAGCAAAAATGGTAAAAGGACCATCTCCCTGTAAAGTATCTGTCAGTCCTGCTGCTGCTAAAGCTTTAATAAGGATTGTAAAAGATCCATTCTCATTGGCCAAAACTACTAAATTTTTAGTTGGTTTTGTTTCGGTTAGAGGTGCTGTTGGGGTGGGTTTAACAGTGGGAACTTCTGTTTCTGGCTGTGTGGGTGTGGTAACTGGTGCAGTTTCACTGGGCTTTTTACCACGATTGTAGAGCGGTTCGTTGAAAATACTTGGTCTGGAATTGGGATTGCGGACTTCTTTCGCTGGAGATGGGATAGTAGTCAAAAGACCGATACTCATTAATCCCATGATTGCAGTAATTTTGGTCAATAATTTGCTGTAATTAGCGTTCATAAATTTTGTTTGTATTGATTGCATATAAGTTATATCAAGATTTATCACATTCTGCCAACTAAAAAGGTTCTTGACTGAGGAACAGGATTTTTTGTAAAAATTTAGGTAAAGTTATCAAAGAATTTAGAAGTCGGTAGTCAGAAGTAGGAATATTATAATATCCAACAATTTCAACAATTTTATGCTGTGAACTATTTTGAAAATCTCAAGTGTCTGGAAAAATGCTCAATCAATTGACAGGCATAACAATCCGAGTGTAATTATCACACAAATTCGAGTAATTTTCAACTTGATGGGCAACAACTCAACCCAGAAAATGATAAATTCACAGGAAAAATGCTAAGAATTAAGGATACAATTATAAAATTAACAACTAAACAAGTTGCAGAATATACAATATGCTAGAACTATATCAGTGGGAACTATCTCAATTTTCCGAAAAAGTTCGTTTACTCTTAGATTATAAAGGACTGGAGTATCGCAAAATCGAAGTTGCACCAGGCATTGGCCAGTTAGAATTATTTCGCTTGACTGGACAAAAACAAGTTCCAGTGTTAAAAGATGGCAATAGATATATTGCTGATTCTACAGAAATCGCTAAATATTTAGATTCAGAATACCCAGATCGTCTGCTGATACCGATAGATCCCAAAAAACGCGCTTTGACTTTATTATTGGAAGATTGGGCTGATGAGTCAATCGGTGCTAAAGGTAGAAAGGCTCTATTTGCAGCTATTAGTCAAGATCAGAGTTTTCGTAAGTCGTTGTTACCAGTTTCCACTCCAGATATTCTCAGAAGTGTTATCGAAGGTGTTCCTGGTGATTTTCTGTCAGCGCTGGGTTTTGGTGTCGGTTTTACACCAGATGTGGTAAATGCGGCTGTTACTAGCTTAAAACAAGATTTGGATATTATTACCCAATTGTTGGTAGGTAGTCCTTATTTAACAGGTGATGAACCAACTTTAGCTGATTTAACAGTTGCTAGTTTATCAATGCTTTTGAAGTTTCCCGATGGTGCTTATTTGGATTTACCAGTATCTCTGAGAGGGAAAGGATTGTCCAGCATAGCCAATAATCCTGATTATGAAGCATTTTTTGCTTGGCGCGATCGCATCTATTCACAATTTAGAAAACCATTACCAGGAATCACACCACCCGGAGGAAATTCACCAACAAGTATTCAAATTGACTAAGGAATGGGTAATGGGTAATGGGTAATGGGTAATGGGTAATGGGTAATGGGTAATGGGTAATGGGTAAGAATTTCTTTCTCTGTCCTCCCTGTTCCCTAACAACTGACAATGAACAACTGACAACGAACAACTGACAACGAACAACGAACAACGAACAAAAATGAGTTTGGGATTACCATTAGGTTCAGTTATTGAAGGTTCTCTGACTGGAGGTTTAGAAGTCAGATTACACCCAGATATCTCTGTAGAAGATATGCGGGTAGGTAAATTTCTCGTGGTACAGGGAATGCGATCGCGCTTTTTCTGTATGCTAACAGATGTATCCTTGGGTATGGCAAATGACCGCATTACAGCTAGTCCTCCCAATTGGGATGATAGTTTCTTGCGCGAAGTATTAGCCGGTAGCGGTACTTATGGGATGATCAACCTAGCACCCATGCTGATGTTTACCCCTGAATCTCCAGCATCTGGCTTTTCTAGTAATGGTAAATCCCCTAATTCTTTCATACCATCGTCTACGGGTTTAGCATCCTTTCAACCCCAAACCAGTACGACGATGGAATTATTACCTGTTAAAACTATTCCTAGTCACTTTAGCCAAGTTTACGAAGCTAAGGAAGAGGATTTTCGGAAAGTTTTTGGCTGGGAAGATGATCCTCAACGCAAAAACTTTTCTATCGGTAAACCCTTAGATATGGATGTGCCAGTTTGCATTGATTTAAACCGCTTTGTGGAACGGAGTAACGGGATTTTTGGGAAATCGGGAACTGGAAAATCTTTCCTGACGCGCTTGATTTTAGCTGGTGTAATTCGTAAGAATGCTGCTGTCAACTTGATTTTTGATATGCACTCAGAATATGGTTGGGAAGCAGTCGCAGAAGGAAAAAACGTCAACACTGTTAAAGGCTTAAAACAGTTATTTCCCGGACAAGTTGAGGTTTACACACTTGATCCAGATTCAACAAAGCGTCGAGGTGTTCGGGACGCACAAGAACTATATCTCAGCTATGAACAGGTTGAAGTTGAAGATATTAAATTGTGTAATCGTGATTTAGGACTTTCTGAAGCGGCTTTAGATAATGCCAATATCCTCTTTACAGAGTTGGGTAAATCTTGGATTATTAAGTTACTAAATATGAGTAACGAAGATATTGAGATGTTTTGTGACGAAAAACGCGGACACAAAGGCTCAATTATGGCATTACAGCGGAAACTTTTTCGCTTAGATAGTTTAAAGTATATGCGTAGTGCTTGTCCGCAAAATTATATTAAAAACATCGTCCAATGTCTAGAAGCTGGAAAAAACGTAGTTATTGAATTTGGTTCCCAGTCAAATATGCTTTCATATATGTTGGTGACAAATATGATCACCAGACGGATACATGAGCATTATGTCAAAAAAGCTGATAAATTTCTCCAAAGTAAAAATCCTTTAGATCGGCCGACACCATTAATGATTACAATAGAGGAAGCGCACCGCTTTCTTGACCCAGGAGTTGTCCAAAGTACGATTTTTGGAACTATTGCTAGAGAACTGCGAAAATATTTTGTCACGCTTTTGGTAGTTGATCAACGTCCATCAGGCATAGATAATGAAGTCATGTCCCAGATCGGGACTCGGATCACCGCTTTGCTCAATGATGAAAAAGATATTGATGCTATTTTTACGGGTGTATCTGGTGCGGGTGGTTTACGCTCAGTCTTAGCTAAGTTAGACTCTAAACAACAGGCCTTAATTTTAGGTCATGCTGTTCCTATGCCAGTGGTTGTGCGGACTCGTCCCTATGATTCCACATTCTACGCCGAAATTGGCGCGATCGCTTGGGAAGAAAAAACAGACGAGGAAGTATTTACCGCTGCTGAACTAGCAAAAGCAGACTTAGGTTTCTAGTTTTAAATCAATAACTAACAACTAACAACTAACAACTAACAACTAACAACTTCGTAACATTCCTCCATTTCCAAGTAACTCAAGTTCGGTTATCCGGCTAGTTGAAAGCAACTTTAGAGGGAGTTTTCGCGTCACCATGAGTATATAAACACAGTTTTTGGAAGTTAAAGAAAAATAGTGATCAACTTTTTGCCTTGATTACTGAAATATTTATCATCTGGGAACTTTACTATTGACTCTGTTTGTCGTAACATAAAATCAAAGTAAACTCATACTGACTCCGGTTTTTAAACCGACTACTAGATAACTTAAAAAAAGAATTCTAGCAACCAACCCAATGTATTTCTGCTAAAACTCCAAAATTAAGAGAGGGTAAAGAGATACATTTTTAGACTAGCAACATCTTAATAAAGGCTTAATTAGTGTAATTTTTGATGGTAGCTTTCCATGTTCATTGATGTATATTGTCAGCTTACGAATTGCCTTTGTTAAAAAAATATTGATTATGTTTAAAAAGTAGAGGATAAAAGCACCAATGGCTACAGTTAAAAATCATACAGAGAATGTCAATGCCAAATTTACCGCTGATATGGTAAGAACTTATCTGCGAGAAATTGGCCGTGTACCTTTGTTAAGCCGTGAACAGGAAATCATCTACGGTAAACAAGTACAGCAAATGATGGCACTGCTAGAAGCTAAAGAAGCTTTACGCAAAGAAATTGACCATGAACCTAGTTTATCAGAATGGGCTGCCCGTGTTAATCAATCAGAAACAGAACTAAATCATCTGATGGTACAAGGTAAGCGAGCCAAGCAAAAAATGATTGAAGCGAATTTGCGCTTGGTTGTAGCTATTGCGAAAAAATATCAAAAGCGGAATATGGAATTTCTGGATTTAATCCAGGAAGGAACTTTGGGATTAGAACGGGGTGTGGAGAAATTTGATCCCATGCGGGGTTACAAATTCTCAACCTATGCTTATTGGTGGATTCGTCAGGCAATTACCAGAGCGATCGCCCAACAAGGTCGGACAATCCGTCTACCAATCCATATTACCGAAAAACTGAACAAAATTAAAAAAGTTCAACGGGAATTAGCGCAAACATTAGGAAGATCACCCACACCTACAGAAATCGCCAAAGAACTAGAGTTAGAACCCGCTCAAATTCGTGAATATCTGAATATGGCGCGTCAACCAGTTTCTTTAGATGTGCGCGTCGGTGAAAACCAAGATACCGAATTGCAAGAAATGTTGGAAGATGACGGGCCATCACCAGAGTATTACACGACTCAGGAGTTTTTGCGTCACGACTTGAATAACCTGCTTGCAGAACTCACACCCCAACAGCGCCAAGTTGTAGCCTTACGCTTTGGTTTAGAAGATGGAAATGAACTCTCTTTAGCGAAAGTTGGTGAACGTTTGAACCTCAGTCGGGAACGAGTTCGTCAATTAGAGCATCAAGCTCTTGCACATTTACGTCGTCGCCGCGCTAATGTTAAAGAATATATTGCCAGCTAGGAATGTGAACACGCAAAAGTGTAATTCAAAACATCCCTCTTGGTGATGAGCCTCCTGATTTTAAAACAGGGGGCAATTTTTTTATTTTAATTGATTTTGCGAAATCTGTGAATTAGAAGTTGTATGTATCTATGGGTCAACACCAAAATTCAATAGATTAGATAGGGCTTGCTGAAAAAGTCTTTTCGTGAGGGCTAGGAGTCAGGAGTCAGGAGTCAGGAGTCAGGAGTCAGGAGTCAGGAGTCAGGAGGAAGAATTAGAAGGAGAGAAGAATAGTCTCAAATTTCAGAAAGTGATAGGTTTTTAATGGTTTCAATCCTTATTCCTTGCACCTAATTCACTTTTTTAACCGGGAAACTATTAATCTATCTAGGTTTTCGGTTTATTCAGCAAGCCCTAGATATTTCCCAAAAGTACACAATGACAATGACAAAGTATAAAAATCGCCAATCTCAATTTTACATCCCCCAACTGGATGATTTTTTGAAGTAAAGTATAAAGTTACTAAATAATTATAATCTCAGATTATTCCCCAAAATTATATAAATAGGGAGTTTTTGTTTAATTTTAAATTAAATATATAGATAAAACTTTTGAGGGAATCTTAGGTAATTAGTATTTAGTTATTATTGCAGGAATCCAGGAAACAATAATAGTTAACTTTATTACAGGAAAAATCCGATGCTTAACCACATTTCCAAATTAATGACTTCTAGCCAATTTAAATTTCCCATCGTTGGACTGATTGTTTCGGCTGGTGTTTTAGGTATTAGTTATTCTAGTCAACAACATTACAAACTCCTGTCATCAACAGCCTTAGCTACTAATTATGTAGTCCCTATTAATCAAAGTCAGATTAACTCCGATTCTTCTCTTTTATCACGACTCCAAGAAATAAAAGAGGAAAGCATTCAAAAATCACCAGTTAATATTTCTCGTCAAATCTCTACTGATAAATTGACAGAAAATATCACAGCATTATCTACAAATACGAGAGAATTAGGAAAAAAAGGACAAGTCCAATTTCCAGAACAAGATGGAACTTATCTTTATGGACAATCATCTACACCAAATCAATTAGGACAAGGTTACATTCTCTTTCAAAAACAACAAAGTAAAATTATTGGTGCTTTGTATGTTCCTCACTCTGAATTTAGTTGTTTTCAAGGAACTTTAGCTAAGTCAGGAGAATTAGCAATGACAGTGAAAAGTTCTCCCGGTGAAGTTGGTGTAATGGAGGTTTCTACAGCAAGTACGATCCCTAAAGTTGATGAAAATGAGTTCACAACTTATCCTTATTCAGTAACATTACAAGACTATCATCAGTTGAGTTCTGTAAGTTCTAATGATAGGGAAATTTTGCAGATATGCCAACAAGGAAGCGATGGTTTTAAATAAGTAGGTGGACGTAAATAATTGTCCTTGGGATATAGCATTTTTTAGTGAGGTACAAGAACCCCAACCCCCTCCCCGCAAGCGAGGAGGAGGCTATAAATATACTCGATATGATTAGGAAATGCTATAAAGCAGGGAGAAATAAGTTAATGACCAATGACCAATGACCAATGACCAATGACCAATAACTAATGACCAATGACTAATTTGAATTAATACTCAATTCCTGCTTGAGCTTTCACCCCTTGATCCTTAAAAGGATGCTTAACTAATGTCATTTCAGTGACTAAATCGGCTTTTTCAATTAATGCCGGTGGTGCGCCTCTTCCCGTGAGAATTACGTGCTTGTCTGCTGGTTTTTGAGCTAAACCTGCTAATACTTCTTCAACCTGTAAATAACCCAGTTTCAGAGCAATATTAATTTCATCGAGGAGAACTAATTTAAAGTCTGGGTTGTTGATAAATTCTAGGGATTTTTCCCAAGCAGCAGCAGCTTTATCAAGATCACGATCACGATCTTGGGTTTCCCATGTAAAGCCTTCACCCATTGCGTGAAATTCGAGTTGGTTTTCCCAATGACTAAAAGCGCGTTTTTCTGCTGGTTCCCATGCGCCTTTAATAAATTGAACTATGGCTACTTTATGTCCATGTCCGAGCGATCGCAAAACCATTCCCAAAGCCGCAGTAGTTTTACCCTTACCATGACCAGTATTGACGATAATTAAGCCTTTTTCCGGTATGGCTTTAGCTATGCGTTGATCTTGGACTTCTTTCCGTCGCTGCATTTTTTGACGGTATTTTTCATCAGTTTGGGATGTTGATATTACCTCATCAATTAACCGGGAAATCTCTTGATCTGCTGGATCTGTATTTAGTTCTTCTGGTGTGTCGCTTTTCATAAACCCTGTTGATAAATAACTGTTAACACTAAGAGAATGAAGTATAATTTTTCTGCTTCGACAAATTCATTAGTTATGATAGACCAGAAATCACATAAATTCTGTTAGCTGTGATCTGAATAATTTGTTTTATATTCTGCTTCAAGTCGTTGACATTCTTCTTGATATCGAGCGAATTGAATATCTAGTGATTCCTTATTAGCATAATAATAAGCCAACGCAGTATAAATACCTGCAATGGTCAAAAAAGGCTTATCTTCAATAATTTCTTCTGGAGTTATCCCAGATTTAATCTCATTGACAATATACTGAACAGTAATGCGAGTGTTAGCAATTCGTGGACGACCACCACAAGTGCCTGGTGTGCTAACAATCAAAGTGGAAATATCTGTGAGGGTTGGCATCGGTTTCTGAATTAATCCTCTGGGATGACTTTATTGTAAACCAAAAAGAGCGATCGCATTTCTTATTTTTGAAAGTGCGATCTCTAACTTGTCGACAATGAGGTTTCTCGCAAATATGCAAAGGTGCAAAGACGCAAAAAAAGAAATAGATTAATTTAGGATGTGGTCTAAATAAATAAAAACGGCTATATTTGATCAGGCTAACTATTTGTTACTTGAAAATATCAAGAAAGTCCAAGGTGATTTTTTGTCCATTCTACAGCAGCTATTTTCTTCATTTCTTCCCAACTAGAGAAAGATGTACTTTTTTTAATAAAATGTTCCCATTCAAACTCTGAAATATCCATAAAATCTTCGGCACTGTCAATTTTAAAATTGCTTGTTTCTAACATGGATTCAAAACTTAAAAAGTTTGTATGTTTTTGCATGAATTCCGAGTTAAATAATGCAAATATCGGTACTTTTTGACTATTATTCAGTGATTCTGCCTGATTTAGAAAATTTTTACCTTCAGGTGTCCAAGAAAAATTAGCAGCCATAAATTACCTCTTTACTTCATATTTAGTGTTTAGCTATTCCTTCTCTGCCGAAATTGAGAAACCGAAACGTCTTGGTTTTCGATTTTCATCGGACTTAACCTTGCCAGGTACAAATAAGATGCTGGTTTGTGATATGTGTTGTACAATTCTGGCTTTTTGTCCCTGGTCAGTAGTTCCTGAAAAAATTATGTAGTAAGGATCTCTATAGCTAATGCTTTCAATTTGAAGATAAATCTCTTTACCAAATGAAGCAAAGTAAGCAGCCATTTCTTCATCGGGGTTCAAATGAGATTCAAAGTCAGCAATCTCTTCAACAAGACGCTGATACATTACATTTGCGTAGCCAAATCTTTCTTGCACACCTCTTTGGATGCTCTCATTGAGAGTATCCAAGTTTGGGCGGGATGGCTGATAAAATTCTTTACTGTACATAGCTAAATAAGTAGTTAATCCTTCGTGTATTCAATATCTTCGCCAATTTACCAAATATAAGTATGAAAGTCAATAAAATCGTTACGATGTGATACCTATAGCTGGCTCCCAAATTATTCCACTGAGTATTGCCGCTAACTTATATCGCTAAATAACATTAACATTTTAGCAACTTCCGTACATTTGAATACGATAACATTGTATTCGGCATATTTACTATTCAGGATTTCCCAAAAATGTCACAAAAGCCAGGTAAAAAAATTGCACCTATCCCCATGTCTAACAATGTTAGCGTGGTTGACTTGATTGATACCTATTTTACCGCTTACAATTCAGCCCGGTTGCGGGAAGCCTGTCAACTGCTGACAAAGGAAGTGTTTCAAGAGGGTGTAACTGTGGGCGTTAGCCTTTCCGGCGCAATGACACCAGCAGGTTTTGGCGTTTCCGCCCTCGCGCCCCTAATTCGTAATGGTTTTATTGACTGGATGATTAGCACTGGTGCGAATCTTTACCATGATATGCACTATGGTTTAGGGTTTGAACTATTTGCCGGTAGTCCTTTTTTAGATGATGTCAAATTGCGGGAAGAGGGGACAATCAGAATTTATGACATTGTTTTTGGTTATGATGTACTGCTAGAAACGGACGCTTTTATTCGCAAAGTTCTCCAAGCTGAACCTTTCCAAAAACGCATGGGAACGGCTGAATTTCATCATTTGCTGGGTAAGTGCGTGTGGGAAATCGAAAAGCAATTGGGTGTCAAAAATTCCTGCTTATTGGCGACAGCCTATGAATGTGGCGTACCTATTTATACTTCTTCTCCTGGAGATAGTTCCATCGGGATGAATGTGGCTGCTTTGGCTTTAGAAGGTTCAAAGCTGGTAATAGATCCTTCTATTGATGTCAACGAAACCGCAGCGATTGTCTATGGGGCGCGAGAAAACGACGGTACAAGTGCGGCGGTAATTATTGGTGGTGGTAGTCCTAAAAACTTTTTATTACAAACACAACCGCAACTTCACGAGGTTTTAGGATTGGAAGAACGGGGACATGATTTCTTTATTCAGTTTACTGATGCCCGTCCTGATACCGGTGGTTTGTCTGGGGCGACTCCTGCTGAAGCTGTGAGTTGGGGTAAAATTGACCCCGATGAGTTACCTAGCGCTATTGTTTGTTATACCGATAGTACAATTGCTTTGCCTTTGGTAACAGCATACACTCTCAATCAATGTCCACCACGCCCCCTGAAGCGGCTGTATGATGGACGTGAAGCTTTATTAGATACTTTGCAAAAAGATTATTTAGCAGCTAAAGATCAGCCTGTGAGTGAGGGTAGTCAGGAAAAAACAGCTACTTATCCTTGCGGTACACCTGTGAAAGGTTAGGGTTTTACTATAATACTGTGGGCGATAGCTAATCAAGCTGAATCGCCCCTAGATTTATTCATCAAATGTCTATTTACTACTTTGCTGTTTGATTGCAAGTTTTCACTACTTCGATATCTAACTCAAATATCCGAGCAATTTGTTCTAGTTCAGAACAATATTTATTTTTCCTCTTGATTCACTAAATAATCAGGATCAAGAATTTGAGAAATACTATAGGGATTTTCACTAGGAAAAGTTGTATCAGGTAAATTAGTTTCCTGAATGGCTAAATCTATACCATCTTGATAAGCAGAAATCATTGCTTCTGATAGATAGGATTTTAGACTGGGGTTTTCTTCAAGAAGTTCTTTAATACGACGACGTTGTTCTCTAATTGTAGCTTTCCAACTATTACTACGTTTATTACTTTGATACTCCCACTTTAGTAAATGTCCAATTAAAATCCCTAGTCGGTTTCTTAATTCTTGCTTTTCTCGCTTACCCAAAGATTCAATTTCCTCTATTAAATTTAAAATATCAAGTTGATTTAGTTGTCCTTGCTTTAATAGTTTTGCCTGTTCTAAAGTCCAAGCATAAAAATCTGTTTCATACAGTTGTGAGGTCATAATTTATATATCTCCTTCTATAAATTTGAGCTAATTTATATAGCTTCTCATCACTCCTACATCTAGTATAACAGTTAATTTATTTCATTGGTTTTAGCTTCATTAGCATAATAAGGAATAATTGCATCATTCTTAGGAAAGTTCTTATATACAAAATAAATCAGGAAGGGAGCAGATATAGATATCAGAAAAACTAGTTGACCTAATAATGGTTGAACCGAATTTTGATACTCTTGTAGTGAAATAAATGCAATTCTTTCGATTTCTGATTTACTAAAATAATTTATAGTTGTGAATATCATCCAGAAGGTATTATAAAAAAAGTGGCAAAATATTGGAGCTAGTAAGTTTCTTGTTTTCAAATACAAAATTGACAGAATAATACCCATCAAAGATAAGTTAATAATATCAAATCGAAAATGAATAACTGCAAATAGAAAAGAAGAAGTTAAAATTCCTGCTTTTACCCCCCATTTAATGGCCCATTTTTGTAATATTATTCCCCGGAACAGAAATTCTTCAGTTACAGGCGCTAAAAGCATAACTGAAAAGCCTGTGAATATAAGTTCCCAAATATTCGTAATATTATTATTATTAATATAATATTCTACATAATGTGGTAAAATGAAGGATAATACATATAAACTTAAAAAAACAAATCCTGTGGAAAAAGCGCACATAAGAACAGTAATTGAAATTATTTTCCAATTATATTTATTTTTGTAACCAATAATTTTATTAAAAATAAACTCCGTTGTTGGGAATTGTGTCAATAAAATAAATAACCAACCAACATAAATAATTATACCTATTACTGAACCAATACCAGTATTTTTAAGCAAAGTAGAAAGGCTTAAATTATTCAATAAGCTAAAAATCCCTACTATCAAAATACATAAAACTGGTAGTGAAATAAACAAAGTTAATAACAACTCTGGAATATTAATTTTTTTAAATGGGTCATATGGCAAACTTTCATCCTCTAAAGAGGCGACATTTTTATTGGCAGGAATAAGTAATAAAATTGATAAGCCAAATATACCTAATAAACCTAACCATCCCCAATTAGACACATACCCTTTACTTTTAATATAAAGCCCACAACCTTTAACAAAAAATCCATATCCTACTAAAAAAAATCCTAAAATTAACAAAAATATTAATGGATTCAAAATCGGACTTAAACTCTTTAAATATTCCTCAAATATTGCCAAAAATATTGAAAGTATAATCAATGGAGCAAATTGTATAGTAAATCCTAGCAAAATTACATTGATAGCTTTTTCTTTGTTAATTGTCATAAGTTATTCTCTCTAATTGCTCAAATTTTATTGATGTTATCTTTACCTTTGTAAAATTTTCATCATCACAATCAGGATTTACTAGATTTGAGGATTAACAGGATTGAGTGTGAATGAACTACTATTTAATCCTGTAAATCCTTAAATCCTGAGCATCCTGATTCAGACAATTTTCAGATTATTACTTCCCAAACACAGTAGTTAGAGAACGGGCAATATTTTTCGGCTGCATTGCGTCCATTGCTGCTGTCGGTTCATAACCACAATGCACCATACAATCAGTACATTTAGGATTACCACTAGCACTGCCATATTGACTCCAATCAGTCTTATCCAACAACTCCTGAAAGGTTGCATAGTAACCTTCATTCAACAAATAACAAGGTTTTTGCCAACCGAGAACACTGTAACTAGGGCTACCCCAAGGAGTACATTCATAATCCTTCTCACCAATGAGAAAATCTAAGAATAGAGGGTTGTGATTGAAGTTCCAATTCTTCTTTCCAGATGTGTAAGGTGAGAGAATTTCTCTAAATAATGCGCGGGTTTGTTCTTTTTGCAGAAAATGATCTTGATCTGGAGCCCATTCGTAACTGTAACCAGGAGAAATCATCATCCCGTCAGTACCCAATGTTTCCAGAAAATCGAAGAATCCCTGCATTTCTTGGATATCGCAACCTTCAAAAATGGTTGTGTTGGTAGCGACACGAAAACCCTTAGCTTTAGCCGCGCGAATCGCTTGGATAGCAGTATCAAAAACGCCTTTTCTGTCTACACATTTATCATGCCATTCCCGCATTCCATCTAAATGGACACTAAAAGTTAGATAAGGAGAAGGCTTAAACTTATCAAGACTCTTTTCTAGTAATAAACCATTAGTACACAAGTAAATATATTTCTTGCGTTTAATTAAACCCTCAACAATTTCACCTATTTGGGGATGTAGTAAAGGTTCTCCACCGGGAATAGAAACCACTGGTGCGCCACATTCTTCCGCTGCCGTAAAACACTGTTCTGGGGTAAGATTTTGCTTGAGTATTTCTACAGGATGCTGGATTTTACCGCAACCAGTACAAGCTAAATTACACCGAAACAGCGGTTCTAACATCAAGACCAGGGGAAAGCGTTTCCGTCCTAATAACCGTTGTGTAACTAAATACTTACCAATATCTATTGCTTGTTGTAAATTAATTGCCATTTAATCGTTCTCCTCTTTTAATTACACCACAGGTTGAATTGAAAAATCATTATTTGGGTTTAGCATTGCTAAACCCCTACAAAATCAGAGGTAAAATAATGAACTTTCACTTTCACCTAATTTACATAACCTTGAGCTATAAACCAATCCACAGCATCCTTGAGGGCTACATTCAGAGGGGACTGAGGTAAACCTAATTCGCGGATAGCCTTAGAAGCATCATAATACATTGGTTGCTGTGCCATGCGGACTCCATCAATGGGAACTGTGGGAGTTTTCCCTAGAGGGGCAAGGATTTTTTCGTCTATCCAAGCTACAGTTAGGGGTATCCAAGCTGGTATAGATGTTTGCGGTGCGGGTAAATTAGTGATTTGGGAAAGTTGCTCTAGGAGTTGTTTGAGGGGAAGATTTTGATGACCAAGAATATAGCGATCGCCTGATTTTCCCTTTTCTAAAGCTAATAAATGCCCCTTAGCTACATCGCGCACATCTATAAAATTTAACCCTGTATCTACATAAGCAGGCATTTGTCGCCGTAAAAACCGCAGAATAATATCACCTGTAGGAGTGGGTTTAATATCTAATGGACCAATAGGGCTACTAGGATTAACGATCACAATATCTTGACCCTGATTAGCAGCGGATATTGCCACTTTTTCCGCCAGAAACTTTGATTTTTTGTAATCTCCTACTAATTTCTCTACCGGACTTTGATAGGTTTCATCCACAATTTCACCAAATTTACCGACACCAATAGCTGCAACGGAACTAGTATAAACGGTGCGTTCAATCCCGGCTTTTTCGGCTGCGGACAAGATGTTGCTTGTACCTTCAACATTATGAATATAAAGCAATTCTCGGTCTTTTTGCCACAGGGAATAATGGGCTGCGACATGAAAAAGATATTGACAACCCTGCATCTGTTCCCAGATATTTGGGTTATTTAAATCACCTTTGACAATATCTACAGCCAAACCCTGTAAATTACCCAGGTTACTACTAGGACGAACTAAAGCGGTAACTTGGTATTTTGACTCTAACAGCGATCGCACTATATGAGAACCAATAAAGCCTGTCCCCCCGGTTACAAATGCTCGCATTCAATCACCCTCTACTCCTCAAGGTTTCTAACCGCATTTAAATATCCGTGATTGAGAACTTTGATTAAGATATTACAGTGTCAACTGGCTCTTTAAGGTCATTGCATTGGCTTTTCATTGTTGCTAAACCCAAATAACGGATACCTTCTGGAGATATATCAAAGCGACAAGGAAGAACTTCTAAACCTAGTTGAATTGCTTCCCGTAGCAACCGACCATATACAGGGTCTTTACTATCCCCAGGTGCAAACTCTAAACAATCACCTCGGTTAATAAAATACAGCATTACGGATCGACTTTGGGGTAAAACTTCCATTAATTCCCGTAAATGCTTTTGTCCTCTGGTAGTTTCGGTGTCAGGAAATAACGCTAAACTCCCCTGTGACCAAGTTGTATTTTTTACCTCTAAATAAATTGGGCGCTGTTGAGAACTTCCCGTTAAATAAAAATCCACCCGACTTTTCCGATCTTTTCCATAAACTACTTCACCCTTAACCTGGTCATATTCACTTAATTCTGGGAATAAATGCTGCTGTAGAGCCAATTTAATCACCCGATTAGGTAAAGCAGTGTTTACACCTACCCAAGTTGTTGCATGATCATTGACCTGGATTAACTCTAAGGTATAAGCTAATTTGCGTTGAAGATTATCACTTTTGGAAACTTGTACAGCACTACCAATGGTAGAAACTCCCGTCATTGGACCTGTATTCGGACAATGTGCTGTGATCACCTCTCCAGAATGTAATTGAATATCAGCAAAAAACCGCTTGTAGCGTTTGAGTAAAATACCAGGATATAGTTTTGGGTATTTATATAACCAATCAATCATTTTTATAAATAGCTGTGATGAAGTGTTGGCAATTTATCCTCTCAGAACAAGTTGCACACCACCTTAATGTACCTTGATTTTCATGAAAATTTAATCATACAAGTAGGTGAACAGAAAAAAACCGTAGCCGCGGAGCGGCTTCTCAGTAATATGTAACGAAAAGTAAAGCCGCCCAACACCTCTTCTGGAGTTTCCTTTTTTTTTGTAATTTTTGTAGTCAAATTTACGATATTTTTATGCGACTTGAATATAATAGATATTACAAACCTACCACTTAGATAAGTGTGGTAGTATTTACCAATGCAAGGAGAAACATCCTATGCAAAAAGTCTCACTCTATACGGAATTAGAATATGCTTTTCTGTTCACTCTCAGAAAAGTAAACTCCATTAATACAGCAGGTTTTAAGCCATTTTTTGAAGATTTACCAATTGACCCTTATGTTAAAGGTGAATATCGCTCACGGAGATTATCCAGATTTAAAGTTTGTGGAGATAAATTGGTGAAACTCCCTCACGGATATCTACTACAAAGCAAAGAATATAATCCTTTATTGGGAGGAATCAAAAGGGAATTTGCAGAATTAGATGATAGACTCATACAACTGGAGATTTTTAAGAACCTAATTTTCGCATTTTGTGATGCTTGTAAACTGCATCCAGAAGCAGAAATTGATATTCATCAAATTAGAACTACCTGTTCACCAACTAATTTAGGAAATCCTGCTCCTGAAGGTATTCACCGAGATGGTAGCGATTTTATTGGCATTTTTTCCGCAGGAAGAGATAATATTCAAGGTGGAGAAACCCATTTATACACTGCTAAAAAGGAAAAGCCAGTTTTTAACAAAGTTTTGCAACCTGGAGAAATAATTTTAGTAAATGAACATCAATTTTTTCATTTTACCACTCCCATAAAACCCCAAAATCCAGAATTGGGAAGCAGGGATGTATTTGTGATCAATTATCCTAGTTTAATTTCTGACTTTTAAGAAATATTTTGAAATAGGAATATGCAGATCCCTGAGTTCTTGAAGAAGTCAGGGATATTGTGCGTTTTCTCTGATTTGTTCTATGGTTGATAGTTGACAATTTTCACCTATTCCCTATGCTCAGGCTAGAAGCTGTTAATTTTTATAAACGTTTACAACATCAACACCAATACCCGATTTTACAGGATATTACCTTTGATGTATCACCAGGCGATCGCTTGGTAATTATTGGTGAATCTGGTGCTGGTAAAACTTCCTTATTACGCCTCATTAACCGCCTAAACGAACCCAGCGGCGGGAAAATTTATCTCAAAAATCAGGAATATCGCCAAATTCCCGTTATCCAACTGCGTCAACAGGTAATGCTTGTCCAACAAGAATCTAAGCTGCTGGGGATGACAGTTGGGGAAGCCTTAGCTTATCCTTTAATTCTGCGCGGTGTACCTAAGCAAACTATTCAGGAAAAAGTCAGTTATTGGCAAGAAAAACTGCAAATTCCTGAACAATGGTTAGGACGAACCGAGGTGCAACTTGCTGCTGGACAAAGACAGTTAATTGCGATCGCTCGCGCCCTAGTTACCGAACCCCAGATTTTACTCCTAGATGAGCCTACATCAGCCTTAGACACTCCCACATCCACTCATTTAATAAGTGTACTCACTCACCTAAATCAACCCCATTCCTCGGCAATTTTAATGGTAAATCGCCAAATTGATTTAGCTCAAGCATTTTGTACCCACCTGTTACATCTTCAGCAAGGTCAAATAGTTCTCAATCAACCTGCCGCTGATACAGACTGGGACAACTTAGCAGCCAGCCTCAAGCAAGCCGAAACTCAAGCACTAGCAGAATGGACTTAATCAATTACCCATTAACCATTTCAAGAACTTTGAGTAGTTAGTACAGGAAGTTGATTAGTAAATCTCTCTTTTGGTAATTTTGTGTGTGTTTGCGGAATGTTGACATTCAAAATTTCCATGTTAAACCGGTATCCAACATTGCGGATAGTTTGAATTAAACTGGGTTGACGGGGATCAAGTTCCACCTTCTTCCGCAACGATAAAACATGAGTATCAATAGTGCGGGGATTATCAATAGCATCAGGCCAAGCACGACGTAATAATTCCGATCTACTTAAAGGGACTCCTCCAGCTTGTGCTAAAACGTACAATAAACTGAATTCCTGGGGCGTTAAATCAATAAACTCCCCTTGAAAACGCACCCGACGCTGGACTAAATCAATTTGCAAACTGCCATAATCTAAATAAGCTGGTGCAGTAGGTGTCCGGTTACGGCGGATAATTGCCTCAACCCTAGCCAAAAATTCTTGCATTCCAAAAGGTTTGCTTAAATAATCATCCGCCCCCGCTTTTAATCCTGCTACAATATCGGCTTCATTAGTACGAGCAGATAACATGAGAATTAAAGGCTGTTGTTGACGATGTAACCAGCGGCAAAACTCCACCCCATCACCATCTGACAAATCCGCATCTAGAATGACTAGAGTGGGTTGATGGCTGATAAACACTTCTTTTGCTTGATAAATACTGGCAGCTTGATGAACTCGGTATTCTAGTTGTTGCAAGTGCCAACCCAACAACGACCTCAGATGGGGATTCCCCTCAACAATTTCTATACAAACCGAACCCACAGTGGTAAGACCCCTTAGCGTTGATGAATCTCAAATTAACAATCTCATGGTTAAGGTTTTGTAGTTTTTGTTACTTCAATAGACATATTCTTCACATTTCCCTCAAAAAACCTTGCAGAAAATTTATTTTTTACTTTATTTGCAGCCAAGCTAGTAGCTTTATTAAATTTTTATTACGTTTACATTATATCCATTTGACAACGGAAATAGGTAAATAAAATTACTTTCCCATTACTTGTAGCGGTATGCACTAGAATCAGCTACAAAATTTCCTTCAAAAAGCCATATAACCCTATTACTTTCTTCTCTTCTTTCCTTTCTTCTCTTCTCTTCTCTTCTTTTCTTCTTCTTTTTATTCCTCCTGACTCGGTGACTCCTATCATTAAAGTTTATTTTTGGCAATCTGTCCTACTCCTGAAGAGATATGGTAAACTCAATAGAACAATCATTTACCAAAGGGAGTAGCACAAAAATCACACCTGATTACAACCAAAGGTAGAGACAGGTTGTTACTTATCCCGGAAACAGCTAACAAATTCTCAAACTTGATTTTACAAATTTATGCACTAATAGCTAGATTTGTATTCCCGGTGAGAAACGTCTAAAAAGTTGGATAAAAATCAATTACCCTTTGTGGTTACAAATAGATAGCTAAGTCCAAGCTATCAGATCAAATTTTTGACAAAAAATCGTAAAAATACCTGACAAAATCACCATATTTCCAATTTTTTGGCGTTAGGATCTAATTAAGTTTTTAGCTGCTGGGGGGTCTCACCCAAGGTGAAAATATTAACTGATGAGTTAATACAGAAGAGGGAAGTGATACTTCATTAAGCGTGAATCATCATCTACAATTCTCATTGCAAAGAGATTAATAAAGCAGTTATGCTCCAAGACACACAAGCCATCCGCTACTACCAAAGACTTACCGACGCCTTCGTCGAATTATGGAATCGCGGTTATCGTATGGATGATATGCGGATGTATTTGGATGGATACCTTGCCGCACTTCGACATAGTAACATCATGGAACCATATTGGATTCATCGCTTAGAAGAGGAAGCCAGCCGTTATTTGCATGATGTATCTAACTTCGCAATGGTTCAGCCTGAACCTGAAAAACAACATGGCTACTACTAAAGGTGCTATCTGATTTTGCTGATTAGCCTATTACCGCTGACGATTATAGCACGATTTTTGCATTCGTCAATGGGGTATAGGGGACGAAATTTGGGAAATACTGCAATTGATATGAGATCAAACCCCTTAGTTTTACATCAACAAGGGGAATTTTTTTGTTTATTCGTCAACCTTAGAGGATGTTTGAAAAGTGGTATTCCGTAATTTTCATCACATTGCTACCCCCCTTTCCCCTTGTAAAGGGGGGAAACAATAAAAATCCAGTTCCCTCCCCTTTACAAGGGGAGGGTTAGGGTGGGGTAAAAAATATTTGATACATCAACCATAACTTTTCAAACACCCTCTTAGAAAATAATTAAAACATCTTATGTTTAAAGACAGGTTAATAAAACATTATTATTTACATAAATTTTGAATTTACATTTAACCTTTCAGTTCTGATTAATAATTTCTTGAGATAATTGACACAATTCCTCTAGAGATATCTTTTCTGAATTGTACAATTCTTCAATCTTCTGTGTAGCAACTTCTAAAATTTCCTGACCACTTCTGATTTGAATATTTAATTTATCTTGATTTCCATCATAAATCACAAACAGAGAGATATTTTTATCCATAGTTTGTGTAATCCCTTTGACTTTAAAATCAGTCACAAATTTACCTTCTGCTGGAACATGAAGAGGTAAATTAGAAGATTGAATAATTTCCTGAATATCTGCAAGTTGTAAACTAGAAATTGCGGGAATTTTCGCTTCTATATTCACAAATTCGGCTAAATCTGGCTGCTTAATTACAACATCTTCCAATGATTCATATTGAAATGTAATTTTCCCTGCTAAATTATCAGTAATCGCATAAATTGACACAGAGTATGGAGGTTTAGGGACAGAACCCTGTGCATAAAATAAACTCCCCTCTGCTGTAACTGTAATTTGAGGTGTATCTGCTAGGGTTTGTAAAGATTGCAAATTAGCAATGGTACTTTTAACAAATACAGAATCCAGCCCTAAGATAGATGCTAAATCATTAGCTGTAGGAGGAGGATTAAACTCCATAGCAGCACGAATAATAAACTCTTCTAAGACATTAAATTTGCGGGGTTCTTTAATGGTTAATTCTAAAGAATTTTGAATTACAGTATAGCCAAATTGACGCGCTGCTAAAACTGTTAAACCAGCAGTTTCAGTTTCAATTTTCTCAACTATATATTTCAGATTTTCATCAATTGGTTTAATTACAGAAACAGGAAACATCAATAAAACCTCCATGAGAATTAACAGTTTTGGCAACTTCAGAATACATATTACCTACTGTACCGGGTTTAGTTGTAAATAAATCATGACAACCAACAATTACTAATAATTCTTGTGCGCGGGAAAAAGCCACATTCACCCGTTCTGGTTTATTGGCAAATCCCACATCTCCTTGCTGATTGTTCCTTACCATACTCACAATTACCACTGGTCTTTCCATACCTTGAAATCTATCCACTGTACCTGTTCTAATTTGCAAAGAAGGGAAAAGTTCAGATTGTAAGCGTTCATCAATTTTTCTTAATTGAGCGCCATAAAATGTAATTACAGCTATTTCTTTTTTTGGTTCTCCATTTGCTACTTTATGCACCCAAACCTGCTCAAATTGGTGACAGATACTTTCAATCACATCAACTTCTTTAATATTCAAAAATGAAGTTCCATTGCGTTCTTCTTGAAATTCATTTTCTTTGGGCATTTTTACCCAGCAGAGATGATGGTAAGATTCCATGATTTCTCCTGCTAAATTATGAGCGCGTTTTGTGTCAGGTTCTAAAATCCCACATTCCAATTTACCATGATAAAATTGATTAATTGCGCCCATAATCATCGGGTGCATTCGATATTGAGTATTTAGCATTTTTTTAATGCTTTTATCAGCGGTTTCAAACTGACTTTTAAATAATGATTCTTCTAAAAATTGTAATTCTTCCCTCGTATTCCCCATTGTTTTCGCAACTTCTTCCACGGTGCTAGTATCAAGCATAGGTGGTAATTGTCGATGATCTCCTACCATGACTAATTTTTTACCTTTTAAAGCCGGAATTAGTAACTCTGGAGGAGTGCATTTACTAACTTCATCAATAATCACAACATCAAAAGATTGGAATTCTTCTGAGAAATTATAATTTGCAGCTTGAACACAAGTAATACCAACAACGTTAGCATTATCTAAATAAATCCCTCTGAGGTCTTTACTATCTTGTTCTGAGGGTTGACGAAGTTTTGCAACCCAATCTTGCACAAAATTTTGATATTTGTGCAAATAATTTTCTTCACTTTTTAGCTGTCGTTTCCATGACTTAAATTTATTTTGAATATTGCATAAAGATCCTAAATCTAATAAATCATTATTAGATAATTCTGGTTTTAATTTATCTGGGATTGTTTGCCAAATTGACTGCCACCAATGCCGTTCGCTAATTAAACTAGCTGATAACTGTAATTGTAATTTCTGTTCTAAGTCAGATATTTTTATTTGTAATTCTGCAAGTTCTTGTTGATAAATATCAGCTTCTGCTTGAAAATTTGTGAACTCTTGATTTAAAGAGTCTTTAATTGTTTCTAAAACAGTAAAAGGTGCTAATGATAAAATCAGAGTTTCCATTTCATTAATACGATTTTCCCAAAACTTGACTTGTTGGGAAAATTCCTGGGATTTTTCCCAAATATTTGCTTGTCTAGTCAGATATTTTTCTGCTAAAATCCGTAGTGGTAGGGGGATATTTTGCTGTTTATGAAGTGCTTGTAAGTTATTGATAACTTCTGCAAGTTTTAAATTAGCAGCTTCTTTAGTTTTCTTTACCTGAGATTTAGCTTCAGATATTTGTGCTGATGAAATTTCATTTTCTGGAAGTTCCTGGAATTGCTGTTGTAAAATTTCTAATTGTTGTTCAGCTTCAGTTTTAACTCTTAAAACACATTGACGCGCATGAACTAAGATAATATCTAGTAATTCTTGGGTAATGCGGGTAAGAGTAGCTTCAATGTTATTCCATTCAAAGGACTTACCATAGGTTTTTTCCAATCTAATTAAAAAGACTTGAGTGTTTTCAACTAGCAATTTTCGCTGTTTAGGATTGAGGAGTTGATAATTTTGGAATTTTTGATAGGTTGTTTGCCATTGAATTTGATCAATTTTTGATAAAACTATAGGAATTTGACTAAAACTTTCTTGTAAAAAATAACTAAAATCATGTTTTTTACCTTTTTTATCGGTAAAGTTACCCGCTATTTCATAAGATATGGCTTTTGTTAATACTCCCCAATCTGGTAAACTGATTTGATAATTTTTAGGAACAATAGTTAATTTTAATGTTTTGGCAAACATCAATAAACCTAATGGTAAACCTACCATACTTTCTGTTAATTCAAAATCAGATTCTTGACATTCTTTCAATGCTTGATATAAGTTATTGTAAGCTGTAGATTTCCATTCAACAATGGCTTCAATAATATAATCAATTTCCCGTTTGCGATTTTCCCAAATTTGAATTGTTGTCCGTAAATCGTTTTGGTTATGACAATTTTGATGATCTGTTTCTAATTTCTCCAAAGATACAGAATGCTGCTGGAAAATATAAACTAATTTTGCTACTTCCGAAATAGCTAAACCGACATCATTAGCATCTTTTAATCCCGGTTTAAATGCAGAAATATGAGTTGTGATATTCTTCTGCAACCAAACTGCTAACCCAAATGCACCAAATCCCGGACGAGTAAAACCAAGTTCTTCAATACATTTAATAGCTTGACGCACATTTTCTCGAAAATTCTGTACTTCTTGATTATTTTCTGTATAAGGTTTAATTTGTGGTAAAAAACTGTTGATTTCTGAAGATTCCCAATCTATATTTGTGGCATTTTTGAGAATATTTTCTAACCCAGTAATTAATAATTCAATTTCTTTTTTAGTTACCAAAGTTTGATTATATTCAATTTCTTGATTTTGATAACTTGTTTCTAAATTATCTTTTTCATTTTTGAGTTCATTCTGTTGCTGATTTACTTCTTGTTCTGCCAGAAAATAGTCTGTAAATCGTGGTAATAATGGTAATAATTGATTGATAATTCTAATATTTTCGTGACGTTGACTGAGATTATTTTCACAGTCAGTAGCGGTATTTTGTAGCCATGTACCAATTACTTGATCTTCTAAAAATGGCTGTCCTTCTTCCCCAACTTTTTCGGCTCGTCCCTTTCTAATAGCACGAATAACGGGATTGTGAACTAAGCGACTGAGGGCGTTATCAACGGCTAAATTAGCTTGTGAGGTAATTAATGTGCGTCCCCCGCGCAAAGCTACTTGATAGCAAATTTCCGCAATTACGGTAGTTTTTCCTGTACCTGGTGGTCCTTGAATCAGCACTAAATCTTCTGCGGACAGGACTTTTTCAACTGCGGCTTTTTGTCCAGCATTTGCAGAAGATAATAATAAGTCTTTTGAGTTAAGTTTAATCCTTTTGATAATCGGTCTGGCTTGGGAAGCGTCAAAGAGAAAGTTACCTAAATAGGGGTTTTGAGTGCGTCCTTGTTTTAATTGTTCTAAGGCTTTTTCTTTCCGTTCAATTTGTTTGATGTCTCCAGCAGCATCAAAAAATAAGTAACCATTCTTGGGAAGTTGATAATTACCTTTGGCTATATATTCGATGATTTCTCGTTCTAATCGAACATGAATAAAATTATGTTTTTGATCAATTTTTTCAATAGTTCCTAATTGACGACTGTGACGACGATTTCTGTCTGTGGGTACGGAATCTAAAAAGTTAACTTCTTGATTTTTGGCTTTTCTTACCCGTTCCCAAAAGTTTTCTACACCTAAAATATTCTCTTCAGAACCGTTAAGGGTAGCTGAATTAACTTTAACTTCTAAAGCGATTTGTCGAGAATTTGAGCCATGATGAGAAATTCGGAAAGATACACAAAATTGCCGGGATTTAGCAATGCGTTCTTCAACTTTTAAAAATGCTTTCCAGGCTTTAAGTTGATCTTCTGTGGGGACATGATTTCCGCAAATTGGCATATTTTTAATTTTTGCCAATAATGGTTTGGGAATATCCAAAGGATGTTGATGATTGGGACTTAGTCGCAACCAATAGGGTAAAGCATAGCCGTCAATATTTCCCCGCAATTCATGTAATAAATAAGCTGATAAAATTTTAAATCCGCCATGTCCATCTTGACGAATAGCAGCTTTAAATGCTAAAGTTTTTCCTAGCTTTTTCAGTTTTTTTGGTAGTTGAAAGTTTTCTTGATCTGTGGCTATAGTTAGTTCCCAAATCTCTTCTCCTGGTTCTTTTGCAGTTCCTTGACGACGAATATAAAACAAGCCAGGTTGTTTACCAACTAAATCAAATAATAATTCATTGGCACGCTCTCGTCGTTCTCTAAATTCAGGATATAATTGTAGAGATGATTGACCTTCAAGATGGCGAACTAAATTATCAACGGCTGAACCTATAAACGTATAACCACAATCTTCTATCTTTGTTTTATTATTCATAGTTTTGGTAAAAAATATTAGTAATCAATAATGTAATATTAATAAGGATCAGATCCCCGACTTCTTTAAGAAGTCGGGGATCTTGTAGTTGATATTAAGAAGCTAGTGCTACTTCTACCAATTCTTGTAATTCACCTTTGTTGTACATTTCAATCAAAATATCAGAACCGCCAACGAATTGACCATTAATGTATACTTGGGGAATTGTTGGCCAGTTGGAATATTCTTTGATGCCTTGACGAATTTCTTGATCTGCAAGTATGTCAAGGGTTTCAAAGGGAACTCCTAAGGTATTGAGAATTTGGACAACGTTATTAGAGAAACCACATTGGGGCATTAATTTATTGCCCTTCATGAAAACCATAATTTTGTTTTCTTCTACCAAAGTATCAATTCTTTCTTTAAGTTCTGGGGTCATGATTAGTTATTTCCTGCGTTGTTAAAAGTCAAAAGTCAAGACAATTTCAGATTTTGTTTTCTCAAGGCAATCATCTTAAATTAGTTTGTTGCTTGCCAAGCTTCGGGAGTGTAGGTTTTAAGTGCTAAAGCATGAATAGCTTCGCTGGATATAGCTTGTTGCAATGCGCCATAAACTAGTTGGTGTTGTTGCACCATTCCCTTATCTACAAACTGCGATGAAACTACTGTTACCTGATAGTGATCACCACCACCTGTCAAGTCTTGTACTTGCACTTGGGCATCTGGCATTTGTGCCTTGATCATTCCCTCTACCTGTTGCGGACTTATCATCGCAATTCCTGAAAAAACTTACTTCTCTATTATTAACAGATATGTCGCGGTTGGCTGTTGCCTGTTAGCATTTGCCGATTATTTTTTACCTTGACGCGGAAAGGGGGCATCTACAAAACCTAATTCAAATAATTGTTGGTATGCTTTTGTGCCTAATTCTCTGGTGGGGTTTTGACTTTTAATGATTTGCACTAGCAAAGGGATGGCTAATTCTGGCTGATTTTGCGCTCTATGTACTAAGGCTAACTGATAGGTGGCTTCATCTCGCTTTTGGGCAGTTGCTAAAGCATTCTGGCGGTGGGAATCGGCGGTACGAATGTCAATACCTGCAAAACTAGAATTTAGGTCTTGATAAAAGCTTGATAATTGATTATAAACTTGGCGGGCTTCTTGGAGTTTTTTGGCAGCCAGAGGGTAATCTTGACTAGCAACTGCTTGGGCTGATTCTTTGATCAAGCGATCGCCTCCCTCTATACTTAAAAGATTATTACTTATTCCTGTGGGGCTGAGGGTATTAGGCTGATCTGTATTAATAGGTTTTGGTTGTTCCGTAGGTTTGATTTGATTAGCGGGTTTGGCTTGATTAACAGGATTTGATAACTTTTTCCCCTGAGCATAAGCAGGTAACAGCAGACCCAAAACTGCTATGAGTGATAAAAATGTGAAGCGAATTAAGGGAGCAGCATTCATGAGTTTAATTAGTGCAATAATTCTATAGAAAAAGTTGGGAAACCTTGTGTATCTTAACTCTCTTTGTCCTAGAGATAAAGTCAGTCACGCGATAACCATTCAAAAAGCAGAAGAAAAAATCCCCCAACTAACGCTAGAGGATATATTCTCCATACTTTGTGTTAGTCGTCAGTTACCTATTTTAAAGTTCCCAAAACAGGAGTTAACTCAGTCGCTGGAATCTGCGGATTTAATAATCCACTAGCATAAACACGAGGATTGGTTTGGGAAATAATCGTATAAGATTGGCGAACATGAGCATTGACAGCTACAGTTTTCGCATCATACATTTGCATGGCTACTTTAGGGTAGAAACCAATGCCAATAATCAGCACCAGAAAACAGGCAGCAATAAACACTTCACGGGGTCTGGCATCAGTATATACCGTTTCCGTTGGTAAAAGGCAATCTGTACCAAAACAAGCCGTTCCTTCGTCTTCTTGATTTTCCAACCCAGCATTGTTAATATCGCAGATCAGTGCCGCACCAGAACCGTAAAATACTTGACGCAGCATAGAAAGGAGATAAATAGGTGTGAGAATAACTCCCACAGCCGCTAGGAAAACGGTAACGGTGCAGAATGTGGAAGTGTAAACATCGCTAGTAGTTATCCCGACAAACACCGAAAGTTCACCGACAAAGCCACTCATTCCCGGTAAAGCCAAAGATGCCATTGCCCCCATTGTAAATAGAGCAAATACCTTTGGCATAGCTTGACCAATCCCACCCATTTCTGACATGACCATTGTGCGGGAACGGTCATAAGTTACACCAGCCAAAAAGAATAACACGGAAGCAATTAAACCATGGGAGATCATTTGCAACATTGCCCCGTTGATACCCAAATCGGTGAAAGAGGCAATTCCTATTAATACAAAACCCATGTGGGAAATGGACGAATAAGCCAAACGCCGTTTCATATTCGTTTGGGCAAAGGAATTTAACGCACCATAGATAATATTGACAACACCGAGAATGACGAGAACGGGGGCAAAGTAAAAATGAGCATCGGCAAGTAGGTCAAGATTCAGGCGAATTAGTCCATATCCACCCATTTTCAACAACACACCCGCCAAAATCATGGATACGGGAGAAGATGCTTCACCGTGGGCATCAGGTAGCCAGGTATGCAAGGGGAAAATCGCCAATTTTACGCCAAAGGCAATTAACAACCCAGCATATAGTAGCAGTTGCAGAGTGAGGGGATATTCTTTTTGTGCGAGTTCTGCAATATCAAAAGTGACATTTCCGCCGCCATATAGCCCCATTGCTAGGGCTGCCACCAAGATAAATATAGAAGCTGCTGCGGTATAAAGTAAGAATTTTGTAGCTGCGTAGCGTCGTCGTTGTCCACCCCAAATACAAACTAGTAAATATACGGGGATTAACTCGACTTCCCACATAATGAAAAATAACAGCAAGTCTTGGGCAACAAATACCCCAACCTGTGCCGAATACAACACAAGCATGAGAAAATAGAACAGCTTTGGTCTGCGGTCAACTTGCCAAGCTGAAAACATCGCCAGTGTGGTCACAAATCCCGCCAAAAGTACCAAGGGGGCAGAAATACCATCCACAGAAACTGCCCAGTTTAGTCCTATCTGAGGCATCCAGACATAATTTTCTACCAGTTGAAAACCCGCATTACTAGCATCGTAATGTTTCCAAAAGGCATAACACATCAAAATAAAGTCAGCAATACCTACGCCCAGTGCATACCATCTGACAAGTTTGCCGTCTTTATCAGGCAATACAGGGATGAAAAAGGATGCTAAAAGTGGAAATAGGACAATTGCGGTAAGCCAGGGAAATTGAGCCGCTATCATGTCAATAGGAAAAAATACTTATTGGTTGATTTTGCTATTGTACTAAACTTTTTAACAATTTCTTTATAAGTTTTTACCCCAGGTTAGCATAAAGGAATATATACATAAATATATCTTATGCTCAGGATTGAGTAGATGAGAAAACGTCTTTATCTGTCTAATGATATAAATTCGCTCTGCTTTTAAGTGAAAAATTTTAGGCTTTTGCTGAGGAGAAATGTGATAAAATTGGTTAATAGTTGACAAATGACAGCCGACTAATAACAACTAACAAATGAACGATTTTTGGAATACGATTTTAGAGTTTGCAGAAACCACTACTATCAGAGTGGGAAAACAATTAATGCAGGATTTTGGTAAAGTCCAAGCTTCACAAAAAGCTGATGGTAGCTTGGTAACAAAATCAGATAAATGGGCAGATCAAGAAATTCGAGATGCTATTGTTTCTACTTTCTCCGGTTACGGCATTTTGAGCGAAGAAAGTAATCAAACTTTTCCGAATGCAGAATGGTGTTGGGTAATTGATCCTTTGGATGGTACAACCAACTTTACCAGAGGAATTCCGATTTGGTCTATTTCTCTGGGGTTACTTTATCGAGGAACGCCCATTTTTGGTTATGTTTACGCGCCACCATTAAATCAAGCCTTTCACGGATTTTGGGCGGGTTCGTCAGGCTTAACAACGCCAACGGGAGCATTTTTAAATAATCATCCCATTCATACCAGTAAAGATGCTCCCAGCAAAAACCACTTTTTTAACCTTTGTTCTCGTAGTACCGACATTATTCAACCGGGTTTCCCCTGTAAAATTCGGATGTTAGGAGTTGCTAGTTATAACTTTCTTTCCGTCGCAACTGGTGCGGTTTTGGGGGGAATTGAAGCCACACCCAAGGTATGGGATATTGCTGGCGCTTGGGTCATTGTCCAAGCTGCGGGTGGGACGTGGGTATCGCTCAATTCTGAGTCTTTTCCATTATCGCCGGGAATGGATTATAGCGATCGCTCTTTTCCCACAATGGTTGTGAGTAATTCCGATATAGTTCCGATATTTACACCATTTCTAGAAAGTGCAAAACTTTAACAACTAACAACTAACAACTGACAACTGACAACTGACAACTGACAACTGACAACTGAAAAAATTATGAAAGGACTTTGGTTAGAAAATAATCAATTACAATTACGTACCAATATTCCTATTCCTGAACCACTACCAGGAGAGGCTTTGGTGCGGGTTTTGCGGGCGGGAATTTGTAATACTGACCTAGAATTAATTAAAGGTTATTATCCTTATACTGGCATTATCGGCCATGAATTTGTTGGTGTTGTTGAACAAGGTCCCAAACAGTTAATTAATCAAAGAGTGGTTGGTGAAATTAACGCTGCTTGTGGTGATTGTCGTTTTTGTCGGCGGGGACAACCAACACATTGCGAAAATCGGACAGTTTTAGGAATTGTTAACCGTCATGGTGCATTTGCAGAATATCTATCTTTACCTGTTGAGAATTTGCATCTTGTTCCTGAAAATGTCTCTACAGCAGCCGCAACTTTTACTGAACCCATAGCCGCAGCTTTGGAAATTCAACAACAAATACAAATATGTAAAGATGACCGAGTATTAGTAGTTGGAGATGGTAAACTGGGACAATTAATAGCCCAAACTTTAGCCTTAACAGGTTGTGAATTATTAGTAGTTGGAAGACATAAAGATAAATTAGTAAATTTAGCAGCGAAAGGAATTAAAACTGGTTTCGCTGATAGCGTCACTGATAGATACTTTGATATCTCTGTTGATTGTACAGGAAATCCTGAAGGTTTTAATATTGCTCGTCGGGCTTTACGTCCTCGTGGTATATTAATCTTAAAAAGCACCTATGCGGGAAATCTCAGTTTAGATGCTTCTGCTTTAGTGGTAGATGAAATCACCCTCATTGGTTCTCGTTGTGGTCCCTTTGTTCCAGCATTGGAATTGTTAGCGACGGGAAAGGTAGATGTTCAATCTTTAATTGATAGTCATTATCCACTTTCTCAAGGTTTAGCAGCTTTTGAGAAAGCCAAAACTAAAGGAGTTTTAAAAGTGTTGTTAGAAATGAGTTTGTAATCAGAATTGATAGGATTAAGATATCAACAGATTTTAACGCCATACCTGGATCTGCATAATATCAAAATGATAGTCGTAGTGTATTTGGTGGTAATGATTGTGAATATATTTGTTCTGCGAGAATTTGATCATGATTTACCGATGTATCCAAAAATCCACTTCCTTTATTTACAGAAGTAAAGTTTATTGGTTTTTTTGGTGGTAAATAACCACGTTGACCCAGAAATTCCATGATGGCATTTTCAATAATATCATTAGCAGGTAACACATTTTCCTGATCGTTAATATAACTATTCAGTGCATTTGCTAATGTATCTGGTAATGTGATATTTAGGGCTTGCATAGGCTGTTATTGCAAATTATGTCTATATTATATTATTGTCTGCATCAGGATTTACAGGACTATTTATTGATAATTCATTCATGTTGACTATATACATTTTAATTTTGAATATTCTGAGTTGTCAGATACCTAACTTTTTTCTACATTTTCTCATTTATCAATATCAATTATATCAAAAGTCGGTTATCTTTTATCTTTAGATGCAAATTAACATCCTGTAAATCCTTTAATCCTGTAAATCCTGATATGGCTACGCCACGCTACGCTATCAGACATTAATCAGGTAGAGACATTAAACATCTCTACCAAAATTTATCAACCTCTAAACTTCCAACGCCTTTTCAGCTTGGAAATGCAGCAATAACCCATATTCCAAACCTTCAACCACAGCTTGATAAGAAGCCTCCAAAATATTGCTAGAAACTCCTACAGTAGTCCAGCGTTGTTGACCATTACCTGATTCTACTAAAGCGCGAGTTTTAGCAGATGTTCCCGTATTTCCATTGAGAATTCTCACCTTATAATCAGTCAATTCAAAATCGGCAATTTGGGGATAAAAATTCACTAAAGCCTTCCGCAAAGCGGCATCCAAAGCGGCTACTGGTCCATTACCTTCTGCGGCTTCGAGAATATTTTTACCATTAACAGCAACTTTCACAGTTGCTAAAGAATTAGTAGATTCCTTCATTTCCACCAAATCACAATGGACTTGAAAACCTTGAACTTCAAAAAACTGCTGACGACAGGATAAAGCCTCATACATCAAAAGAATAAAACTAGCTTCTGCGGCTTCAAATTGATAGCCTTGACTTTCCAATTCCTTCATGCGGTGAAGAATTTGTCTAGCTTGGGGATGATCCTTATCTAATTCAATCCCACAACTGCGAGCTTTAGCTAAGACATTACTTAAACCAGACTGTTCAGAAATGACAATCCGGCGGTGATTTCCGACCAATTCCGGTTGAATATGTTCATAGGTTAAAGGATTCCGTGCCACCGCAGAGACATGAATTCCCCCTTTATGAGCAAAAGCCGAAAGTCCCACAAAAGGTGCGTGTTCGTCAGGTGCGAGATTAACAACTTCACTGACAAACCGACTAGCTTCTGTAAGCTGATTTAGCTGGTGTTCACCGATACAACTATAACCCAGCTTTAGCTGTAAATTGGGAATCACAGAACACAGATTTGCATTACCGCAACGTTCCCCATAACCGTTAATTGTTCCTTGTACCATTCTAGCTCCAGCCATAACTGCCACTAAGGCATTCGCCACCGCCATTTCTGAATCATTATGAGTATGTATTCCTATTTGGGGAATTTTTTCTTGACAACTAACCCCTTCGGGGTTCGTCAGTCGCTCATGGGGGAAACCCCCAAGACCGCGCTGACTCACAACTGACAACTGACCACTGACAACTGACACAATTTGCGAAACTTCATGAGGTAAAGTCCCACCATTGGTATCACATAAAACTAACCATTCTGCACCTGCTGTGACTGCTGCTGTCAACGTCTGTAAAGCATAATCAGGATTTTGCTTATAACCATCAAACCAATGTTCAGCATCGTAAATTACTCGCCGTCCTTGAGAACGCAAATACTCGATTGTGTCGCCAATCATGGCTAGATTTTCCGCCAGACTGGTCTTGAGTCCGGCTGTAACGTGCAAATCCCAAGATTTACCGAAAATTGTCACCCAGCGCGTATCTGCCGCCAAAATCGCTTGGAGCATGGGTTCATCTACTGCTTTGGTGTGAGGACGACGGGTGGAACAAAAAGGGACAACTTCTGCTTGTTTGAGGGGATTTGTTTGAAGTTGCTCGAAGAATTGGACATCTTTGGGATTTGCTCCCGGCCAACCACCTTCAATAAAGGGTATACCCAATTCATCAAGTTTGTGAGCAATGCGTAACTTATCTTCTATGGACACTGACAGTCCTTCTCGTTGAGTTCCGTCGCGGAGAGTAGTGTCATAGATCCAAAGTTGATTTGAGGGAGTTGTGGTCATAAAAATTGGGTGAACCGTTGGTTCAACACTGACACCTGAGAGACAAATTTGCGGCGATGTGCCAATATACAACAAAACGCTATTTCGGTAATTTCAATATCCCTCAGTTAGTAAGGCCAAGTAAATTAATTGAGTGTAAAGAAGAGGCTGGGGATAAGGTACACAGAGATGATCAACTGTCGAGGCATTGGCACTTATGGTACTTATGCGGTTACAGTAGAAAGTGAGGTGTCCGCAGTGAGTTAGCCTAAGCAAACACAGCGATAGCGTTCGCAAAGCGTCCCGGAGGGAACTAGCACAATCTAGGAATCGCTTCCTTCCCATTCTCCTACAAACGGCCTGGGTTTAACTTGCCAAATTCAGGTTTTAGGTGATGTCAAAGTAACTAGATTTTATGGGTTTTGGGGTCAAGGTTCTCAATTAGTTTAGATACCAGAAGGTTAACAAGGAGAGAAACAAGATGGGTAGATGGACACCCTTGATTTTAATGGCTGGCGGCGTAGCAATTTTACTAGGTACGTTACTGGGAATTAATTTTCCTATGGGCGGACAACAAACTGCTAATGTTCCCCAAGGACGCAAAGAATCTAGCGTTCTTCCCGCTAATATTAATGTTAATAGTGCTGCGAATGGGAATGATTCGGAAAATACTAGTAGTAATGAGTCAGAAATTTCCAGCGGAAACAATTCTAATTCTGCCAGTGAAAACCCTCGGAATACCCGTGTAGCTCAAAGTAATGCTTCTACAGAGACTACCAACAATTCTGCTAATACTACACAAGAAACAAGTGATAGTAATAAAAGTTCCAGTTCTACAAATGACAGTTCCAGTTCTGACAATGAAACTTCTACTACAGAACGTAATTCAAATTCTGGTAGCAATACCAATCAAAACAAAGCACCAATCCGGGCTTTGTGGTAACTAGGGAAAAATTTAGTTAGAGGTCAAAGGTCAAAATTAAAAAACTCATGACCAATGACCAATTTCCACCCCCTCTGAGCCATTTATGAGTTATTAGTTATTTACTAATAACTAATTGACTAATGACTAATGACTAATGATGTTTTAATTATTGGTGGTGGTATTATCGGGTTGGCTTGCGGTATTGAACTCAAATTACGGGGTGCAAATGTAACTGTAATTTGCCGTGATTTTACTGCCGCAGCCAGCCATGCAGCAGCGGGAATGTTAGCGCCTGATGCGGAAAATATTACTAATGAGGCGATGTTGTCTTTATGTCGGCGATCGCGTAATTTATATTTAGACTGGACGGAAAAATTAACAAAATTAACCGCCACAAAAGATTTAAACAATACAGGTTATTGGCCTTGCGGTATCCTCGCACCATTGTATCAACAACCTGAAAACCAGGAACACAAAAACGCTAACTGGTTAGATAAAAATACGATTAACCAATATCAAACAGGTTTGGGTGCAGATGTGGTTGGTGGCTGGTGGTATCCTGAAGATGGGCAAGTTGATAACAGGGCTTTAATGAAAGTTCTGCGAACTGCGGCTACCTCTTTGGGTGTTGTTTTCCAAGATGGAATTACAGTAGAAGCGATTTCTCAACAACAGGGAAAAGTTATTGGTGTACAAACTAATACTGGGTTACTTCTCGCTGATCATTATCTTTTAACTGCTGGTGCTTGGACGAATCAATTATTACCTTTACCAGTGCGTCCCCGCAAAGGACAAATGTTGAGCGTGCGAGTCCCGGACTTTGTGACTGAATTACCTTTAACCAGGGTGTTGTTTGGTGAAAATATTTATATTGTTCCCCGCCGCAATCGCTCTATCATTATTGGTGCAACTAGCGAAGATGTAGGATTTACTGCCCATAATACCCCTGGGGGCATTCAAAGTTTATTACAATCAGCTATACGACTATATCCCCAACTAGAGAATTATCCTCTACAAGAACTTTGGTGGGGATTTCGTCCCGCTACTCCCGATGAGTTCCCTATTTTGGGTCATAGTTATTGTAGTAACTTAACCTTGGCTACTGGTCATCACCGCAATGGTATTTTACTTGCACCAATTACAGCCACATTAATTGCTGATTTGATTTGTGAACAAAAAGCAGATCCTCTTTTAGCTAATTTTCATTATTCTCGCTTTTCTACTGTGTCATCTACTACTACACCAATGTTAATTCACGCGACTCCTGCCACTAACGGACACCGTAACCCAGAAATATCAGATTTAATTGTTCCCGATTCACCATTAATTATTGCCGGCAAAAGCTTCAAATCTCGGTTAATGACGGGAACCGGTAAATATCGCAATATCCGAGAAATGCAGCAAAGTGTCGCTGCTAGTGGTTGTCAAATTGTCACGGTAGCTGTGCGACGGGTACAAACCAACGCCCCAGGACATGAAGGTTTAGCAGAGGCACTAGATTGGAGTAAAATCTGGATGTTACCCAATACCGCTGGCTGTCAAACCGCAGAAGAAGCGGTGCGAGTGGCACGGTTAGGACGGGAAATGGCGAAGTTATTGGGACAGGAAGATAATAATTTTGTTAAGTTAGAAGTGATACCTGATGCCAAGTATTTATTACCTGATCCCATTGGCACTTTACAAGCTGCGGAACAGTTGGTAAAAGAAGGTTTTGCTGTATTGCCTTATATTAATGCTGATCCCATGTTAGCCAAGAGACTAGAAGAGGTGGGTTGTGCCACGGTTATGCCTTTGGCTGCCCCTATTGGTTCGGGACAAGGACTGCAAACAACTGCCAATATTCAGATTATTATTGAAAATGCCCATATTCCCGTAGTGGTAGATGCCGGCATTGGTGCGCCCTCTGAGGCTGCTGAGGCGATGGAATTGGGGGCGGATGCGTTATTAATTAATAGTGCGATCGCCCTGGCTGAGAATGCCCCAGCAATGGCTTATGCGATGAATTTAGCAACGGTAGCCGGTCGCATGGCTTATTTAGCCGGCAGAATGCCCACGAAGGATTACGCTAGTGCTAGTTCACCTTTGACGGGGACTATTACGGGCTAATTTGTATTTACTTAGATCCCCGACTTCTTGAAGAAGTCGGGGATCTGATTTTCTTCTAAAACCTGACTTTTATATTTGATCAGATCACCAGAATCTTTGCCATTTTGTTGTTTAAGACGTTTCTTGAGCTTAATTTCTATAGAACTATTAATATCAGGTGTGGGATTTCTATTTAATACAATACGTGCATATATTTTAAATTCTTGAAGTTCTGGTATTTCATCTTTTAGTTTATTTATAGATGAATCTATTTGGCTAAGTGCTTTTTGTAAATCATGTCCCTTTAATTCTACAAAAAACGCTGATTTATCTTCACAGGATAAAATTAGGTAATCACATCTTTCACCTTCTTTAATTAAGCAACCATCAACCTTAATCTTACAAATCTCTTTACCGTTTTTATTGGTGATTCTATACTCTTGTTTATTTCCTGAATCTCTGACAACTATGGTTTTTCTAGTATCACAAAATTCCTTACATTCACTTTCTCTAAATAAATCGTTACACATAGTTATTCATCCAGGTTGAACAAATCATTAAATTTGTTATTAATTATACTGGATGCGCTATCTATTTTTTCCGCTTGAATTAATTTTAGTTCTTCATCAATAATTGATTCATAGCCATTTTCAGAAATAAAGTAAGCTGAAATGCGATTTGGATCAATCCAACTTTTACTATTAACAATACTTTCTACTGCTTCTCTTTCATCACCTATTTTATTTTTACCTACTTGATAAGCATATAAAAGATTATTGAAAGCAGATAAAATATAAGGACTATGAGTAGTTATAATTATTTGATTATTATAAACATTTGCTAATAAACCAATCAGTTCTACAATATCACTTTGGGTTTCAGGATAAAGATGTGCTTCTGGTTCTTCAAATATTACGGAAACACTCGTTTCATCTAAAATATATCGAAATATCAGCAATAAAATCCAGACAGATTCTTGTTGTCCTGAAGAAGCATATTGTAGTTTCACATATTGGTTATTTTTAAAATAAATTCTTTCTTTATCAATATCAGCATTAAATCTATATTCACCTTTGAGGATTTTTTTTAATAGTCTTGATAAATCATCAGCTAGATTTAAAGCGACATCTTTATTCTGAATGAGAGTATTTAAGTCATTAGTAAAGTAAGTTTTTAATAAATTAATTCTCTCAACAAAAGATTTGGTAAAATAGTCTAATGTATCTGGATTTTTGATTTCTTGAAGTTGATCTGTTAATGTAGACATCAAACTTCTACCAGCAGGAATAAATACGGATGAGTGTGTTTCTTCAAATATTTTATCAATACGTGATTTGAAATTTTTAAACTGTAATCTTTTATCTGATTCTATTTCTCGTAATTCTTCTAATGATTTAAATTTATTTTGTTGTTCTTGAAAAATTATTTTGTAATTTAAAATTTCTGTAACTAGCAGCTTTAATTCTTTCTCAAGTATTAAACTTAATTTAATATTTAGATGATTGTCAGATTTATAAATTGTTATATGTTTGTCGTTTGAGTATTGATACTTAACACAAAATGATTCACAATTTTGTTTTAAACCGAAATATTTAAGAAAATTTATTTTTATATGATTTAATAATACATACATAGAATCTTTAAACTGCTCTAAATTAGAATTATAAAGAGAATCAATTATTTCATCTTTAATAGATTTAAATATAAAAATAGATTTACTAATTGTACTTTTACCACTTGCTTGGGGTCCAATTAACAGCATTATATCCGTAACATCAGCCTCAAATTTTTTAACAGGACCAAAATTTTCTATAGAGATTCTTTGCATAATTATGATGTTTTGATTGAGATTCAAAAATATAAATCACTATGAACAGTGTAACAAAAATTTGATGGCAAATAGTCATGTAACTGAACTTCGCGCTTAAGAGGATGTTTGAAAAGTGGTATTCCGTAATTTTCATCACATTGCTACCCCCCTTTCCCCTTGTAAAGGGGGGAAACAATAAAAATCCAGTTCCCTCCCCTTTACAAGGGGAGGGTTAGGGTGGGGTAAAAAATATTTGATACATCAACCATAACTTTTCAAACACCCTCTAATTAGGAATGAATTCTCTTCCTGAATTGACAGTCAGGTGAAATAGAATAGCACAAAATTAAACATAAATTGTCTATTTTGTCAAGACAGCAGCCAAAATCCCAGAAACTTTGATTAATGTAACTATTTTTATGAGAGTGCTGTAAAATTTATTTAACATTAAGTAAAGAAAGATAATAAGGAATCACTTCATGCCTTACACAAACGAAGAGGGTGGTCTTCTCAATAACTTTGCTAAAGAACCCAAGCTTTATCAAGCTGAACCACCAACAAACTCCCAAAAGCGTAATTATATTATCTTAGGAATTGCAGCGATGCTTTTAATTGGAGGGGTAATTTTTGTCGCTTTCACTGTCTCTAATGTTAGCTAATTGGAAAACTGCCCTTTAGTAGCCTTTCCTGATTTCAGGTTCTTATTTTGATCAAGAGCCTGATTTTTTGTTAGAATAAAAAAATGCAAGTATAATTATCGTCTTTTTTTAAGATTCTAGCCCACAAAACTTGATTCATCCTGAAAAAGAAAACATCTCTGTGAAAATCCAAATTATAAGATGTGACATTAATATTTAATTTATTCAGTCAGGATGTATACAGAAAATAGGGCTAAAACTCAACTAAATACAAGCGTGAATGAAACTGTACATACAGAAAACATTAGTTTGAATCGGCAAGTATATCAACGCCTAAAACTTGCTCTGAGTCTGGGTTTACGTAGACAAATCCTATTTGCTATATGTGATAATTTACATTTAAGAAATCGGATAGCAGCGCGGTTACACTCCACTCTAGCTTATCCAGTGGGTAAGGTCATATATCAGCGAGCTAATGTGGGAGATTTTAGCACGCCAGCTTATCCGCGATTAGTCACTCTGCGTCTAAATTTAAGTGATCCTAATCCTATAGCGCAAATCAATCAATGGTTAGCTAATTATCCACCCCCTAAGGTGGGAGGATCAACAGATAATCCTGGCCGTCCCTTACCAATGCCGGGATTTCAGATTGTCGGGGTAGAAATGCTGACTAAAGAACCAGTAGCAGTACAACGTTTATTTTTAAATTATCTCCGTTTAGGTGAACAGCATTTATCAAGTCAGGAATCTAGTCACTTTGTAGAATCTAGTCTTTTATTTTGGGTTTCTCGTCCTTGGTTGTCTGCGATTCAGCAATCAGCAGCAAAATTTTGGCATTGTCGAACCGGCGTATTTGTATTTGCAGGAGAACCGACACCAACTATAGATAATAGAGGTTATCCAGAAAAATTTGCAGATTCCTATAATTTAGGTCAAGAAAATTTAGAGCATTTAGTTGTTAATGAAGAGGAAGTTTCTCAAGACATCAAACAAACAAATGAGTTTGATTTGCCTTTAACTTCAACCACAGATTTAACACAAATACCAGATAAATTTCCGGTTCAATCTCCTCAAATAACAACTAATCAGCATTTCCCTTCCTTATCTCATATTAACCAGGAGTTGCAAGGATTAATTAAGGCAACAATAAATGCTGATGATAGTGATCAAATTCAACAATTACTCTGGGAAATTGAACAGTTACATATTCAAACAGCTAAGGGAGAAGAGTTAGGGATAGCTTATCAGAATCTTGGTAATTTCTATCGGTTGCAGATTGAGCAAGGACAAGCAACTGTGGAAAATTTGATGATAGCAATTCTAGCTTATCAGGAAGCAGTTAATTATGATGAAAATTCTCCACAACTTCCAGATATTTTGAATGATTTGGGGACACTTTACTGGATGTTGCACCGCATCCCTGATAATTCTGAAGAAGCAAAAATTTATATTCAACAAGGGGTAGACTTTTATAAATTAGCACTCAAGATAATTACAGGTGATACTCAGCCAGAAACTTATACGCGGATTCAAAATAACCTGGGTACTGCCTATGGTGACTTAGCAAAATTTGCTGAACCTGTAGAAAATTGGCAGTCCGCAGTTATTGCTTATGATGAAGCCATTCGTTACCGACAAGAAGAAATAGAACCTTTAAAATATGCTGCTTGTCAGAACAATTTAGGTACAGCTTATTGGCATCTAGGGCAGTACGATCAACCTGTAGAAAATCTCACCAAAGCGATTTCTGCTTATAAGTTAGCAGTCGTTCACTATCAACAAACAAATGATCCCCTAAAATATGCGATGATTCAAAATAATATGGGTACGGCTTATTGGAATCTTTCCCAATATGAACAACCAATAGAAAATCTCCAGTTAGCAATTCAGGTTTATAATGAAGCCCTAAAATATCGAACATCTGTGGATGTTCCTCAATCCTATGCTGCTACTCAAAATAATCTGGGTATCGCTTACTGGCATCTAGCAAATCAGCCACAAACAATAAAAGAAGATCAACAAAAATTCGTAAAATTATGTATTAATGCTTATAAAGAAGCTGTGAATACGGCTCACTCACTTAGTAGTCTACCTTTAAGTTTTGATTTATGGATGACACACAATAATTTAGGATTAGCTCATTATTATTTAGTGATAAATCTGTCTTTTAATGGGGATAAAAAAATGCTTTCTCAACAGTTAGAAGCCGCTTTAGAAAATCATTTACAAGCGTTAAGTGGATTTGATAGACAAACAGAAAATTATCAAACAACAATCAGCTATATTATTAGCACAATTCGGGCTTTTCACAATGAGTTAGGAATTCAAGGACAAAATTTAGCTTTATCTAAGCTTCCAGGACATTTATTGCCAAATGTCTTACCTAAGTTGTAATTTGGTAATTGGTAATTGGTAATTGGTAATATGAAAGAAACAGTTTTAGGGGTTCGCAATCTACAAGTTGAATTTATCAGTGACAGCAGTAAAGTAAAAGCTATTGATGATATTAGTTTTCAGCTACATCAGGGTGAGACTTTAGGAATAGTGGGAGAGTCGGGAAGTGGAAAGTCGGTTACGGCTTTAGCAATCATGGGTTTGTTGCAATATCCAGGAAAAGTGAGTGGAGGGAAAATTTTCTTTTCTCGGACAAGTGGACAACCGCTGGATTTATTAGCATTATCACCTCAAGAAATGCAGCTTTATCGAGGTGGTGATATTGCGATGATTTTTCAAGAACCAATGAGTTCTTTAAATCCGGTTTATACTATCGGGTTTCAGTTGCAAGAAGCTATTATGCGACATCAGAATGTAAATGCAATTGAAGCGAAAAGAATTGCGATCGCGGGTTTACAAGAAGTTAAACTTTTAGCTAGTGATGAACAAATTGAGGAACAGTATCTTGATCATAATTTATCTGCATCAGGTAGTTTTAAATTAGCACAGTTGGTGAAAGAACACAAAGAAGCTATGTTGGAAAGATATCCCCATGAGCTATCTGGAGGACAATTGCAACGAGTTATGATTGCCATGGCTATCTCTTGCAATCCATCTGTATTAATTGCTGATGAACCAACTACAGCCTTAGATGTGACTGTGCAAGCGACAATTCTAGCATTGTTATATGAACTGCAACAAAGTCGCAATATGGCAATGATTTTTATTAGCCATGATTTGGGGTTAATTGCGGAAATTACTGACCAAGTAGCAGTGATGTATAAAGGTAAAATTGTCGAATATGGTGCAGCAGCACAAATTTTCAATAACCCCCAACATCCTTATACGAAAGGACTTGTAGCTTGTCGTCCTAGTTTGAATCGTCGTCCCCACAAACTGCTGACTGTTTCTGACTACATGAGGGTGACAGAAGATGAATTTGGAAAAGTGACAATTCAGAGTAAAGAACCTGCACAACCAGCAGAAACTACTAGGGACGAGACTAACGCAAGATTAGCAAATATTAGTTCACAAACACCTCTGTTGACTGTTAGTAACTTAGAAGTGGGTTTTCCAGTCCGGGGGGTATTTGGCAGCACAAAACGTTACCATAAGGCTGTAAATGGGGTTTCCTTTGATGTTTTTCCGGGAGAAACCTTGGGATTGGTGGGAGAATCTGGTTGCGGTAAAACTACTTTAGGTAGAACATTGCTGCGATTAATCGAACCGATGAGCGGTAAAATATTATTTAATGGACAGGATATTACTCACTTGACTGGGAAAACTTTGCAGCACTTACGACGGGAAATGCAAATTATTTTCCAAAATCCTTTTAGTTCCCTCAACCCCCGGATTAAGATTGGGGAAGCGATTGTAGAACCGCTGTTAATTCATGGTGTCGGTAAGTCGAAACAACAGCGACAAGCTAGGGTAGTGGAACTGTTGGAACGGGTGGGTTTAAGTGCAGATGATATGAAAAAATATCCTCATCAGTTTTCCGGTGGTCAGCGTCAACGGGTTTGTATTGCTCGCGCTTTGGCTTTAAATCCTAAGTTTATTATTTGTGATGAGTCAGTTTCAGCTTTAGACGTATCTGTGCAAGCGCAAGTTCTCAATTTATTGAAAGAATTACAAGAGGATTTTCAACTAACTTACATTTTTATTTCCCATGATTTAAGTGTAGTCAAATTTTTGAGCGATCGCATTTTAGTGATGAATCAAGGGAAAATAGTGGAATCAGGGACATCTGACAGTATTTACTTAGAACCAAAAGAAGAATATACACAAAAACTAATCGCTGCAATTCCTACAGGTAGTCCAGAAAGGATCAGAAATAGAATCGGATAATGTCAGATTTAGATCCCCGACTTCTCCAAGAAGTCGGGGATCTTATTGATGATGATCATTTAAATCAATGGGTAAAGTCCGATTTCCTAACATCGCATTTAGTAAAGTTGACTTACCATGATTAAATAGTCCAAATACAGCAATCTGAAAATTAGGATTAACTAAATAATCACAAATATAATTTACATCTTGATGTAGTTGAGAATTTCTATCTAAATTCAATACTTTACAGGTAGATTTTAAAATATCTATTAATTCCCTATAACCTTGATATTTTTGCTGCATGATTATTATTTGTCAATTATATTTTATTAATACTCTTGTTTCTCCAGTTCCTTCTGCTTTGGCGCCTCTGCGTCTGGAGCGTGAGAAAAAATCTGTATTGGGTTTCCTTGCGTCAACCCAACCTACTTATAATTAGCTGTAATAAGCTAAACAAATAGCAATTTCTAAACGAACCTGAGAAACCCGTTCTAAATCATTTATAAATTGCTCAGTTCCCACTTGATAATTCATGATGATTATACTTTATTTAGAGTTTTTAATTTGCGATTCTAAGAAAAGTTTGTAAAAAAGAAAAGCCAAAGCCCCAAAAATAATAATTCCGGCTAAAACTGAGGCTACTCGAACTGCAACTATAGTTGCAACAGCCAAACCAAAAAATTTTCCACCAAGAATGATTTTTCTTAGCCAAGGTTTTTGAGATTGTTCTGGTTGATGTTTCTGAGTTTTATAAATAGGTTGATCAATAGCATTGATTTGATCATCCATTTCTCGGAGTCGCTTTTCTAGCTGACGTTGAATGTCTTGATTGTGTTCATGGGGAGATTTCATTAATGTCCACCTTGTTTATGAAATCATTTAGTATATTGTATGATAAATTACGCACAGAAACAACCAAAGCAATATTAACATTGCTAGATTGAGTTTAAATTCAATCTTTTGTACTTGCTTTTCAGAAATTTTCGGGAAGAAGATCCCATTAGAATTGAGATTATAGCAACTTTAATGTATTTCTTCCTTAGCGTCTTTGCTCCTTAGCGTCTTTGCGCGAAACGAAATTACATAAAAATGTCAAAATTTGATTGGGAAAAACTCAGGTAGATGCAAAATGGATATCAAAAATGGATTTGTTGGTACAATTGGTAACACCCCATTAATTCGTTTAAACAGTTTTAGCGAAGAAACAGGTTGTGAAATCTTAGCCAAAGCCGAATATCTGAACCCTGGTGGTTCTGTCAAAGATCGGGCTGCGCTGTATATTATCGAAGATGCAGAAAAAAAAGGACTTCTCAAACCCGGTGGTACAGTAGTCGAAGGAACAGCGGGAAATACGGGAATTGGACTGGCACATATTTGCAACGTCAAAGGTTATAAATGCTTGATTATTATTCCCAATACCCAATCCCAAGAAAAAATAGATGCTTTAACTACCTTGGGGGCGGAAGTTCGTCCTATTCCTGCGGTCCCTTACAAAGATCCGAATAATTACGTTAAACTATCTGGTAGAATTGCGGCGGAAATGGAAAACGCCATTTGGGCTAATCAGTTTGATAATTTAGCCAATCGTATAGCCCATTATGAGACCACAGGTAGAGAGATTTGGCAACAGACAAATGGTAGAATTGACGGCTGGGTGGCATCAACTGGTACTGGTGGTACTTATGCTGGTGTGGCAATGTACCTAAAAGAACAAAATCCGGGCGTTAAATGTGTTGTTGCTGACCCTTTAGGTAGTGGACTATATAGCTATATCAAAACTGGTGAAATCAAAATAGCAGGTAATTCGATTACTGAAGGTATTGGTAATAGTCGCATTACCGCCAATATGGAAGGCGCACCTATTGATGATGCTATCCAAATTGATGATTCTGAAGCCTTGCGTGTTGTTTATCAACTATTAAGAAAAGATGGTTTATTAATGGGTGGTTCAACGGGAATTAATGTCGGTGCGGCTGTGGCTTTAGCTAAACAGTTGGGTCCAGGACATACTATTGTAACTATTTTGTGTGACAGTGGTTCTCGCTATCAATCACGAATATTTAATAGTGCATGGTTAGCCAGTAAAGGATTAGTGATCAATTAGCATTTCTTAGCGATCGCCACATATACCAAATATAGTATCATAGTGGCGATTTAGATGAAGCCCAGTGCTTGGGTGTTACTTCTGATTCTATTATTAAATTATGGCTGGCTGAACGTCTTGATAAAAAAGTTACTAGGAAGTAAAAACAGTAAATATTTGGATATTTTCAGTGAATTAACTGTAAACAAATGTCAAACGTCCCAACTCAGGAACAACCCCTGCCTATTTCTGTAAAAGTATGTCAACATCGTACTTGTAGAAAACAAGGTGCAGAAGAAGTATTAGCAGCTTTACAAGCTTTACCTGCTCCTAATGTGACAATTGCAGCTAGTGGCTGTTTAGGTCAATGTGGTAATGGTCCAATGGTGCTAGTTTTACCCGAAATGGTTTGGTATTGTCGGGTTTTACCTCAAGAAATACCCAGATTAGTGGAACAACATTTATTAGCTGGTAAAATAGTTAAAGAAATGCTTTATTATCGGTTTCATCCCCAGGGATAAAGATCACTGAAAATATATAAATGCTGTAATTTAGTACAGTAAGAAGTGAGGGAATGAATGGATATTCAGCATCTACGTCAAGCATTAAAAATGAAGTGGCTAATTTATTATGAACAAAATCGTTCTTGGCTAGTTAAAATGCGAATCTGGAAAGATTATGCTGGCATCCGCAGACCTTCTTCTGGTTACATTTTAGCAACTTTATCCACTTTAGAACCAGAGTTAAAAAAAATCCTCCCTTTCATTTTGGATTTAAATAATGATCCTGATAGGATAATTGCAGCTTTGTGTTTGCACTTCAATCCTGAACAGGAATTAAACTTATTAAAATCCCAGCATTCTACCGCAAAAAATGAGATTGTGAGTACCTCTCCTGCTCATATAGCCTTGACAGATTCACCTGTACCCAAAGAACGCAAACAGGTGTTATTGAAAATGACTACAGGCATTTCTGTGATTGCAGTGGCTACACCGATTCATCATCATTCTTCAGTTAAGCTACCTGTCGGATTGGCCAGGGAACAAATAGATAAACGATTGATAACTACGGGAATTCCCAGCCCAAATATTACCGGGATTTCATCTACTTATAGCAATATTTTTCCGTCTTGGCTAGATGAATTGTGTCCAGGTAGAGGAAATGGGTAATGGACAATTAGGCATTACTTCATGGATATTCGTGGGAAACAAAGGGAATAGCAATTATTTCTCCTTCTGTTTCTCCAACTTGTACTTTTAAGCCAACTCCACCAGCTTTACTTCTGATGTAACCTAGTCCAAAATGACCATCAGGAGTGGTTGTATAGCTGGTGAGTTTACCTACTTTTTCTTCCCCAATGGTGATGACTGTTCCTGGTTCAGCCGCAGCACTGAGACGAATTCCCCAAAGGTATTGCTTTACACCTTTGTATGTATTAAGTCTGGCAATGGTTTCCTGACCGATATAACAACCTTTGCTAAAGGAAACTGTCTGCCATAAACCCACTTCCAAGGGGTTATAATCATCCGTGAGTTCTGAATCGGTCGCGGGACGACCTTGTAATATTCGTAACATTTCCCAAGCGCGATCGCTCAATTCCACAGCCCCCAATCCTAGTATTTTCTCCCACCATATTTGTTTTTCGGCAATCGGTAAAATCAATGTATATCCAGGTGCAGCCAGGCCACTACCCACTGCAACTATCACCCGATCAACTAAAATATGATTACCATCTGGTTGACCAATTAAATCACCAGCTCCTAAATTTTCGACGATAGCATGGCTTTGAGGTCCAATCAGGCTTAATGTTGCCGTTTCCTCAGTCGCATCAGTTAATTTAACCTTATCTGCAAAGAAGATATAGCGATCTAACCATGCCATAAGTTCCTGACGACGGTGAGGGGAAACTAACAATAAAACAGCATCATCTAATACATAAGCAGTCACTAAATCTATCGTCCGAGCGGTAGATGTCACCATGACAGTATCGCAGCCCTGACCAGGTTTGCGAGATTGAAAATCATTAGTGCTTTGATTATGTAAAAAGCGGAGACGATCATCATCAGAAATCCGAATACGCCCCCAATCAGAGCGATCTCTGACCACGACCCCTTCCCTTACCGCTTGAATAGTATTTATATCGTTAGTATCAATTGCAGATGTTAACATAGTGGTACAGAGTTGATAAAATTATCACCATAAGCGGATAGAGGATGTAGGTTAACATCAAGCTCTTTCAAAACTATAGTTTCCAACTTGGATCTAGTTTATACTCAGATACCGGACTTCTTTAAGAAATCCGGTATGTAGCTTCTGTAAAAATGGAGAGGGGGGGATTCGAACCCCCGAAGGGATATAATCCCTTAACAGATTAGCAATCTGCCGCTTTCGACCACTCAGCCACCTCTCCAGGTCATGAGTAATAATCGTAGCAGAAGTTTTTGAGCTTGTCAATAGTTATTTTGTAAATAGATTCATTGACCATTGACCAATGACCAAGTTTTGACACTCTCCGGTCTAAAGACGCGGAGATTCTATAGAGAGTTTCAGTCTATATCCCTCAGTTATCCCAGTTTCAGGCAGGGTTCCTTAAATATTTGGGTTCTTGCCCTGATTTCGTTTGCCCTGGCGGGTGAAATCATATCTGACAAGCGTAACTTTCCGAGAGTCCCTCGGTAGCTTTTTATGTCTTTAGTGACAATTTAGTTGTATCACGAATATGGATTAAAATTTGAAATAATTTCAAATTTTCAAATTAACGTCAATGCAGGATAAAGGAAAGCCTCTAGCCTTCATCTCTTGTCTAAAGCCCAAATGTGGCTGACTCAGTCAGCCACATTTTCAAGGGTTTTCGACGTTCTTCCTTATAAAACTTGAGATCGCATCCAAGCTGCTGGCAAAGTACGTAACTTTTTCCATTGGGGAACATAAGCTCGCTGACTGAACACATCATAATTATTGCGCTCAATCACCTCTAAAATCTGCTCATAGAGCATGGATGCAGCCCAAACAGGCCACCGAGCATCAGCAGAAAGATAACTAATACCTTTATCTGCTTGAATATAGAATTGACGGGCGCGATCAATTTGAAACCGCATGAGTGAACGCCAACGGTCATCCACTACGCCGCGAATACATTCTTCCTCGGTGTAATTAAATTTGGCCAAATCTTCTAGGGGAATATAGATTCTGCCTCGACGGGCATCTTCACCAACATCACGGAGGATATTCGTGAGTTGATTGGCAATTCCCAAAGCGATCGCTTCTTCTATAGGAAGATAAGGCTGTTGGCCTTGATGCCAAGGGGCTGTATAGATATTATCATCTATACCCATAATCGTTGTTGACATCAAACCTACAGTCCCCGCTACTCGGTAGCAGTAGAGGTATAAATCCTCAAAGGTTGCATAGCGACTGCGATACAAATCCATCCGCTGACCGGCGATCATATCCCGAAAGGGTTGAATGTCTAGCGGAAAGCGTTGGAGAGTATCTACTAACGCTACATCATAATTATCCAATGGGCATCCCGCAAAAATGGATTCCAGTTGCTTTTCCCATAGTTCTAGGGTTTCTGGCGTGGTAATAGCAGATGCAGGACCATCCACTAATTCATCTGTGCGGCGACACCAGGCATAAATTGCCCAAACAGATTGACGCTTGGCCGGACTCATCAACATTGTCCCCAAGTAAAAAGTCTTGGCGTACTTAGCTGTGAGTTCCCGACAAAGGTTGTATGACTCATCTATAGAGACCAGCGTTTTCATGCGCGGGGGGGAATCAGGCAGTTGCAGCATTCTTGGCGGGCGGTCGTGTTGGCGTTTGCAGGTTAGAGGGATTTGCTACCGTCTGTGCTTGGAATATCGCCTGCGCTGTCAGTTTACCAGAAAGTACAGCCCCTTCCATGCTGGCTAGATAGCGCTGCATGGTGTAATCCCCAGTCAGATAGAAATTAGTAATGGGGGTTTCCTGGGAAGGACGGTACTGTTGACGACCTGGGGTAGCCTTGTAAACTGAACGTGGTGTTTTTACCACATGATATTTCAGCATTTTGGTAGGATTATCCCCCCCAAAGTGTTGGGGAAAGAGTTTTTCTAACTCAGTAATAGTTGCAGCAACAATGTCCTCATCGGATTTAGATATCCAATCTTTTGCCGGTGCTAGAACTAATTCCAGCATGGAACGGTGAGGATTGGCGTATTCACGGCAAGTATTACTCATATCAGCATAAACGCTGAGGAGAGGAGAACGCGAAAATAGCAGATGATCAATATCTGTTAATTTGCGGTCGAACCAGATATGGACATTAATCACTGGGACCCCTTCTAAACCCTCTAATTTTTGGAAAAATGGCATTTCTTTCCAAGAAATGGGCAAAATCGGCTTTAAGGGGTCAACTGGAAGGGCAGAGACATAAGTATCCGCTGTAAATATTTCATCTTCTGCCCCATTTAAACCGCGGAGGAGGAAGCCTTTCACAGTTCCATCCTCATTGAGTAAAATCTCTTTCAAGGGCGCATTCAGACGGACTTCACCACCCCGTTCAGTAATGTGGTCAATAATGGGCTGACACAATCTTTCTGTGGGTGAACCATCAAGGAAGGCCATTTTTGAGCCGTTTTTCTCTTGGAGAAAGCGATTCAAAGCCGTTAAGAGGACAGTAGCAGAAATTTCATCGGGGTCAATGAAGTTCAAGGCTTTGGACATCGCAATGAATACTTCTTTTTCTACCCTGGGGGGGACGTTTTGTTTTTGCAGCCACTCCCGGAAAGAATATTTGTCCATTTCTTCGACATACTTTTGCCCTTGGAGAATGGCAGGTAGTAATCCGATGCCAAAACTGATTTTCTCCGGCCAGGTCAGCATATCGTTGTTTCTGAGAATTGCTACCATCCCATTGATAGGTGCTGGTAAATCGGGGAAATCAAAGCGGCTGTAAGTCCCCGGCGCTTCGGGCTGATTGAAGATCATTGTGTGTTCTTTCCACTGCAACCGATCTTCAATATCCAATTCTTTGAATAACTGCAACATATTGGGATAAGCCCCAAAGAAAATATGCAGTCCTGTTTCGTACCAGTCCCCATCAGCATCCTTCCACGCTGCCACTTTCCCCCCCACTACGTCTCGGCGTTCCAAAACGATGGGTGTGTGACCTAGATCCGTGAGATATTTTGCACAGGAAAGTCCTGCTAGACCCGCTCCCGCGATTGCTACGCGCATTTAAACCTACTATTATTTAATATTTCTTAACTGTTTTGTCGTTCTAATTATACGTTGCAATCCGTTACATTTGGCGATTCTAGTTTGATTGCTTCCCAAAAAATTCCCAAAATCTTCCGCCAACTATCTAATTTACCCTAATCATCAGTCCAGGGATTAACACAAATTTTTTTGAAGTCAAAAATATTTAGTGTAGTTTATGACTCATCATCAATCCGTGTATATTTTTGGGTAACTGCTTGTCACAAATACAAAACCTGATTTTTTTATTAAGTATTAATATGCAAGATGCCTATGTGACTTAGTAAAGTAAATGGCAGGATAAATCGCTATTCATAAGCAAAAGTAATGGAAATATTAGTAATACCTGAAAACTAGATTTAAAACTTTTATTTATTTCAATCTCTATTACGGTATATGATGATCCCAGAGGGTTTAATCATAATTAAGTCTGAAATCACATAGAAATTATGTAATTAAAAAAACTCTCTTTTTATTCAACCTGGGAATTATTTCTCTAGGAATTGTGCATCTATCTGGAGAATAAATAAACTATGATATCAACGGGAATAATATGGGCGACATCCTTCACAGGTGGTACTTTGGTGTTGACAGCAAATTTACCGCTGGGTTTAATAGCTGCATTTTCTCCAATACAACTTCCAGTCAACTTAGTCAAGCCCCAGGCTCAATTTCTGATCATTTCTCAAGAATATAAAACTGCTTGGCAGAAAACCTTAATATCAAAAACCTCTTTGACATTTGATTGGATAAATAGGCGATTATCATCATATAGAGATAGGTCTATGACTCTACCTTCAACAACCTTGAAGGCAAAAGAAACAAAATTTTGTGCCTCTGTGCCAGAAAATATACCCGCACAACTTCACTGGCAAAATTCTACTAACTTTCGACAGATAATATTTACTCAAGTTAGTGTTCCTAAACTAGATTTGTCACCAGCTACTGTTGTGCGATCGCTCGAAAGCTTCTTTAATATCATCAACAATCCAATTGAGCCAAATGGAAGTTATGATTACTCACCAGTATTGATTGTCAAGCGGAATTCATCCAGTTATGAAGTCTGGGTTAATAACAGCTTTGTTGCCCGACTACCTGATCAAATTACAGCTAATGCTTTACAAAACCGCTTACAGCAATTAGTAATATCACCTACTGAAAAACCTACGCAATTACAACCAGGTTTAGTTGATAAGACTCCTTCGCTGATGATAGGTAATAGGTTACTATTTGCAATAGATCGAAAAGTCTCTGATGAACTTGGTCGCAGCGGTGATATTTTAGCAATGGAATGGACGAATAATTTGCGAATAGCCCTCCATACTAAACCGCTGACACTGATACAAGGGCAAATGGAAATGTATGGATTACAGTCCTCAAATACAAAACTTTCTGGAATAGCCTCTTGGTATGGTGGCTATTTTCATGGTCGCTTAACCGCAAATGGTGAGATATATAATCAAGATGATTTCACTGTTGCCCATCGTAGCCTACCTTTTAATACCTTCTTAAAAGTAACAAATTTACAAAACAATAAATCCGTGATTGTGCGTGTAAATGATCGCGGTCCGTATATTGCACCAAGAAGCCTAGATTTGTCTCGAACAGCGGCTCGTTGTCTCGATAGTGAACATACTGGAGTCGTAGCTTATCAGGCTGTGGTTTTAAAACAAAATGCGCCACAAATGACTTTGAAACCATCTCCACCAAAAACTGAAAATATGGCTAATGCTAAAAGTGAGTTATTAGTTTTTAACTTTTAGTAACCTGGAAGGATAAAGTAGAGAAAATGCGTTGCATAATGGCAGTATGAATTCTGTTTCACGCAAAGAGGCAAAGGAGCAAAGACGCAAAGGTAAGAGTTTTAATTGTGTAGCGTAAGCTATAAGTTCAATCAAGAGAATTTCATACCTGAATTTAGCAACACCAGAAAATACTTTATCCTTTACTTAAATCACCAAATTATGTCAATATCTCAATTATCACAAAGCTTTGGTAATCACCTAATTCTGGGTATTTCTGGGACAAGTTTAAATGATGATGATAAACGGGCGTTAAATGAATTAAAACCGATTGGTGTTATCTTTTTTGCTAAAAACTTTCTTGACGGTGTACCATATCCAGTCTGGTTAGAAAAGTTTAAAACCCTCATTGACGAAGTTCACCAATATTCTGAACGCGACTCCATTTTTACTACTTTAGATCATGAAGGTGGGCGAGTTGTGCGGACACCTTTACCAATTACTCGCTTTCCTTACGCTTATTTATTGCAATCTCATGCTTATGAAGTTGCCAAAGCCACAGCTTTAGAATTAAAATCTCTGGGAATTAATCTTTCTTGGTCTCCGGTTGCGGATATTTTCTCTAATCCCCAAAACCCAATTATTGGAAGTCGTGCATTTGGAAATACACCGCAAACCGCTAGTGAAGGTGCGCGGGAATATTACCGAGGATTGCGGGAAGAGGGCATTTTAGGTTCTGCTAAACACTTTCCTGGCCATGGAGATACTAGCACTGATTCCCATTTGGAGTTACCAATATTAAATTTGAGTCGGGAAGATTTGCGAAACCGGGAATTGATTCCTTTTCAAACATTAATTCAGGACAAAATTCCGTTAATTATGACGGCGCATATTTTGTTTCCGCAAATTGATCCAGAAGTGCCAGCAACCTTATCTAAAATCATTTTAAATGATATTTTGCGGAAAGAGTTAGGTTTTGAAGGTGTGATAGTTTCCGATGATTTAGACATGAAAGCTGTCTCGGAAATTTTTATGCAATCGGGAACAGTTGCGCGGGCTTTTCATGCTGGTTGTGATTTGTTTATAGTTTCTCGTAATATCAATTCTTCTTCTTTAGAACGAACATATAAAATAGCTGAAGATTTTTCTGCTAGTTTGAATAATGGTAGTTTAGATGCAGGAGTTGTGGAAGCTGCACGGGAGAGGGTGGAAAAGTTATTGCGGATAACTCCTCAATATCCGGTTTCGACTCTTGATAAGGAGACCTTGGTGAAGAATGCGGAATTAGCTATTAGTTGTTGTTTGTAAGGGAATTGAATAAAAATCAGGAGTGTGGGTGATAGCCTACTTACTCATTGGATTCATCCAAATTTCCAACCTGCTAAAAAGTTGGGAACAAATCAAAGTTAAACACAAATAAATTACAGCCACAGCCGCATAAACTTCAAAAGCGCGATAATTTTCCGAAACAATTAATTGTCCTTTTCTAAATAATTCCTCAAACCCAATTACAGCAACTAAACTAGTATCTTTCAATAAACTAATAAACTCATTACCTAAAGGTGGTATCATGCGGCGTAATGCTTGAGGAAAAATCACATAAGTCATAGTTTGCACAGAATTTAAACCGAGTGATTTGGCTGCTTCTGATTGTCCAATTTCAATAGATTGAATTCCTCCACGCACAATTTCCGCAATATAAGCGAACTCAAAAGGATTATCTGCCCAACAGGGTTCGGGTACTAACCAAACCAATTTGCTTTTAATCTCGTCTTCAATTTCATCGCTATCGTCTCTATCAAATAGCGAAGTTAAAGCTTCCCAATCGCGTTCTCTTAAGGAGTTCAAAGAGGAAACATTTACCTGTAGATTATTAGAGTAATTCACAAGCAGGTTTTTTAGTTGACTTTTACAAAAAGTAAGCATCATTGCTTAAAGACTAATATTTACTTGATTTTACTAAATATTACAGCAATATTGATAATTATTCTAACATTCATCATTCTAGAGACAGGAAGATTTTTAGTTCAAAGAGACCACTTAAACAGAACTAGAAAAGCTGTTAGAGAGTTAGGTTTTTACACAAGTTGATTACCTTTTCTGGTTAAAAATAGTATAACACCACCAGTCCCCAGGTGATAAATCCTTTATAGAGTTTTCCCTTCGAGTACATCTTCAAGAAGGAAGTCTTGTCAAAGAATGAGGTTCTGCTAGTTCTCCTACTAAAATACCACGAGGTGCTTCTATATGATAATTTATTTGATTAATAACACTTTCTTCTAACAGATCATAGATAAAATGATGAGGGTTTTTACGATTTATTAATTCTAAACCGTGACGATAAACTCCGCACGCTGATACATCATTTAAAATCCGGTTGTGAATAATTCTCGTCCATTCTGGTGCTGTTATCATTAATTGAGGCACAACATGAATAAATGCTGTAATTTGTTTTTCCATATCAAAAGATTCCAGAAAATGAATTAAGCTAAACATCACTTCTGGCTGTTGACATTGATCATCTAAAATTAGATGATAGGCAGATAATTTATTTTCATCAGGACTTTCAGCTATTTCAGTTAAAGCATTTTCAAAATTTGTAACTTGTTCTTCTGTTTGCATTAAGCGATTTTCTTGCAAGGTTGCCAATAAATTATTTTGATTCATTGTTTTGTCCCTTATTTCTCAAAAATCCATGGCCAAGTATATTTATTCTGTCTGATTAATGTTTGCAAACTTTCCCTGATTTCTCTATTATACAAACCTTGACGAAGATAAATACAACGTACATCCCAAATTTCTTGTGCTAATGCTTCTCTGGACGATAGGTTTAAATTAGGGCGTTTACCGTAAGACATTGTTTGCCGATGACGACCTCCTTTTCCTGGTGATAAATGTTCCATCATAATGGCATATCCTTGATCTGTTGTATAATTAAGCGAAACTCTGGCTTTCATAAAAGCATCCGCAGGTATATGATGAGGTGTGAGGTTATCACCTCTACGTCCCTGTTTGATTAAGTCTCCATAAGTGCCTACAATTCCTTCTCCTGGAAGTAGTTGAGGTTGATTATTAATAATCTATTTACTCCTGTTTGGCTATTTCTATTGTTTAGTATTTTGATTATAAAGGAAATCGAATAATAAGTAAATTGTCTGATAGCGTAGCGTGGCGCAAGCCATATCAGGATATCCACCGATTAGAGGATTAACAGGATGTTTTTAGGAAATATAGGTTTTTGTGAATGATAGAAAATATATTTTCCTCTGAATCATAATTTATAATCATTAAATATTCACAGAAAATCTACAAACTACAATCCTGTACATCCTTAAGTCCTGGATTAGAGGATTAACAGGATGAAGAAATAGATAATTTAGCTTGATATCATCCATGAATATAAATATTTTGTTGCAAAAGTTTATCCTATATATTACAAATATTTACAATCTAAATGATTTTCATGGGTGTATCATTTCAATATCTATGCTAAAATGAACAATGATTAAATAATAAAAATAAAGTAAATACTTATGTCTAGTTTTGAGCAGTTTCAAAATGATTTCTTCAATATTTTCAATAATCAGAACTTCTATGAAGGCAAAACTTATTTAGAATATATTGCCGAACCACAAACTAATGATGAAGATAACATTGTTGATACTAAAATAGTTTTGCCATTGCTGCTTGCTTTAGGTTTTGATTCAGGAGATATAGCTAAAAATACGACAGGTAATGCTAAAGATAGTAGCCGTCCAGATTTTGAAGTAAAATTAGCAAGTGGAAATATTCGATGTTTTCTAGTTGAGGATAAAAATACTGCATATAATCTTAAAAGATCTGATCCATTACAACAATTACGTGGTTATGCAACGAGTCGAGGTTATGAACTGGGATTAATTTGTAATGGTAAGTTGCTATTAGGTTATGATTTTTCTAACCCAAGTTATCCGAATCCTGTTTTACATCTTGATATTCAGAAAATTATAGAAACTTATCATTCAACTGGAATTGAAAATTTAACAATTGAACAAAATCAAGACTTAAAAAGTTTATATCGTAGATTTAATCAGCAAAGTTTTGAAAATATTGAGAATTTCATTCAAGACTTGAGTAAACCTGAAAATGAATGGTTGAATTGTGCAAAATCTCAAGATAATACTCCTAACTTTGATGAATTATTAATTGCAGACCTCAAACAAGCTATTAATCTTTTAGAAGAAGATGTTTTATATCAATTGCAATTATCACTGGAAGAATATGATCAATATTGTCAAGCTAAATATTTACCCAATAGTATTGATAAAATAAATATATCAGAAAATGAAACAATAACTAAAACTTTAGAAGGTTTACGGAATAAAATTAAAAATCATCTAAGAGTGTATGGAGTTCTAGAAGTTGGAGAATTTTCTGATGCTGGTGAAAAATTAATTGAATTTGCCGAAAAACCACAAGGTTCGATTCACGATTTTGAACAAATATTTTTAGATAAATTAAGAAATGCTCAAGCCAGAAAACAAGCTCAAAAAGATAAAAAACCTAGTAAAAATCAAAAGGTAGTGCAATTAGATTTAATTCCTAATATTTCCGAATCAAAACAAGAAGAACTAGGAATTAAAATTGCTGATGAAAATAAAATTAAAAAACTTGACCACACTAAGCTAAGTGAAATTTTAAAAGAATATTATAGAATTGTTTTGGATTGGAAAGCATGGGAAGCCAATCAAAATTTAACTCATGCAAATGCAATTAAAATACATCAATATTTTATATCTTGGCGTAATTTAGTTAGTAAAACCATTTTACAAGGTGCGGATGAAGATAAATTAAAAACAGAATTTGCTCGACAAACTGCTTATGTTTATGTCACTCGTCTTTTAATTGTCAGAATTTGTGAAGACAAGAAATTAATTAATCGTAAATTCTCTAATGGAGGGTTTAAATATTGGAAAGAAGAAGTTGAACCGCGATATTTAGATTTAGCGCAAGGAATGTCAATGGATTATCTTTTAGAAATGTCCTATCGTTCTGCTCAAAATATCTATACTCACTTCTTTAATAATGCTGATTTATTTAATTGGTATCGGATAAATTCCAATACTTTAATTAAAGTTTTGCACATCCTGAATGGGTTTAACTTACAACAAATTGATAGTGATATTATTGGGATGGTTTATGGTAGATATGTTGAAGAAGGAAAACATGAACAGGGTAGATATTTTACACCAAAACCAGTAGTTGAATATATTCTAGACTGCATAGGATATAAATCTGATAATCCTGATATTCGTGACAAAAAGTTATTAGACCCCGCAGGAGGTTCTGGGAGCTTTTTAGTTCATGCTGCGCGTCGTTTGATTGATTCCTATCGTTCACGGAGAACAAACACAATTCCCGTTGAAAATGTTCCTGCTATTATTCAACAGGTGAAAAATTGCCTATTTTGTTTAGATATTAATCCGTTTGCTTGTTATTTAGCCGAAACAAATTTATTAATTCAAGTGATTGATTTACTAAAACAAGCGAAAGAAGCAGATAAATTAAAAGACTGTACTATTGATAGATTTAATGTTTATAATACAGATTCTCTTTTATTAGCAAAATCGCAAGAAATTAGAACTACATTACTCAACCCTATTCTTGATTTAGAACTTTCTACGGTTGCTCAAATCAAAACACAAACAGGAATGTTTGCAGATGGTTTTGATTTTGTAGTTGCTAATCCTCCTTATGTTAAAGCTGATGAACCTGGAGCAGATATTTATCGTCGAGAAATCGAAAGTTCTGGACAATTTGAAACACTTCATGAAAAGTGGGATCTTTTTGTTCCATTTATTGAACTTTCTTGTAAAGCTACTAAGGATTTAGGTAAAGTTGGTTTGATTGTTTCTAGGGGTATTCAAACTAATAATTATGGAGAGTTACTCCGAGAATATATTGCTAAAAATCTCACTATTAATCAAGTAGATTTTTTTAATAATGTGCGAATTTTCTCTGATGCTGTTGTTAATAATACGGTTCTTTTTTTAGAAAAGATTTCACCAGGAGATGATCATCAGGTAAAAAGAGTTTTACACACTGGTTCATTTACACAAATTCAAGAAATTAATCCTTTGAATCAATCTGAATATCAAGGAAAAGTATTTAGACAGTTTGTAGTTAATGATAATTTTGAAGATGTTACATATTTAGAAGATATTTGTTATTGTACTGTAGGAATGGTTTTGAATGCTGATGAAACCAAAGCTAAAGGAGCATTTAAAAAAGATATTCTTTTAAGTTCACAAGTAGATAAAATTCATTCTAAGAAATATATTGATGGAGAAAATATTATTAGAGAACTAGCAATTGATAATATTCGTTATCTGGAATGGGATACTGAAAGAGTTCCTGGACAAATTCGTAGAGCAACAATTCCTGAATTATATAATTATCCTAAAATTTTATTTGGAATGACTTCATTTCCCACCTATGATCGAGGAATAGCAGAAGGAGATGGATTTTACGTTCCTGATAGCGTGAGAATTTGTGTAAGATGGGATGATGTTTATAAAGTTAAGCGTTTAGAGAAAGAAAAAAGACAGATGTATGAGCTTTCTAAAAAGCGTCAAAAACTTATTGGTGATGGAAAAGGTAAGAAATTACAAATTTATCAATATGCAGAAGAGAAAATAAAAATAGCAGAAAAATTTGATTTAAGATATATTGCTGCTATTCTTGCATCTAGTTTTGGTAAACGCTTTTTACTATTAAACAATCGTGATGAAAATATTATGAGTGTCAATAGTGAAACTCAAATAGCTAAAAGTCGTATATATCCTGATGATTTGAAAGAATTTCCCATTAAAAATATTTCTTTAGAAGAACAACAGCCATTTATTGATTATGTTAATCATTTAATAGAATCGAATTGGAATTTATATACATTGACACAATTAGGACATAAAATTAAGTTCGATTATAGTGATAGTGATCCAACAATCGAAGTTAATTTTTGCCAAGTTTTTGAAAGTCTAAATTTACCTTGTTGGAATTTTTTAAACGCCGAACCGCACAGATTTGAAATTATCGGTGAGCGTGGTCAAACTATCACAAAAATAAAAATTAAAGATAATAAACTTCTAAATGTTCGTCAAGAAAAAATTAAAGATAACAAACTTCTAACTGTTCGTCAAGAATTAATATTCTCAGAAAGTACAATTGTTTTAGAATTTCTGAAAATTTATCTTCAACAATATGAAAAACGGGACTTAACTTGGACAGATTTAATCCAGGAAGGTAAAATACCTAAAACAGATGAATATATCCAGCAAATATTCGATCAATGTACTCGTTTACAAACAGCAATAACTGATACCATTTCTGATATTCGTTCAACATACAAAGAATTGGATGAGATGGTAAGTCAGTTATATAAACATTAGTGTTATTACGGAATCAATCCCCATATCTATCAACAACAAGGGTTTAGCATTGCTAAATCCCTCTGAATAGACAGAATTTATTTTTTGCCCAAAATCCCCCCTATCCGGTAAACTCAGAGATGCTGCGTTAATCCTGAATATGTCCGATTCCCAAGTAAGTGCTGCTGTTGCGAAACTCTACGATACCTATCCATTCCCCCCAGAACCCATTCTGGACGAACCACCACCAGGATATAATTGGCGTTGGAATTGGTTAGCTGCTTATAACTTCTGCACAGGTAGAAAACCACAAAAGCAAGATATCCGCATCTTAGATGCTGGTTGTGGTTCGGGAGTGGGAACAGAATATTTAGTACATCTCAACCCACAAGCGCAGGTAGTGGGAATAGATTTAAGTGCTGGTACATTGGAAGTAGCAAAAAAACGCTGTCAAAGTTCCGGCGCTGACCGTGTAGAATTTCATCATCTGAGTATTTATGATGTGGATAAGATACCAGGAGAATTTGAATTAATTAATTGCGTTGGTGTGCTTCATCATTTACCAGATCCCATTCGGGGTATTGAAGCATTAGCGAAAAAACTCGCCCCCGGTGGACTAATGCACATTTTTGTGTATGGAGAATTGGGAAGATGGGAAATACAACTCATGCAAAAAGCGATCGCTCTCCTCCAAGGTAACAAAAAAGGCGACTATCGTGATGGTGTCCAAGTCGGACGACAAATCTTCGCTTCTCTACCAGAAAATAACCGCATTGTCAAGCGCGAAAAAGAAAGATGGGCAATGGAAAACCAGCGAGATGAATGTTTCGCTGATATGTACGTCCATCCTCAAGAAACTGATTACAATATTGATACACTATTTGCATTAATAGAAGCTTCCGGTTTAGACTTTGTAGGTTTTTCTAATCCTAGTTTTTGGCAACTGGAAACTCTTTTAGAAAAAGCACCGGAGTTAATTGAAAGAGCAAAAGAATTAAGTAAAAGAGAACTTTACCGATTGATAGAATTACTGAATCCAGAAGTTACCCATTACGAATTTTTCCTCAGTCGTCCTCCACTCACTAAAACAGACTGGTCAGCAGATAACACATTACTAGCAGCTATTCCTGAACTTAACCCTTGCATAGATGGGTTTCCCAGTCAATGCTTATTTAACTATGATTATCAAATTATTAATTTATCAACAGCAGAATTTGAATTTATGCAAAAATGTGGTAACAATGCCACAGTGGCTGAAATTTTAGCCCAAGTCGAGCTAGACTTAGACCGAGTAAGACATCTCCTCAAACAACAACTACTCTTACTAACCCCCGGCGAGAGGGTGTAAAGTGCAGGGAGCAAAGGAGTCCGGGGAGAAATTCCTTCTTCTGATTCTTGACTTCTGACTCCTGACTTCTGACTCCTGACTCCTGACTCCTGACTCCTCAAAAAATAAGTTAATTGTTTTTTTCTAAAGTAGTGTTACCGGATCGTGATATGATTCAACTGACTGAATGTACAGTCATCTCATATTAGCTGTACTGGTTTCAAGTCTCGTGAGCTTGTCAGAAGAATCAATTGCACCGACTCAGACAACACAACAAGATGAGAAATCTGGTTTTGCTCAAACAGAACCGGTAAGCTCTTCCATGCAAGAGTTCTATCAACTTTATCAGAAGTTGCTAGTCATCACACTTGTGTTGACGGGGATTATTTTTATCTCTGTGTGGATTTTTTATTCCTTAAACATAGCCCTAAATTATTTGATTGGGGCGTGTACAGGTGTGGTTTACTTAAAAATGCTGGCTAACGATGTCGAGAGACTTAGTGGTGAAAAACAGAGTTTGAGTAAAAATCGTTTTGCTCTGATCATGATACCGATTATATTGGCGAGTCAATGGCATCAGCTACATATTCTACCTATATTCTTGGGGTTTCTCACCTACAAAGCTACCCTCCTCATCTATATTGTGCAAACTGGATTCATTCCTGAAGCTTAAAGTTGTAGAGGTAAAGCACAATGCTAAACCACTACAGACAATCCTCCAATCCTCGATTTTTGGGGAAAACCTTGAAGAACGCCCATGCTTAGTGTATTAAACGCTTTTAACGCTTTTCCCCTCGCCGAATTAGAAGTAGGTCATCACTTCTTGTGGCAACTGGGCAGTCTCAAAATACATGGGCAAGTATTTCTCACCTCATGGTTTGTGATTGCTACACTAGTAATAGCATCACTAGCTGCCACCAAAAACGTCCAAAAAATTCCTAGCGGCATCCAAAATTTCATGGAATATGCCCTAGAATTTATTCGGGACATAGCGAAAAACCAAATCGGAGAGAAAGAATATCGCCCCTGGGTACCATTTATTGGTACGCTATTCTTGTTTATCTTCGTATCAAATTGGTCAGGAGCATTAATTCCCTGGAAGCTAATCAAATTGCCTGCTGGTGAACTAGCTGCTCCTACCAACGACATCAATACAACCGTCGCATTGGCATTGCTCACATCCTTGGCGTATTTCTACGCTGGATTTAGTAAGAAAGGTCTAGGCTACTTTAAGAAATATATTGAGCCAACACCCGTTCTTTTGCCAATTGCTATTCTCGAAGATTTCACCAAGCCTCTCTCCCTAAGCTTCCGTCTATTTGGAAATATATTGGCGGATGAATTAGTTGTGGGTGTATTGGTATTACTCGTGCCTCTCTTTGTGCCTTTGCCAGTAATGGCTTTGGGTTTATTTACTAGTGCCATTCAAGCCCTCGTATTTGCGACCCTAGCCGGGGCATATATTCATGAAGCCTTAGAGGGACACGGTGAAGAAGAACATGAGGAGCATTAACGCCCTCAGTTGATTGCCCAGTTAAAACGAGCAAATTTGCTCAAAACATCGCCACGGCGATTTGAGAACCTAGTACAGTGTGAAAAACACATATCTAGTTGTTACGTACATTTGTAATTTTTGTAGTTAAAGCAAGGAAAATCGTCATGGATCCAATCGTACAAGCTGCTTCAGTTCTAGCTGCTGCTCTCGCTATCGGTTTATCTTCAATTGGGCCTGGTCTTGGTCAAGGTAATGCAGCAGGTCAAGCAGTAGAAGGTATTGCCCGTCAGCCTGAAGCAGAAGGCAAAATTCGCGGCACACTACTTTTAACCTTAGCCTTCATGGAATCCTTGACAATTTACGGTTTGGTAATTGCCTTGGTATTGCTATTCGCTAACCCTTTTGCCTAAGACCGAAAAAGTTTTGTTAATCTAGAGACGTGCAAGATGTCACAGCAAGTAAAAAACTGGACATCTACACGCCTCTAAAAACTGGCAGTTTATGGATCATCTAGGAAGAGATTCGTAAAATTATCAACGGCTGGATCACGTTACTAGCCAAGCAAATTCCTATTCCAGCCAAAGAGGAGAGAAATGTTTGATTTCGATGCTACCTTGCCATTAATGGCATTGCAATTCTTAGTGCTGGCGGCTGTGTTGAATGCAATTTTCTATAAGCCTCTGACTAAGGTATTGGATGATCGGGATAATTTTATCCGTACCAGTAACCTTGATGCTCGTGAACGCTTGGCTAAAGCTGAATCATTAGCTAAAGAGTATGAGCAGCAACTATCATCTGCGCGTAAGCAATCTCAATTGACTATAGAAGCTGCCCAGAATGAAGCTAAGAAAATTACAGCACAAAAAATAGCTGAAGCTCAACAGGAAGCCCAAGCTCAACGCGAACAAGCTGCTAGAGAAATAGAGCAGCAAAAGCAAGCAGCTATGGCAACCCTAGAAGCACAAGTTGATGCCCTCAGCAACCAGATTCTAGAAAAACTATTAGGACCTGCTTTGGTGAAATAGTTCCGACTATATCACCAAGTTGGTGCTACGAAAGCATAAACACATCAGGGCTTATGCCCGAAAATGTGGCGAAATTTAAGTGTCCAAAACATTGGCACTTTTTTCCCTGTCGGGAAAAATCAACGAATTACCAAGCGAGCAGCGCACTTGTAGATGGCTAACATGGGCAATATCTTATTACTTGCCGCAGAAGCTGTTAACTCTGAAATGGCAGAAGGCGCAGCAGAAGGCGGTTTCGGTCTAAACCTAGACATCCTGGAAACCAATCTAATTAACTTAGTAATTCTGATTGGCATACTATTCTACTTTGGACGCAAAGTTTTAACCAATATCTTGACCGAAAGACGCTCCAATATTGAAAGCGTTATTCAAGATGCAGAAGGACGCTTGCGGGAAGCACAAACTGCTTTGGCAAAAGCCCAAGGGCAGTTAACCCAAGCACAGCAGGAAGCACAGAGAATTACTCAAGTAGCTGAACAAAATGCTCAAGCAGCTAAAGAAGCTATTTTAGTTAAAGCGAATCTGGATGTAGAGCGGTTGAAAGAAACCGCAGCATCTGATTTGAATGCAGAACTAGAGAAAGCTATCTCCCAACTTCGACAAAAGGTAGTGCTACAAGCACTGCAAAAAGTGGAAGCACAACTCAAGGGTGGTATTAGCGCAGATGCTCAACAAATTTTAATTGATCGTAGCATCGCACAACTGGGAGGCGAGATATGAAAAGTGATGCAGCAACCGCTGAAGTATCTCAGCCTTATGCACAGGCACTGTTATCCATTGCTCAATCTCAAAACTTAACAGAAGAGGTTGGGGGAGACGCACGGACTTTCTTGAGCTTATTAACAGGGAGTCAAGAACTCACAAGCTTTTTGAGTAATCCCTTTGTTAAGCCAGAGAACAAGAAAAATGTCCTTAAACAATTACTTGGTGAAGGTGTAAACCTCTGCCTCCGTAACTTTTTACTGCTGTTAGTTGACAGAAGACGGATTGCTTTCTTAGAACCAATTTTACAGCAGTATTTAGTGCTATTACGCCAACTAAATCAAACTGTATTAGCTGAAATTACTTCTGCGGTTCCGTTGACCCAAACCCAACAGCAAGCAATTACAGAAAAGGTAATTACTCTGACCAAAGCGCGTCAAGTGGAATTAGCCACGAAAATAGACAGCGATTTAATTGGTGGTGTAATTATCAAAGTTGGTTCTCAAGTAATTGACGCTAGTTTGCGTGGACAAATACGTCGTCTTTCTTTGCGTTTAAGCAGTAACTAAAAAGTTCTGATAAATGTCAGTAGTCAATAGTCAATAAAAAACAACTGACAACTGACAACTAACAACTAACAACTGACAACTGACAAATGAGTATTTCCATTAGACCTGACGAAATCAGCAGTATCATCCAACAACAAATCGAGCAATATGACCAAGAGGTTAAAGTTGCTAACGTTGGTACAGTGCTACAAGTAGGTGACGGTATTGCCCGGATTTATGGCTTGGAAAAAGCTATGGCTGGGGAACTCCTAGAATTTGAAGATGGCACAATTGGTATCGCCCAAAACTTAGAAGAAGATAACGTTGGTGCGGTACTGATGGGCGAAGGTCGGAGTATTCAAGAAGGTAGCTCTGTAACCGCTACTGGTAGAATTGCCCAAGTAGGCGTAGGTGACGCTCTCATTGGTCGCGTTGTTGATGCTTTGGGTCGTCCTATTGATGGTAAAGGTGATCCAAAAACAACCGAAACTCGGTTAATTGAATCTCCTGCCCCTGGGATTATTGCTCGTCGGTCTGTACATGAACCGATGCAAACAGGGATTACCGCTATTGACTCCATGATTCCCGTCGGCCGTGGTCAACGGGAATTAATCATTGGTGACCGTCAAACTGGTAAGACAGCGATCGCTATTGACACCATCATCAACCAAAAAGGTGAAGATGTAGTTTGCGTTTACGTGGCTATCGGTCAAAAAGCTTCCACCGTTGCTAACGTAGTTCAAACCTTACAAGAAAAAGGCGCGATGGACTACACAGTAGTTGTTGCGGCTAACGCCAGTGACCCAGCTACCCTCCAATTCCTCGCACCCTACACAGGCGCTAGTATTGCTGAGTATTTCATGTACAAAGGCAAAGCGACCTTAATCATCTATGATGATCTTTCCAAGCAAGCACAGGCTTATCGCCAAATGTCCTTGCTCCTCCGTCGTCCACCCGGTCGGGAAGCCTATCCTGGAGACGTATTCTACATTCACTCTCGCTTGTTGGAACGTGCTGCTAAACTCAGCGATGAATTAGGTAAAGGCAGTATGACTGCTCTACCTATCATTGAAACCCAAGCTGGTGACGTATCTGCATACATTCCTACCAACGTAATTTCTATTACTGACGGTCAGATTTTCTTGTCTTCTGACTTGTTTAACTCTGGTATCCGTCCCGCTGTAAACCCCGGTATCTCTGTATCCCGTGTAGGTTCTGCGGCGCAAACCAAGGCAATGAAAAAAGTTGCTGGTAAAATCAAACTAGAATTGGCTCAGTTTGACGACTTACAAGCTTTCGCACAATTCGCTTCTGATTTAGACAAAGCCACTCAAGACCAGTTGGCGCGTGGTGTCCGTTTACGGGAACTCTTAAAACAGCCCCAAAACGATCCTCTCTCCGTAGCTGAACAAGTAGCGGTTCTTTACGCTGGTATTAACGGTTACTTAGATGACATTGCCGTTAACCAAGTAACTAGCTTTGCTCTAGGTCTACGTGGCTACTTGAAGAATGTTAACACTGCATACTTCCAAGGCGTACAAGGTAGCAAAGCCCTTGGTGATGCAGAAGAAGCAGCTTTGAAAGCCGCTCTCACCGAGTTCAAAAAGACCTTCCAAGCAGCAGCGTAACAATTTTGGATTTTGGATTTTGGATTTTGGATTAAATAGACTTGTCCAAAAATTAGATATCAGCCCATCAGATACAGGGATTTGATATTTATTTGTAGGTGAGTCTCATCTAAAATCCGAAATTCCGAATCTAAAATCTAAAATCTAAAATCTAAAATCGGATTATGGCTAATCTCAAATCAATACGCGATCGCATTCAGTCGGTCAAAAACACCAAAAAAATCACAGAAGCCATGCGGCTTGTAGCAGCGGCGAGAGTCCGTCGCGCTCAAGAACAGGTAATTGCTACCCGTCCCTTTGCAGACCGTTTGGCGCAAGTATTATTTGGCTTGCAAACCAGATTGCGGTTTGAAGATGTCAACCTCCCCCTACTGAAAAAACGCGAAGTTAAAACAGTCGGTTTGTTGGTAATTTCCGGCGACCGGGGTTTGTGTGGTGGTTACAATAGTAACGTCATTCGTCGCGCTGAGAACCGTGCCAAGGAACTTCAATCTGAAGGTGTAAACTATACTTATGTCTTGGTTGGCCGCAAAGCTACTCAATACTTTCAACGCCGGAATCAGCCTATTGATGCCACCTACAGCGGTTTAGAACAACTTCCTACCGCCGCAGAAGCTACAAATATTGCTGATGAACTACTTTCTCTCTTCCTTTCGGAAAAAGTAGACCGGATTGAGCTAGTTTATACAAAATTTGTCTCCCTGGTTAGTTCTCGTCCCGTAGTCCAAACCCTTCTTCCTTTGGATACCCAAGGTTTAGAAGCAGCGGATGACGAAGTTTTCCGTTTAACTACCCGTGGTGGTCAATTCCAAGTGGAACGGGAAAAGGTAGCTAGTACAGTTACCGCTTTACCTAGTGACATGATTTTTGAACAAGATCCAGTGCAAATTCTGGATTCTTTGTTGCCATTATATCTGAGCAATCAGCTATTACGGTCATTACAAGAATCAGCAGCTAGTGAACTAGCCGCACGGATGACAGCGATGAGTAACGCCAGCGAAAACGCCGGTGAATTGATTAAAACTCTATCTTTGTCTTACAACAAAGCCCGTCAAGCCGCAATTACCCAGGAACTTCTGGAAGTTGTCGGTGGTGCGGAAGCGCTTACTTAATTTGGTGATTGGTGATTGGTGATTGGTGATTGGTGATTGGTGAGTCAGCGCGGTCTTGGGGGTTTCCCCCATTAGCGACTGACGAACCCAAAGGGTAATTGGTAAAAAAATCAACTATAACCAATCATCAGTTACTAATTTTTAAACTTGGTAATATGACCGATACCATTCAACAAATCGCTCAATACCCACTTCAATCGAAGTATTCGGTTTAAAACCAATATCTTGAACCAAATCATCAACATCAGCATAAGTTACAGGTAAATCACCAGGTTGTATTGGTAGCAGATTCTTTTTGGCTTTCATACCCAAGTAATTTTCTAGGGTTTCGATGAAGTTCATTAATTCAATCGGCTGATTATTGCCGATATTGTAATTTTTATATGGTGCATAACTTGTCGCGGGGTCAGGTGCATTTCCCGACCAATTGGGATTCGATTCAGCAACTTGATCAATAACGCGAATTACACCTTCAACAATGTCATCAATATAAGTAAAATCGCGTTTCATTTTACCATAATTAAAAACATCAATTGGTTGTCCTGCCAAAATTGCTTTAGTAAAAAGAAACAATGCCATATCAGGACGACCCCAGGGACCGTAAACTGTAAAAAAGCGCAATCCTGACGCTGGCAAGCCATACAAACTACTATAAGTATGTGCCATTAATTCGTTGGCTTTTTTGCTGGCTGCGTATAAACTAACGGGATGATCTACATTGTCGTGAACGGAGAAAGGAATTTTTGTATTTGCACCGTAAACTGAACTGGAAGAAGCAAATACTAAATGTTGTACATTTGTATGCCGGCAACCTTCTAGAATATTGACAAATCCTACCAAATTACTATCTACATAGGCGTGGGGATTTTTTAATGAATAGCGCACTCCTGGTTGTGCAGCCAAATTTACAACTTTATCAAAGTTTGATTCAATGAATAATTTGGGGATACTTTCTCTGTCTGCTAAATCTAATAAATGGAAGCTAAAACCTGGTTTTTCTAAAAGTTGTTTTAGTCGATCTTTCTTTAAAGTTACATCGTAATAATCATTGAGATTATCCAAACCAATAACTTCATCGCCCCTTTCTAGTAAGTGTTTACTGAGGTGAAAACCAATAAAACCAGCCGCACCTGTAACTAAAATTTTCGTCATAATTTCACCACTGTAATATATATGGAGATTTACATTCTCCGTTTCCGCATAAATTTTGTAACTTGTTAAGATAAACAATAATACTTAATAAATAATGTTGTATTTACTACTCATTTAATTTATCTTACGTAATTTCCTTCTGATATCAATCACCGAAATAGAGAATATAGCGGTTTACCAACCCGTTACTAATATAGCATTCTCATTTTTGCCTCCCGTCTGTCCCCTGGTTTTATGAATAAGTTTAAGAATCATCAGAGTACAGAATGTAGGATAAAATCTATATTCATCCCAGAAAATGGAAGTATGTATCTTCTTGAATATCAAATTTAGATTACAGATTCGACATACTTCTTAATAAACCAACAGTGTAAACGCAAAACGTTCTAATCTGAAAATCGACCGAGTTAATTTACTGGGTTTTAGAGGCGTAACATTCATAAATACGCAAAAATGTCAAGCCTTAAAATAAATAACCCAGGCTGAACAGATAAACAATTATGATAGGAGTCTTAAAAATCCCATGAGTGTTAAGGCAAGCGGTGGAAGCTCAGTTGCGCGTCCGCAACTATATCAAACCTTACCTGTCGCCACCATTTCCCAAGCGGAACAACAAGACCGCTTTTTGGGAAGAGGTGAACTAAGTGAACTTGGCAGTTATTTTACCTCCGGGGCAAAGCGGTTAGAAATTGCCAAAATTTTGACAGACAATTCCGAAATCATCGTTTCTCGTGCGGCTAACCGGATTTTCATTGGTGGTTCACCAATGGCTTTCTTAGAAAAGCCCCAAGAGCGAGAATTGGCAATGGTTGGCGCTGGTGCTAATGTCCAAGAGGGCATGAAACTAGGAACAGTCACCTACGTTGAAAGTAGTGGTGGTTTCTTTGAAAACCTCCGTTCTATCTTCAATACTTCTGCTGGTGGACCAACACCTCCAGGCTTTAGACCTATTAACGTCGCTCGTTATGGGCCTAGCAACATGGCCAAAAGCTTACGTGACTTGTCTTGGTTCTTGCGCTATGCCACCTACGCCATTGTCGCTGGCGACCCCAACATCATCTCTGTAAATACCAGAGGTTTGCGGGAAATTATTGAAAATGCCTGTTCTGGAGAAGCAACCATCGTCGCTTTACAAGAAATCAAAGCAGCGTCCCTGTCTTATTTCCGTAAAGATGCCGCAGCCACAGAAATTGTGACTGAGTACATGAATGTGTTGCTGACAGAATTTAAAGCACCAACACCTTCTACTAAAGTTCGTCAACGTCCTTCCGGCGACCAACAAGGATTACAACTGCCACAAATTTACGCTGTGGCCGCAGAACGTCGTCCCAAGTACGCCATGAAGCCCGGCTTGTCTTCTGGCGAAAAAACAGAAGTCATCAAAGCGGCTTATCGTCAAGTATTTGAGCGCGATATTACCCGTGCTTATAGCTTGTCTATTTCTGACTTAGAATCGAAAGTCAAAAACTGCGAAATCTCCATGCGGGAGTTTATTCGCCGTTTAGCTAAATCTCCCCTTTACCAAAAACAGTTTTATCAGCCTTTTATTAACAGCCGGGTGATTGAATTGGCTTTCCGTCACATTTTAGGACGGGGACCAAGTAGCCGTGAGGAAGTGCAAAAATATTTTGCCATTGTTTCCCTCAAAGGTTTGGCAGGTTTAGTTGATGCTTTGGTAGATTCTACCGAATACAGCGATTACTTTGGTGAAGAAACAGTTCCCTACATTCGGGGTCTGGGTCAAGAAGCCCAAGAATGTCGTAACTGGGGACAACAGCAAGACCTGTTTAAATACAGTGCGCCTTTCCGGAAAGTTCCTCAGTTTATTACAACTTTTGCTGCTTACGAACAACCATTACCTGACCAACATCCCTACGGTTCTGGTAATGACCCCTTGGAAATTCAATTTGGGGCGATTTTCCCGAAAGCAACCCGCAACCCCAGCAGCAGCCCTGCACCGTTTAGTAAGGATACTCGCCGGATCTTGATTCACCAAGGGCCTGGTATCAATAACCAACTCAGCAATCCTAATGCTCGGAGTGTAGCTCCTGGGACTTTGGGCGCGAAGGTGTTCAAGTTAGACCAGTTACCTGGAACTATTGGCAGAAAAGCTCCTAAGGGTGTAAGTGTCAAGTTCTCGGAAAGTTCTACCCAAGCGGTAATTAAGGCTACTTATCTACAAGTTTTTGGTCGTGATGTTTACGAAGGTCAACGGCTGAAAGTTGCGGAAATTAAGCTGGAAAACGGCGATATCACCGTCCGCGAGTTTGTGCGGATGTTGGCGAAGTCGGATTTATTCCGGAAGATGTACTGGACTTCTCTCTATGTCTGTAAAGCCATTGAGTACATTCACCGTCGCTTGTTAGGTCGTCCTACCTATGGTCGGGAAGAAAACAATAAGTATTTTGACATCGCTGCTAAGAAGGGCTTTTATGCGGTCGTTGATGCCATTCTGGACAGTGACGAATACAGCCAAGCATTTAATGAAGATACAGTTCCTTACGAGCGCTATCTAACTCCTGCGGGTGTGTCTTTACGTCAATTACGTGTGGGGACTATCCGCGAAGATTTGGCGAATGTTGAGAAACAGGAAACACCTCGCTTTGTGGAATTGGGTACAGTCACAGAAATGCGGACTGAACCAGATATTGAGTTCCGCATTAACCAAGGTGTTACTAAGCAACGTGAGCAAACCAAGGTCTTTAAACTGACAGCAGTTAAAAATGACAAGGTTGCGGCGGAAACTGTGATTAGCGGCGCTTATCGGCAGATTTTCGAGCGCGATATTGCTCCTTACATCTCTAAGAACGAGTTTACAGTTCTAGAAAGTAAGTTGGTGAATGGTGAAATCAGCGTTAAGGAATTTATTCAAGGTTTGGGTTACTCTAGCCTGTACCTGAAGGAGTTCTACACCCCTTACCCCAATACAAAAGTAATTGAGTTGGGAACTAAGCATTTCTTAGGTCGCGCCCCTATTGACCAAGCAGAAATTCGCAAATACAACCAAATCCTCGCTACTCAAGGGATTCGGGCTTTTATTAGCGCGATGGTTGAAAGTGCAGAATATGGTCAAGTGTTTGGTGAAGATACCGTTCCTTTCCGTCGCTTCCCCACTTTACCTGCGGCTAATTTCCCCAATACCGAGAAGCTTTACAACCAGCTAACCAAGCAAAATGATGATTTGGTTGTTCCTAGTTTTGAAACTGTGAAGCCCCGGATTAAAACTGAGAATACGCCAATTCTCGCCAAGGCGATCGCTGATTTGGCAGCCCAAGCCAAGAAAATGGACAAGACTAAACCCTTGTTTATTGAATTGGGTCGTTCTTTCAATGATGGTCGTGGTCAATCTGTAGAAGTTGGTGTTGGTACAAGCCGTCGCAAACCAGCCCGGATTTACCGTGCTACCACCGGGACAAATTCCCCCGAAACCAATCAGGTGATTAATGCTATCTATGTCCAAGTTATGGACGTATTTAGCGGTCAAGTCCCTGCTTATTTCCGCCGTTCTGACTTAGATAGCAAATTGCGTAACGGTGAAATTACCGTGCGTGAGTTTGTTCTCGAACTAGCCAGTTCCGAAATCTATCGCAAACGTTTCTACGCGCCTTATCCCAACACCAAGGTAATTGAATTCCTCTTCCGTCACCTCTTGGGACGCGCACCAGCTACCCAAGGCGAAATCCGTCAATATAACAAATTATTGGCTGATAGCGGTTTAAGGGCTGCTGTAGAGGCAATTGTCAACAGTCCTGAGTATGCTCGTTACTTTGGTGAAGACGTTGTTCCCTACAAACGCTATCCATCTTTACCAGCAGGTAACTACTTGGGTAGTGTTCAAGCTGAAGCTGACTTGGTGAAACAATCTTGGTCTAGCTTGTCTCCTTCTGTTCTCACAGGTGGTCTTCCTAATAGATAGGAAAATGGGCCATGGGTAATAGGTAATAGGTGACAGAAAAGGTTGTTTTATCTAGCTTTTTACTGTTCCCTGTTCCCTGTTCCTCCGCAGTCGCTCCACTTGGGGAGACCCCAAGACCGCGCTGCTCTCTGTTCCCTGAGAATGAGCAAATCTGAAAATAAGTGTTACAAAATATTAAGAGCAGTAATAAATGCTCAACATAATACTGGACAATATTTTGCGGGAGGTAATTGAGTTTTCCACCTGGTTTACACCAAATCCAGTCAATCTGGCTAGAAATGTAAATCAAGATGTAAATTCAGTACCAACCATATAAAGTCGTACCAGTTTAATCAAATTCTGGTTCCATTAGTTTTGGAGGAATCCATTAATGAGTATCGTCACGAAAGCTATCGTGAATGCTGATGCAGAAGCTCGCTACCTCAGCCCCGGTGAATTAGACAGAATCAAAGGTTTTGTTGCTGGTGGCGCACAACGTCTTCGCATCGCTCAAGTATTGACCGAAAACCGCGAACGCATTGTTAAAGGTGCTGGCGACCAACTGTTCCAAAAACGTCCTGATGTTGTTTCCCCCGGTGGTAACGCTTACGGTCAAGAAATGACAGCTACTTGCTTGCGTGACTTAGACTACTACTTGCGTCTTGTTACCTACGGAATCGTTTCTGGTGATGTTACAGCCATCGAAGAAATCGGTATCGTTGGTGTCCGCGAAATGTACAAGTCTTTGGGTACTCCCATTGATGCAGTTGCTGGTGGCGTTGCCGCTATGAAGAACGTTGCTGCTACCCTGTTGTCTTCTGAAGACGCTGGTGAAGCTGGTTCTTACTTCGACTACGTTGTTGGTGCAATGCAGTAAGTTTTAGCTGTTTTTTGGCTCAAACTAAAACTGTGGCAATAAGGTTGGAAATAAGGAAAAAACAACAATGCAAGACGCAATTACCTCCGTTATCAATTCTTCAGATGTTCAAGGTAAATACCTTGATACCGCTGCTCTCGAAAAGCTAAAAGGCTACTTCGCTACTGGTGAACTGCGCGTTCGTGCAGCTACAACTATCAGTGCTAACGCTGCTGCTATCGTTAAAGAAGCTGTAGCTAAATCCTTGTTGTACTCTGACATCACCCGTCCCGGTGGTAATATGTACACCACACGCCGTTACGCAGCTTGTATCCGTGACTTGGATTACTACTTGCGTTATTCTACCTACGCTATGCTTGCTGGCGACGCTTCCATTTTGGATGAGCGCGTATTGAATGGTTTGAAAGAAACCTACAACTCCTTGGGAGTACCCGTAGGCGCTACTGTTCAAGCTATCCAAGCTATGAAGGAAGTAACCGCTAGTTTGGTTGGTCCTGACGCTGGTAAAGAAATGGGCGTTTACTTTGACTATGTCTCCTCTGGCTTGAGCTAAGAGTTAGCTTTGCACTTAGTCATATAGGTGCGGCTTTGTTAAGGTCTGGAGATCAATCATGATTACTAGAAGGTTCTCTTGCTGATTGATTGTAAGTGTTATCAGTCTAGTATTGATGGTTGATTTCCAGCCTTGGAAAAAATAATTAAAGATTTTGACTCAAGATATTTGAGATAAAAAAGTTTCTAAAACAATATCAGGAGATTTGAAACAAAATGGCTCGTTTATTTAAAGTAACTGCTTGTGTTCCCAGCCTAACTCGGACTCGCACCCAACGCGAATTACAAAATACTTACTTTACTAAGTTAGTTCCTTATGAAAATTGGTTCCGTGAACAACAACGGATTCAAAAAATGGGTGGCAAGATTGTTAAGGTGGAATTAGCAACTGGTAAACAAGGTACTAATACTGGTTTGTCTTAATTTCTATAAATCAAACATTATTTTATTTTGATTTTATCAGGGGTCAGTAATGACCTCTTTTTTATGTTGAGAATTTCATATCAGAGAATGTCAAAAAGCGGATTTCTTCATCAATTCCTGAACTTGAGCCGCTACCAGAGGATTTGGATCTGTTTTTAAGTAAGGAAGAATCTCTTGAACAACCCTGCCAGAAACCACACTCAAATAGGATATATACTCAAAACGGTTGGGACATGGACTTTTGTAAAATCACGAAAAACCTAGATTTGTAGGGGTAAAGCAAGAGCTTCATTGGTGTCAACTTAGGCTACAGATGGCTTATTTGTTGGCTTCCACACCCGCCAGGGAATAAATTCCCTGTCTAATAGCTCAAGTCCGTTAAAACGGACTAATAAATTTTCCTAGTATTCAGTCATCTTTAGATGACTTGCGCTATTAGACTGGGAATTCATTCCCAGTTGGGTTATGGGTTTTACATTAAGTTGACACTAATGAAGCTCTTGCTTTACCCCTACCCGCTTAAATCAAATAATTAAGGCGTGTTGAGTATAGCAGCTTCTCTCACAAAGCCTGTAGGATGACGCAAAGTCACCAGAATTTGATCCCACATTCCGCAGGTGTTCTTTGAATTTTCGGAATTATCCATAACCCAATGATAACAAGGCTTTCAGACAATGACACACAATTCTATATTAGAGCGATGCCTTCGGCGCGGCGTAGCCATCGCCGATATACTTAAATCTCAAATCAAGTTTATTGAGAATACTGTCAATAAATTAGTTGGTTTGAGATTAAATTCATTGAATACCGACCTAGATGGCAAAAAGCATGAAGTGGTTATTATGATTGGGTTTTAGCTGTTTTATGAAATTCTTTTTTTAACAAAATAACCTGCTGGGAAAAATATTTTGAGTATATTTAGGGCTTGCTGAATGTGGGTAACATAGCAAAAGTCCTGAACAACTGAGTATTATTTTTCCCACTCAGCCGTCAGGACTATCATTTTAGAATAAATTGACATAAATCTAATTATGGTTGAATGCTGAGGGAATGGGAAAAATTTCCCTGGAGTCAATTTTAGATCCTATTATTCACTAATTTATACAGCACTCATTACTAGGTTGTTGACAAGATTATTTTTTGGGTGAAATCAGCATCATCATATTCCGCCCTTCTTTCTTAGGTGCTTGCTGAAGTTCACCAAAAGGCTCTAAATCCGTAGCCATCCGTTTAAGCAACGTTTCTGCCAAGTCACTGTGTTGAATTTCCCGACCTCGGAACATCACAGTAGCCTTAACTTTATCGCCATCTTTAAGGAAGCGTTCAGCTTGCTTAACGCGCACATTATAGTCATGTTCTTCTATTTTGTAGCGCATTTTCACTTCTTTCACATCAGCCGTGTGCTGTTTCTTCCGGGCTTCCCGCGCCTTCTTCTCCTGCTCAAACTTATATTTCCCATAGTCCATTATTCGACACACTGGCGGATCAGCCTTGTCACTAATTAGCACTAGGTCTAATTCCTTTTCCTCTGCTAATTGTATCGCTTCCTGCGGAGTTATAATTCCCAGTTGTGCGCCATCAGTGTCAATCACCCGAATTTTCGGGAAGCGAATCCGTTCGTTAATTTGGGGCAGATCGCGAGTTCTTTTTTTCTCAATCACAGGCATTATGATTAGTGGCAGCTCTATTAGTTAAGATTTTGGACTGGTCTTGAATTTAGTTAGTTTAGTTTGATATGCCATTGAAGGCAAAATACAACAGTAACTCAGAATTGGAAAATGAATATCCCTCTCTAGTGTAGCAAATTTATAAGGGAAGTTTAATCAAGTGATTGACTGTATAGTCTGACTCTGAGTTGATTCCACTGCATTATTTAACGTAAATTACATGATATTTGACACTAATAACTATTGTTACAATTTTCTTCTGAGATACATAGAGGTATGATATCTAGAAGATGTTTCCATGATAGCAAAATTAGGTATACATTGAAGCTAACCAAATATAATGTAACATATTAAGAAAGAACGCACAAAATTAATAGTTTCCAACTAATCAGTAAGAGATAACTGTGACTACCGTAACACATTGGCAGCAAAGAGTTGGTAATCAAAGGGATTGGGTGTGGCGTGGTTGGCAAACCCGTTATACTTATATTCGTCCTCCCCATGATTATGCAAAAACAACACCTTTAATTTTACTTCATGGTTTCGGCGCGTCCATTGGTCATTGGCGACATAATTTAGAGGTTTTGGGTAAATCTCATCCGGTTTACGCCTTAGACATGATTGGTTTTGGGGCTTCGGAAAAGGCTGCAACTAGCTACAATGTGGAACTGTGGGTAGAGCAGGTTTACGATTTTTGGAAAACCTTTATTCGTCAACCAGTGGTTTTAGTTGGTAATTCCATCGGTTCACTAATTTCTATAGTCGCAGCCGCTAACCATCCTGATATGGTAAAGGGGATAGTGATGATGAGTTTACCTGATCCTAATTTGGAACAGGAGATGATTCCGACTGCTTTACAACCTCTTGTTAGCGGGATTAAAAGTATATTTACTTCCAGATTAATATTAAAACCGATATTTTATTTTGTGCGTCGTCCTGGTGTACTGCGTCCTTGGGCTAGTTTAGCTTATGCAAATCCTGAAGCTATTACTGATGAACTTATAGATATTTTAGCAGGACCGCCGCAGGATAGGGGATCTGCCCGTGCCTTTAGAGCCTTGTTTAAAGCGACAACGGGGGTTAATTTTAGTCCTAGTGTCAAGAAGATTTTACCAAACTTAACAATTCCTATGCTGTTAATTTGGGGGAAAAAAGACCGATTTGTGCCACCAAAACTAGCAAATCAATTTGTGGGCTACAATAAAAGATTGCAATTGCTATATTTAGAAGATGTCGGTCATTGTCCCCATGACGAATCACCAGAACAAGTTAACCAGACGATTTTAGATTGGATTGGTAATTCGTCAGTTGTCAGTTGTTAGTAGGGGCGAAGCATTTGGAAGATAATTATCGGTCATTGCCAAAAATAGTTCTCCAAATGCTTCGCCCGTACAGTTGTCAGTTGTCAGTTGCAAAAGATATATTTCTCTCCGGTTCTATAAAACTTACCCAAAAACCGTCCCTGACTGGCAGCAACGGATTTTGTTGATCAACTGATTGAAGATGCGGACAAATAGTAATGTATGGGTAGTTATGGGTAGAGATTATCTAGCAGTTTCTTCCCCTATTTTTGGATGTGAATCCTGCTATATAATAGATATCACTTCTCACTGTTTACCTCTCATGCAAATTCCCCGCTTACATCCAGACACTATCGAAGAAGTAAAACTCAGGGCTGATATTGTTGATGTGGTTTCGGAGTATGTAGTTTTGCGGAAACGAGGTAAAGATTTTTTGGGGTTATGTCCTTTTCATGATGAGAAAAGCCCCAGTTTTAGCGTTAGTCCTAATAAGCAAATGTATTATTGCTTTGGCTGTCAAGCAGCGGGTAATGCGATTAAGTTTGTCATGGACTTGGGAAAACGTCAATTTGCAGACGTGGTACTAGATTTAGCAAAACGTTATCAAGTCCCGGTTAAAACTTTAGAACCTGAACAAAGACAAGAATTACAACGGCAAATATCTTTACGTGATCAATTATATACGGTTCTTGCTACTGCTGCTCAATTTTATCAACACACTTTAAGACAGTCTCAAGGACAAAAAGCATTAGAGTATTTAGAACAAACTCGTCAATTTAAACAAGGAACAATTCAACAATTTGGTTTAGGTTATGCTCCTGCTGGTTGGGAAACTCTTTACCGTTATTTGGTAGAAAGTAAACATTATCCCGTGCAATTAGTAGAACAAGCGGGATTAATTAAACCCCGGAAAGAAGGAGGTGGATATTATGATGTATTTCGTGATCGCTTAATGATTCCTATTCGGGATATTCAAGGTAGAGTCATTGCTTTTGGTGGCAGAACTTTAACGGAGGAACAACCGAAATATCTCAATTCTCCAGAAACAGAATTATTTAGTAAAGGGAAAATGTTATTTGCTTTAGATGAAGCTAAAGACGGTATTTCTAAAGTTGATCAAGCGGTGGTAGTTGAGGGATATTTTGATGCGATCGCTCTCCATGCATCCGGAATTAATAACGCCGTTGCTTCCCTAGGAACTGCATTAAGTATAGAACAAGTGCGGCTATTATTACGTTACACAGAATCCAAACAATTAATCCTCAATTTTGATGCTGATAAAGCCGGCACAAACGCCACAGAAAGAGCAATTGGTGAAATTGCTAATTTGGCTTATGCAGGGGAAGTGCAATTAAAAATCCTCAATTTACCTAATGGTAAAGATGCTGATGAATATCTACATAGTCACACTTCAGCCGATTATCAACAACTATTAACAAATGCGCCACTTTGGCTTGATTGGCAAATTCAAAATATTATTAAAAATCGAGATTTAAAACAAGCTACTGATTTCCAACAAGTCACCCAACAAATAGTTAAACTATTGCAAAATATAGTTAATAGTGATACACTTAATTATTATGTTTCTTCCTGTGCAGAAATATTGAGTTTAGGAGATACTCGACTTATTCCTCTAAGAGTTGAAAATCTCCTAACTCAAATTAAACCTGGTAGGATAAAATCTCTAAATCCGCGGACAAGTAATCCCGCAACTAAAACCCCAAAGCTATCTTTAGTGAACACAGAACGCAGTTTACTAGAACGAGCAGAGGCATTATTATTAATTATTTATCTTCATTCTTCCCAGCAGCGGCAAATAATTATTGAAGATTTAGAAAACCGTAATTTAGAATTTAGTCTTTCTCATCATCGCTTTTTATGGCAACAAATGGCAGAATTTACAGTTGATGAAGTTGATTTAATTTCTAGTGTGCAAAATAGATATTTAGAATTAGCAGAAGAACTAGAAATAGTTTCTCATATATTTCATCTCAACGAAAAAAATAAAACAGAAATATTACGAACTCCTCATGTTATTCAAGCAGCATTAGCTTGCATGGAGAGAGTATTTCGAGAAAAACGCTATCGTTATTTTATGGAACAATGGGAAAAAATAGATCCTGAAGCCGAACCAGAAAAAGATAAATATTATGCTGAAGCCATATATATAGAAAAACTTCATTTACAAGACCTTGAGAAACAGCGACAATTTTCTATTACCAACTTAATTTAGGCAAGATAAAATTTTAGCAACACCTAACTTTTAATCTTAATTATCAAAATAATAGCAGCAGATATAGCCATTACACCATATCTGCTGCTTGATTACATGAAAAACTTCGATGATTAACTTCTTGATCATCCGTTTGCAATTACACTAGACTTTTGCTTGTAAAGACTTCAGTAATTCAGTATTCACACCCGATTCACGAGTCAGAGAAATTTTACCTGTGCGAGCGATTTCTCTCAGTCCAAATTTTTGTAGCACTTGCACAATCGCCACCATTTTACCAGGATCACCCACAACTTCCAAAGTCAAAGAATCTTCAGCCACATCCACAATTCGCGCTCGGAAAATCTGCGACAATTCGATAATCTCCGAACGATTACTGCTAGTAGCATTTACTTTCAGAAGCATCAATTCTCTTTCTACACAAGGAATTTCTGTAATGTCCTGCACTTTGAGAACATTAACTAACTTATACAGTTGTTTGGTAAGTTGCTCAATAATGCGATCATCACCAGGAACAACCATCGTAATTCGGGATACTCCTTCCTGTTCCGCAGGTCCCACAGCCAGGCTTTCAATATTAAAACCCCGACGAGCAAATAAACTAGCAATGCGGGATAGAACCCCCGCTTCATCTTCCACAATAACTGACAGCGTATGTTTCATCGGCGACTAAAGGAGCATGACATGAACGCAGACCGGCACTCATGACTGCAAAGCGAGTTTCGACTACGCTGCATTGTCGGTCTGAATTTTTATTTTATACTTAATAATTGCGATCGTTCCGTTCCTGTGGAAAAGTTATCTATTTTCAAAGATAGATGCAGCCTTTAAATTAAAGCCATATATTGTCATCAGCAGTGAAAATTGACAGGAACAAAGTATTTATGGGTTGGTTACAAAGAATGTTTGGCTTAGAGCAATCGGAAAGCGCCCAAGTTAATCCAATTTCTAGCGACGATGCTAATACACAAACAACAGAGCCAGAACGCATGGGATTAAATGGAGAATATGACCAAAGTGGTTTAGCCAAGCGCGTAGCATTAGCATTTGATCAAACTCCTGAACTTGATGATGTTCACACTCTCTGGGTTGCTCAAACAGGTAGCACTGTGGTACTAAAAGGTCAAGTTCCCACCCAAGATATTCTTAATCAACTAATTGCTGTAGCTCACACTGTTGATGGCACTACAGATGTTGATACGACACAAGTTAATACTAATTAAAATTTACTGAATAAGTTTTTAGTAAAAATAAGAAGCAAGGAGCAGGGAGCAGGGAGCAGGGATAAAGCATGAGCTAAACCCCTACACCTATTCCCTATGGTACTACATATCAGATGCACCAGTAGCAATTAAACGTCTGAATAAGGCTGCTGACCATCCTGTTTCTTTGAGTACCGCAGCCGAAGAAACTTCTACATAAGCTTGTTCAATAAAAGCTAAATCAATCGGCGTTGGTGAATGAAAGTATGAATTAGTCTCACGCAAAGGCGCAAAGGCGCAAAGATTAAGAGTTTCAGAAAGGGAATTTTTGATTTTCATACCTCAATTCAGGAATACCAATCAATCATACAAATTGCCAATTCATGTTTGCACAATGATGGAACTGTGTAAATGGATGCCTCTTTTCTAACCCCCTTATGAATTAAATTATGTGCTATTTATTTTCAATATTTTGTTGTAAGTAAGTAAAAAAACTATTTGCCAGGATAGCAGCTTGTGTGCGATCGCGTAAACTTAGTCTATTTAAGATATTGGTAACATGATTTTTAACTGTACCCTCAGAAATATACAATTTTTGGGCAATTTCTCGATTATTATCACCAATAGCAATTAACCGCAAAACTTCTTTTTCTCTAGGGGTGAGTTCCGCTAAGTTCGCTGGTACAGCTAATACTGGTTGTGAATTAGCCGGAAATTGAGTGACTAGTTTTTTGACTATTCCTGGTCCCAATTGGGAATATCCTTTGTCAACTGCACGAATGGCGACTGCTAACTCTTCTGAGGGTGTATCTTTAAGTAAATAACCCATTGCGCCATTTTGTAATCCTGCTTTCACATATTCATCATCATCAAAAGTTGTTAAAATAAGAATTTTGCTGTGAGGAAAATGGTGATTAATTTCTTTGGTAGCAGCAACTCCATCTATGATAGGCATTCTGATATCCATTAAAATTACGTCAGGTTTTAATTTTTCAACTAGATTAATTGCGATTTGACCATTTTCAGCTTCCCCGACAATTTCTATATCTGCTTCTAATTCTAATAAGGCTCTTAAACCTTGACGAATTAAACTTTGATCATCTACAAGTAAGACTTTAATCATTTTTGTTGGTAATTGGTAATTGGTAATTAGTAATTAGTAATTGGAAAAAATATTCTCCCCTGCTATAAATAAGGGATATCAACTATAATTTGACAACCATGATTATGACTGCTATGAATATGAAATTCACCTCCTAATGCCAACGTGCGATCGCGCATACTTTGTAAACCAAATCCAGTAGTATTTTGCTCTAAATCAAAACCTCTGCCATTATCCTGAATTGTTAACTTCACAGTTTCTAATGTTGTTGTTAATTCTAGTTGAACTTCTGTGGCTTGGGCATATTTAGAAATATTAGTTAATGATTCTTGAATAACTCGATAAATAGGAGTGCTGACTTCCATAGACAATGGAGAAATAATGGATATTTGACAACTGGGTAAAATGCCAGTAGAACGCTGAAAATCTGCCGCAAGATTCTGAATTGCCTGTTCTAACGATTGTTCTTGTAAAGGATGGGATCTCATGGTAGAAACCGATTGACGGACATCTTGTAAGGCTTTTGAACCCAGTTCTTTGGCAGTGGCTAAAAACGTCATTGCTCTAGGTATATCATGTTTTGATAACTTTAAAGCAGTTTCTAATTGAAGATTTAAAGCCGTCAGAGAATGTCCTAAAGAATCATGAATTTCTCTAGCAATACGGTTGCGTTCTTCCAAAGTTGCCTGACTTTCAATTCTCAAGGCATATTGACGGAGTTTTTCGTTTGCAGCTTGGAGTTTATCTCGACTTTGCCGTTCAGATAAAACAGTATTCATTAATACTAAAACAAATACTAAACTTAAACCAAATAAAACTGCTAAACTAAAACTAAAAAACCAAAATCTTTCTTGGGCTATTGGTGAAAATCGTCCAGGAGGCATCCTTTGTCTGAGAGTAAGTAAAAATAAAATAAATGAGGAAAAAGTAACTGCTAATCTTCCTGGTAGTCGAAAAATTAAACAACTGCGAGTTACCAAAATTAGATAGAGAAAGGGAAAAAGCCTCGCACTTCTACCACCAAAAAAGCCAGTAATTAAAATTAATATAACTTCAATAGTCGTATAAATAAATTTATTGATTTTATTGTAAGTAGGCAATCTTAAACCCATTAAACCGAAAAATGTCAAACTGCAAATTGTCAGTTCTGGATACATGACAGAAAAGCGCGGTGAAGGAGATGGCATTAATGCCATTAACGCTGAAAATCCTAATAGTAGCCATTCTAAATAAAGTAGAAATCGAAAAGGATGATTATTAAATTGAATAGGACGATTCATAAAAAATTGATAATTGAAAAAATGGCAGCCTAACCTAGATTTAATATATTTGTATCATGATTCAAGTTCAATAGGATGAGAGGAAGACATTGAAATGCTAATTTCATGACTAAAGTCATGGGTGTAGACGTGACCTTTGCCTCATATCATTACTGGGCGTTAATCTATATGATAGGAACTATAGAAAGCCAACATAACCAAACATAACCAAAAGGTATTTATGAAACTGAAGACATTATCACTGATTGCTGGTACTCTGGCTTTAACTTTAATCGCAACTCCATTTGCAGTTCAAGCGGAACAAAATAATCCATCCTCACCTCAACCTGGTAAAGAATGGCAAAAAAAGGGTCAATTTCAAAAGTTGAATTTGACACCTGAACAAAAAGCTAAAATGAAAGAAATCGGCCGCAGTACCCGCGCTCAAATTGAAGCTGTTTTGACTCCCGAACAAAAGACCAAATTACAAGCTGCAATGGCTGAACGTAAGGCTCAACATCAAGCGCAACGTCAACAAAGACAAGGACAAGGAGAACGTCAAGAAGGACGTGGTAAAAAAGGTAATATTTTTGCTTCTTTGAACTTAACTGAAACACAGAAAAATCAAATTAAACAAATTAGAGAGTCATCAAAACAACAAATGCAAGCTGTGTTAACTCCGGAACAGCAAGCACAAATGAAGCAAATGCGAGAAAATATGCGTTCTCGTCGTCAACAAGATAAACCTCAATAATTCTTGACTATTCAAATAAGATTAATAAATTAGGGGTGGGCTTAAAATCTCATCCCATTTTTGTATATAGGCAAACTTTAGAGAGGGCGTTACAATTTGTTAACGCCCCTTTTTTGGATCATTTCTGGACGATCATATTCATATCCCAAGTATACAAACCGATTTGGTTAGGAACTCTCACAAAGCGGCCTGTGCGATGACCCCTAGATAGTTCATTGAGAACCTTATTTTTAACCTCTCTGACTTCTTCAGCATCTAAATGTCCATAAATACCATTGACTATCTCATTCACATTGAAAATTCGTCCGGCATTTTGTTCTAGAAATAAGGTCAGAGCATCAATTAAAAATTGACCATCAAATTGTGCCAACATCGGGACTACTTTCATCTGGGGTCTAGTGAAATGTTTGTTGGTTTTGGTGGATTTAATACTTCTAGATATTCCCTTACCTTGAATCGGTCCTAGTGAATTTACATCTAGGGTATAGCAACCAGGTTCATCGGGAATTGCTGACCAATAACCACTTTCTCTCCCTTGAGTTAGAGATGATTGGACTCTACCTTTAACGACTTTAAAGATAGTAGACTCTAAATTACCGTAGAGCGATCGCACAATAAAATCTATGTGACAGACAGTTCCCACATATTCTTGCAATAGCTTTTTAAGTGCTTCCATGCGAGTCATATTTTCATACTGAGCCAGCATGGGAACGTCTTCCCCTTTACCAACATAGTGACGACGTTGAAAGGAAAAATTGCCTGAGTTGCTAACTTCAGAAAGGGAATGATCAACCTTGAAAGAGTCTGATTTAGGAACTTCTGACTCTAGAGAATCCAAATATTCTACACGAGAACTCTGATTGGAAGACAACAACAACAGTGAATCTTCTTCAGCAGCCTCAACCTGTTCGTTGTCATGAGGATAAGACCAAGTAGACAACAAAGATTCTACATTATCTAATTGCGATCGCGCCTCTATAAATAGACGTTGGTACTTTTTTGCGAGACTCCCATAGTAATCTCGTAATTCCAACAATGGCGTAATAAATACATCGGGTGGTGCTTGTAATTGTTCTGGAGAATTCATAGTAATTCACTCAACCTAAATCTATATTGCTGGTGTAAGTCATGGCTCTAGGTTTGCTCGGTGTCGATACCTGGAGTGATTTTTTAGGAGGTTGGGGAGGACGACAACATTCACAATATAAAGGGCGAGTTCCGAAAGTTTCTCGTTTTGTAGCCTGATTACATTCTTTACAGACAAAGTTGAAAACTCGCGTATGAATCTGCCTTTTGTGCGCTCGGACAGTATATTCTCTAACATCAATTACTTTGGTTGCCATAATTAATAATTGCCAGTCTTAATCCTCTTTATATAGCTATTCAAGCAAATGAAACTGTATCAGTGTGTGTTTTCATAGAAGTTTTCTAAAAAATTAAAAAATCCCATCTAACTCAGAGGCATAAACTGCTATTTCCGATATATTAACAGTGACTGGGATATATTTTCCCATCCCTTACATAAAAGAATGAAAAGAAATATAGGTTAAACTTGTTGCTCTCAAGACTTGTGAATATAAGAATGCTTTTTTAGCATCTATCTTGAGAATTAACTATATAATTGAAAACATATTTTTAGGCATATTTTTAAACCTGGACTATTGATAATAAATTATAATCTCGCCTACTAGTAACAAAAAAAAATGAAGGATGAAGTAATTATAAAATCCCTCACCCTTCCTGATCTAGCCTAATCAAAGGTAACTAACTAAAGACGAACCTTCACAGCTTTGTGTTTTTCCGATTCGGCTTTAGGAATAGTTAGATAGAGAATTCCATCCTTATATTCTGCCGCTACCTTCTCATTATCCACAACAGCAGGCAAGGCAATTACCCGTTGGAACTTACCATAACGGAATTCCGAGCGAGTCAAACCTTCTGCTTCCGTTGTTGTTTCCGACTTCCGCTCACCGCTAATAGAAACCGATTCAGGAGTGACTTCGACATCAAGATCCTTTGCGTCCAAACCTGGTATTTCTACTTTCAACTTCAAATCACTATCAGTTTCTGCAATCTCAGCCGGAGGAATGAAAGTTAACCCCACCCTTTCAACTGCATCAGGTGGTAATAATTGTTCAAACAAGCGATCCATTTGCTGCCGGATAATACCCATTTCAGGGAATGGTTCCCAGCGTTCTATTTCCCGTAACGGATTCCAACGTACAAGTGTCATAACTATCTCCTCAAAAATTCACTATTGGACTTTCTGATTTGGTGAGACTAAATCTTCAGCTTGTGACTTGGTAAACAATAATACTACTGGCAAAATCTCTAACTTTTAACTTCTTGAAGCCTAATCTTTAGCCTCCCAATTAGATGATAGCACTAGAAAATCAATTAATTACAGTTCGGTTTTATAGATATAATCTTCGTAATAACCGTACTATTGAGCTAATAACTTCAGGTTCGTATGTTAGAATACGAGAGTGGATATTGCTACTATTTTTTAGCCAAAAATATCTTAAATATAACACTGTAAAGATTGAATTACACTATTAACTAAAGTGCTTTTAGCCGTATTGATAAAAAAGTGATCACCACCGATCATTTTCAATGAAAAAGGGGCAACAGTTTGTTTTTCCCAGGCAGAAAGAGCAGTATAGCTAACTGTTGGATCTTCTGACCCACCAAAAGCACTAATAGGACAATTTAGGGGTGGTTGAGAAGTATAAACATAGGATTCCAAAACTGTAAAATCAGCCCGAATAATCGGCAAAAAAATCTGCATCAATTCGGCATTTTCTAGCACCATTTTGGCAGTCCCATTAAACTGGGATATTGCGGCTAAAAAATCGGCATCTGGTAATTTAGAAATGGGTGGGTTTTCCCTAGGGAATTGTGGGGCGCAACGGGCAGCAATAAAAAGATGCAAAGGATAAAGACTATATTCAGAACGCAGTAGCCTAATTAACTCAAAACTGATTAATGCACCCATACTGTAACCGAAAAAAGCAAAAGGTTTATCTAGACAGGGGATGATATTAGTGGCTATTTCTCGGACTAAAGGGAGGATTTTTGTGTATGGAGGTGATTTGATTTGTCTGCCTCTACCGGGAATTTCGATAGGGCATAATTCAATAGTTGCGGGTAAATCATCAGCCCAAGTCCGAAAAACTGAGGCACTAGCACCAGCATAAGCAAAGCAAAATAGGCGTAATTTAGCTTGGGGGTTGGGTTTAGGGCAAGTTATCCAAGATGTGAAAGTGGTTTTAGTTGTCATGATGGAGGTTTATATGGGGTTAATTGCTAATTTGATTGCTGGATCTATTTTTAAATTAGGAAAAAAGTCATGAAACTATTGTGACTTTTTTCCTAGTCAGGTTAGGAAACTTGGCTCATGCAGAAAATCAGATCACGACATTAGCTAAAGATGAGGGATTAGTCCGACAAGCGATCGCTACCTTAGCAGAAGATCAAGCACAAGCAAAATACGCCCAGTCCCAAACTAAACGTTATAACGAACTATATAAAAATGGTGCTGTGAGCCAGGATCAAGCCCAATTGTATTCTACTAACAGTGAGACATCACAAGCCACATTGCAAGCAGATAGAGAAGCAATCCAAAATGCTCAAGCCGTTGTTCGAGGTGATAAAATAGCCATTTAAAATGCTCAAACAGTCGTTAAAAGTGACCTAGTAGTCTGTCAAATTTATTTTGACGGGTTTTTGGTAGTGCGGGCATCTTGCCCGCGTGAGCGAGACGCTCACACTACAGTCCATCATTTTTATCTTGACAGACTACTAGTACATCACTGCGTAAATAAAGCAACCATATTCAATCGCCAAACAGCCTACTGTATATTAGTTTTGACTTTTGACTTTTGACTTCCGCCCTGAGGTACTAGTAGCCATTCAAAATGCCCAAGCCGTAGTTAAAGGCGATCTTGCAGCCATTCAAAATGCCGAAGCTGTGAAGCGATGATATAGAAACACTAAGAGTAATGATTCGTGACGCTGTTCATTGTTATTTTCCTGATCAAGAAAAACGTCGTAAAATTGTTCATTTACAACACATTCTCTAAACAACATGAACTTAAAAGATCTCAAAGTAAAATTATTCCCCATCATCAAAATCATCTCCACTGCACTCATCACCAGCGCCATAGGCTTAGAATTATGGAATATGCAAACATCAATAACCAATAACCAACTACCGAGTATTTTAACCCCAGCTTTAATCATTGCCCATATTGCCCTATCCGCTCATTTTATTGAAGCATTAATTGCCGCTTATTATGCCCCAACACGCAATCAGACAGCAATCAAATATGCAACTTATACATTTTTTGTCGGTACAGTTGGTTTATTAGAATTGTGGGAAAATCAGGATATAGCAGCAGTTAGAAGTCAGAAAGAAGAATAATCTCAAACCTAAATTAAGGAACTGCAAGTTGATATAATTGTCTTTGTGAGGTCGCAGCGAGATTAGATTGGGTAAACTCTTAATCTCATTCTGTCAGTAGAATCTCAGTGGCTTGGCTCACTGAGAGTGTCAATCCTACACCCTCCTTAGTGGAAATAGATAACTCGCGCATCTATCCTATAGTATTTCAACACGCTAGATAAACACTCGGCTTCTTCTCTTTTACTAGAACTCCCAGCGTATATATAAGTCCCAAGCCGATGCTTGGCTAAAAATGCGTCAGAAACATAGCTTCTGACAACATTTAATAATTGATCTGAATTACCAGGAATAACAACCACATAAGGGCGGTTTGGCACTTTACCAATGACGATCACATTATTCTGCTGGACAGTATTCACCGATTTGCTAACTTGAGGCAAACTTCGGGGAATACAATTGGGTGCTTGCCCCCAAGCCTTGGATAATAAACTATGCCATAAAACAGTTGTAACTATGGCTGTAATTAGATACTTGTTCATACCATTTTAGATTTTAGATTTTTTTATACCACCAATGACTCCAACCATCCTCCACCTGTTTGAACTATCCTTATACTTGAAACCAAAATCTAAAATTTACAATGCTAAGAGCCGGAATTGTCGGACTTCCCAACGTCGGAAAATCAACCCTATTTAACGCTGTAGTCGCTAATGCTAAAGCTGAAGCGGCTAATTTCCCATTTTGCACCATTGAACCGAATGTTGGCATGGTTTCAGTACCAGACGACCGGTTAGACGTTCTCGCAAAAATTGCTGGTTCTGCACAAATCCTAGCAGCCCGTGTTGAATTTGTTGATATTGCCGGTTTAGTCAAAGGTGCAAGTCAAGGAGAAGGACTGGGTAATCAATTTTTATCCCACATTCGGGAAGTTGATGCCATAGTTCATGTTGTCCGTTGTTTTGAAAACGATGATATCATTCACGTAGCCGGTTCTGTTGACCCAGCGCGAGATATTGAAATCATTAATTTAGAACTTGGTTTATCTGACTTATTCCAAATTGAAAAACGGATTGATAGAAGTCGCAAACTCGCACGCACTAGCAAAGATGCCCAGGTTGAAGTAGAAATTCTCGAAAAATTAGCCGCTGCTTTAAATGAAGGCAAATCTGTCCGTCAAGTTGGTTTGAATGCCGAAGAATCGGAAATTATCAAAGGCTTAGGACTACTTACCAATAAACCAATTATTTACGCTGCTAATGTTTCTGAAGAAGATTTAGCCACAGGTAATGATTTTGTTGAGAGAGTTCGAGAAGTTGCTGCGGTCGAAAATGCCCAAGTTGTCATTGTTTCGGCTCAAGTAGAAGCGGAATTAGTGGAATTACCAGAAGCAGATAAAGCTGATTTCCTGGAATCTTTAGGTGTAAAAGAAGGTGGTTTAAAATCTTTAATTCGCGCAACTTACACTCTATTAGGTTTGCGGACTTATTTCACCTGTGGACCAAAAGAAACCCGCGCTTGGACAATTAATGCCGGAATGTCCGCACCTCAAGCTGCAGGAGTTATTCACTCTGATTTTGAACGGGGATTTATTCGGGCAGAAACGGTTGCTTATCATGATTTAGTAACTCATGGTTCAATGAGTGCAGCCAAGGAAAAAGGCTTAGTCAGAAGTGAAGGAAAAGAATATATCGTCCAAGAAGGTGATGTGTTATTATTCCGGTTTAATGTGTAAATAATCTTTAACAGGGAACAGGGAACAGAAGAGATAAATATTCTGCTTTCTTTCTTCTTTCTGACTCGGTGATAACTAAATGATCAGGTGCGTTACATTATTGATAACGCACCAGTAACTTATTCTACAAAATCAGGACGCGCTTGTTGATTGAATTTAAATTTTTCTGCTAATAATTCCCACTTTTCCTGCTCAATTATATGAATAAATTCGTCTAAATTTTCGCGGTATTGATAAAGAGAATGTAATAGTGCTTGGCGGTTATATTGCGCCATCATCACCCCTAATTCGGGATTTCCGCCCCCAACCCTACTTGTATCTCGAAACCCTGAACTAGCAAAATTTTGGGCTAATGCCGCGATTTCTGGATCTGTTTCACTTAAACAAGCTGCTATCAAGGAGGCACTCACAATTACAGGTAAATGAGAAATCCAACTCACAGCGCGGTCATGTTGTTCTGGTTGACAATGGTAGATAATAGAACCGAGCGATCGCACAATTTCCTCTACAATTGTCACAGCATTACTAGGTGTTGTCTCCACAGGCGTTAATACATAAGGCCGATTAACAAACAAATTTCGCTGTGCTGCTTCTATACCCGCGTCTGTTTTTCCCGCCATCGGATGACCACCGACAAAATTTTCCCACACAGGAGAAATTGCCTCAACTATAGGCATTTTAACTGAACCAACATCAGTAATAATAGTAGCCTTTGGTAAATGAGTGATCAACTCTTTCACTTGGGGGACTATCAATCCTATAGGGGTACAAATAAATACAACTTCGGCTGATGCCAACAAGCTCAAGTCCAACGACGCTTGATCAACGCTACCAAGGTTAATTGCCTTTTCACAAGTTGATTGACGACGGCTGACACCTAAAACATGGTGTCCTTGCGAACGTAAATCGAAACCTAAGCAACCGCCTATAAGTCCCAGTCCTAAAATACCAATTTTCATCGTCATCTGGAAAATTTAATTTGTACTTATTCTCTCAATACTTTACCAACTTCAACTCTCAAAGTTGGCAATAGCAGGGTAGATTAATGAATTTAGAAGCAGAATTAATCGCAACCTAGGCAGAACCGGTTGTCAACTTTAGTGGTCTTAACCTAACAGAATCAAATTTTAGTAATGTCCATAAATCGAAAAAATCTAAGCATCTTGGGAATAGTAAGTTTGCACGAGTCGTAAATTTAACTAGCAAATTGTCCCGATGTGACACATTTGAGACTGAAATAGCAAATAACTATAGCATTTTTCCATTTACAGCAGTCAGCTTTGACTTCTTTTTCGCTGCTATAGCAATTATTAGGCTAGAAACTGATGAAAAAAGTTAATATCTACCGCTTTTGTGATTATGCTTTGATGGCTTTAATATCCTGTACCGTGGCTGTAAGTAAAGTTTCCCCAGCTTTGACTCAGACAGTTTCTCTAATTAACCCCACACCCGCACCTACTGCTAACTTAATTTGGCCGACCCAAGGAATTCTTTCCCAAGGTTTCCGTAAATATCAGCATGAGGGAATTGATATTGCGGGTGCAAAAGGGACTCCAATTTTAGCTGCTGCTGCTGGTACAGTCGTGAAAGCTGGTTGGGATGATTGGGGATTAGGCAATTTTATCGAAATTAAACATTTTAATGGCAATGTAACAGTTTACGGACATAATAGCCGTTTATTAGTAAGTAAAGGTCAACAGGTCAAACAAGGTCAAATTATTGCCGAAATGGGTTCAACAGGCAATAGCACCGCCCCTCATTTGCATTTTGAATTTTATGTAGATGGTCGTTTAGCTAGTAATCCTCTCAGTTTATTACCGTCTGCCACCATCGCAAAGACACCAGTAAATAAACCAATTACCCCAATTGTACAACCAGTTTTATCTGTAAGTAATAATACTGATTGTGATGGAACTACAGTTATGACAGGGGAGACCACAACTGTCAGTATAAAAGTTTGCGAAGAAAATGGTCAGTTATTTTATGTGGGGAAATTGAAACAAGAACCAAGTCAAGTTTTAAGAATTCGGGCTTGGAAGCTTGACAATAACAAATATCAGGCAGATAATGGGACTTTTTCCTACTTAATTAGTCCAGAAAAAATAGAAATTTGGCGCAATGGGAGTCCAATTCGTGCGGATAGTTTTCTCACTTCTCATGGTTTAGGGAAATAAAAATACTAACCTCTTTATGTAATTGATGATTTCATTACAAATACCTGATGTGACAGTTCAAATGGCGGAATATATTAGCCAACATATTGTCATAAAGAAGTATAAAATCAATGAAGATTAAAACTAGACAAAAGTATCACAAAATTTCACATAAAGGAGCAGATGATTATGGAATATTTGGCTTATTCCTATATGTATATAGAGGATGAAAGGACAAATGAAAATTTTGCATTAAGTCTTCCGAAATCGTCATTTAATTGGCGGAAAATTTTTAAATCTTCTGCATGGTTAACTTTGGCCGGTGTAACTATATTACTAGCTACAGTGACTCAAATGCAGTTTGCTTCGGCTGAATATGCCAGCACGAATGGAAGTTGTCTTTATATTCGCACCGGACCTAGCACTGCAAATTCATCTGTAGCCTGTGTCCGCAATGGTACATACGTTGGTGAAACTGGTAGTGTTAGAAATGGATTTGCGAGAATTTCTTCGGGACGTTACCGAGGATACTATGCTGCTGAAAGATGGATTGGTAATACTCCTGGACGTTCTCACCGCAGATATCGTTCTGGCTACGGTGTTGGGGGTAGGGTAACGGTAGAATATGGCGCAAGAGGCGAACGAGTCAGAGAAATCCAAAGAGCTTTAGGGATTAGAGTTGATGGCGTTTACGGTTCACGAACCATTAATGCAGTTCGTCACTTCCAAAGACGTAACGGACTGCGTGTAGATGGTGTTGTTGGTTATCAAACTCGGAGAGCTTTAGGGATTTAGCTTAAGTAGGGCTTGCTGAAAAAGTCTTTTCGTGAGGGCTAGGAGTCAGGAGTCACCGAGTCAGGAGGAAGAATTAGAAGGAGAGAAGAATAGTCTCAAATTTCAGAAAGTGATAGGTTTTTAATGGTTTCAATCCTTATTCCTTGCACCTAATTCACTTTTTTAACCGGGAAACTCTTAATCTATCTAGGTTTTCGGTTTATTCAGCAAGCTCTAAGTAATTTTTGACAATTTGCAGGATGCGTTCTGCTGCATGGCCATCGCCAAAGGGATTAATGGCGGTGGCCATTTTGCTGTAAGCGTCGGGATTGCTGAGTAGTTCACTAGCGGCTGTGACGATATTTGCGGTTTGTGTCCCTAGGAGTTTGGCTGTCCCAGCGGTGACGGCTTCTGGTCTTTCGGTGGTATCTCTGAGAACTAACACTGGTTTACCCAGACTGGGGGCTTCTTCTTGCAAGCCACCGGAATCGGTTAAGATTAAATGCGATCGCTCAATAGCTCCCACTAATTCGGCATAATCCAAGGGTTCTGTTAAGAAAATGCGGGAATGATTCCCTAATAACTGTTGCAATGGTTCTCTAACTGTGGGATTTTTATGTAATGGCAGTAATAAGGCTGTATCAGGAAATTGCTCTAAAATTTGTAAAAAACTTTCAGCGATGTCTTGCAGCGGTGATCCCCAATTTTCTCGTCTATGAACTGTTGCCAATATTGTCCTATATTTGCTCCAATCTAAACCTGGTATATGGCAAACTGGTTTTTTGGCAGCCACATTTAATAAGGCATCAATTACAGTATTTCCTGTTAAGTGAATTTCTCCTAACACCCCAGAATTTTGTAAGTTTTCTACAGCCAAAGTAGTCGGTGCAAAATGCAATTGTGTCAGTTGAGAAATTAATCTTCTATTAGCTTCTTCGGGAAAAGGATTAAATAAATCATCTGTCCTTAAACCTGCTTCCACATGACCTACAGGGATTTTTTGATAAAAAGCTGCCAAGGTGGCTGCAAAAGCTGTTGTTGTATCTCCTTGCACAATTACAAAATCTAACTTTTGGGCTTGAAATAATGCTTCTAAACCTTGTAAACTTCTACAGGTAATATCATTAAGAGATTGTTGTCGCTGCATAATCTCTAAATTCCAATCGGCTTTGAGTTTGAACAATTGCATCACTTGTTCAACCATTTCTCGATGTTGTCCTGTGAGAATTACCTGCAATTCAAAATCTGGAGAATTTTGAAAAACTTGAATTACTGGCGCTAGTTTAATAGCTTCGGGACGAGTTCCTAAAATAATGCCAATGCGGTGTTGATTAGTCATTAGTCAAATAATTACAATTTACTTTTAATATTCAAATTCCTAAAAAGGTAATTAGGTTTTTCGACCATTATACCGAACGAGAGAATTTTTGTTTAGAGAACACCAAAAAATAAATTATCAAATAAATTGTCAAATTTTGTGGGATAGACATCCTGCCCGTCCTTCATGATCAGGGTAGGGGCTAGACATACCCCATAATAACAAATTTTCGGGTATTTTTTGAATTGTAATGTTTTACCGTAGCAATTCTATGGCAGGCTTCGCCATATTAATCAGGGGGTAATTTGTTAATTACCCCTACTTTCCTTATATTTTGATGAAGTGTAAATTCTGGCTGGCTATCAACCACCGCCACCACCGCCACCACCGCCACCGCCACCACCGCCGCCACCACCGCCACCACTTTCACTAATTACTGGAATTACTTCTTCAAATTCGTTATGATATGAGCAGTTTTGGCAGAGGTGGGTTACTATTTGCTTTCCTTGAAAGCTAGTAGTTGCCGGAACTAATATTTTATAATTCCGTTTCAGCGTAAATTTTTGACATTGGGGACATTTTCGATCATTGATTGGCGAAACTATAACAAAGGCAATGTATGCGAAAAAGCACAGAAATATAAAGTTATTCCAATTCAAAACAAAGCTACCTTGTTGCCAATTGGGTTGAGGAATATTCAGAATTTCGCTAGGGAATGTCACCTGAACTTCTAGTTCTTGTTGCGGTGTAATAGGCTGATTTGCTACAAATTCAAATGTTTTCGGATTTACTTGACGGCTTGTAGCTGGTATACCAAAATTTTGGAAATCTTGGACTTTACCTGATAAAATTTCTGGTAATTGTACCTGAACTTTTGCCGATTGAATTGGGGCTTTACGGTCAGCGAAAATGGCTTTCCAATAAACTTGAGTATTCTCATTATTAATATGCAGTCCGCCAACTACACGATATTTCAAAACAAAAGTATGTGTTTCTGGTGGTTTTAATTGATGTTGCCAACGAATCCAAAATTGATTATTTTCAATTCCGGTTTCACTAGGAATAATTTGATTATTTTCTTGAATCGTTACATCCTTAATTTCATCAACTTTATCTAAAGGAATATAGCGATATCGTTGATTAGGATAATCTGATTTGAACACATATTTTTGCGTTTCAGTGACTAACATATCTCCGTTAGTTTGCACATCAATATCAACATTGATATAGTCCCAATAAAATGGTACTTCCTGTGCAACAGCATGAGTAAATGTAATCAAAACAGTCACCAACATAGCAAGTAATGAAAAAGAGATTCTTCTCATTAATAGTTTATTCATAGTTTCCTTTTTTTGCGTAACAAAACAAGTATATCCAAAAACTATGTGATTGTCAGCACTAAGTTAATTAAGTATTTAGTTAATAAAGTTAATAAAGTTAATAAAGTTAATTAAGTTAATAAGTAGGTCGGCGTTAAAAATTATCGTTGTGGAAAGGCAAGAGGCAAGAGGCACTCATGCAAGAGTGAAGAGGTTTTTGGAGATTTTACTTTTCTTTACACAATTTGGTTTTATTATGTTGACCTACTTATTTTTCCCCATTCGTTTAGTCAAAATATTCAGATACTTAAGAATCAAGATAAGTTAACTCAAGAGCAATTGGATAAACTTATTCAAGTTAAAAATGTCTCGCCGATTTTGAAAGAAATGCACGAATTTAAAGAAAAGATTAGGAAGATTTTTAAGCTTCTACTTTTCCATAAGGTTTTAGTAGTTCTTCTAAATAATCTTTGGCGAATTGGTCATGTATAAATCTCGTCATTTATTCGGCTTTTGCTAATACATATATTAATTTAACATTTTTGGGGTAATGGCGATCGCTACTAGAAATGCGATCGCCTAAACTAAACAAAGTGATATTAATTAGTAGATTGTAACCAAGTTTGTAAATCTGTAACTGAAGTAAAATCTAACAAGGCTTCTCCTAATTCCTCTAGTTGTTCAACAGGTAATTTTTGAACCAAATATATATAAATAGGGTGCGTTACCGACAGCGTAACGCACCCTGAACTTGATTAATGGATAAATCCTTGTATCCGTGTTTTAATTTAAGCTATGCCTCAGTATAATATAGATGCAGTCTTTGTCTTTTTTTTTACAAAGGTTAAACATAGTTTAACAAAAACTCCCATATCTCGTCTGTTTATGCCAAAAAAAACAACCGCCTCCGTGATGGTAAGCGGTTCTGCACAATTGAATAGACATCTCCAAAAAAGTAGAGACGTTCCATGGAACGTCTCTACTACAAGGGTTTGATGTCAAGCATCTTTAAACTCGGTCTATGGCTATTAAATAGAATTTGAAGATAGTTCTTCCTTATCAATCTCATGATAACAAATTTAAAATCAATTGTCAACCCCCCAATACCTATTATCGCCGGACAAAATCAAAAAGTTTTCAATTCTTCATAAAGTCATGAAACCATCATAAACAGAGTATAAAGAGTTGGCAAGATTAGGTAAAAACAGACAACAATAACTTTATGGCAGTTATCGGGGTATTGTTTAGTAAATTATTTAGTATATCATGCAGCCAATTCGCACTTTTAACGTTTCTCCTTCACTACCATCCAGACTAGAACCCCTGCGGAAACTAGCCTATAATCTCCATTTTGATTGGAATGTGGAGAGCAAAGACCTGTTTCGTCGTTTAGATCCTGATTTATGGGAATCTACCCACCATAATCCAGTATTGATGCTGGGAACTATTAGTCAAAGCCGACTATTAGAAGTTGTTGAAGATGAAGGCTTTTTAGCGCAAGTAGACCGAGCAGCGCGGCAGTTAGAAGATTATTTGCAGGAATACACTTGGTATAAGAAACAAAGAAATCAGCATCAGAAGGAATGTTACGCCTATTTTTCTGCTGAATTTGGGTTAGTAGATTGCTTACCTGTATATTCAGGTGGTTTGGGTGTACTCGCAGGAGATCACCTTAAATCTGCGAGTGATTTAGGATTACCTTTGGTGGGTGTGGGTTTATTATATCAACAAGGCTACTTTGCCCAGTATCTTAATGCTGATGGTTGGCAGCAAGAACGCTACCTCATCAATGATTTCTATAATATGCCCTTGCATTTGGAACGGAATCCCGATGGTACAGAACTACGGATTGCGGTAGATTATCCCGGACGCAAGGTATATGCGCGGGTGTGGCGTGTTCAGGTGGGAACTGTACCCCTGTATATGCTCGATACTAATATTGAGCCTAACAAGGCTTATGACCACGATATCACCGATCAGTTGTATGGTGGTGATATAGATATGCGTATCCACCAAGAAATTATGCTGGGCATAGGTGGTGTGCAAATGCTGAAAGCCTTGGGGTATGAAGTCACTGCTTACCACATGAATGAAGGTCATGCAGCTTTCTCTGCTTTAGAACGCATTCGCACTCTCATTCAGGAAAAAGGACTGAGTTACAGAGAAGCTAGACAAGTAGTATCTTCTAGTAATATCTTCACTACGCATACTCCAGTCCCCGCAGGGATTGACTTATTTGCCCCCGATAAGATCTTGCATTATCTGGGTTACTATGCAGATATCTTTGGTTTACCGAAAGAGCAGTTTTTAGGCTTGGGACGAGAAAATACTGGTGATTTGTCCAGTCCCTTCAGTATGGCGGTATTAGCCCTGAAAATGGCGACGTTCTCCAATGGTGTGGCACAATTGCACGGTGTTGTTTCCCGGCAAATGTTCCAAGGTTTGTGGCAAAAAGTTCCAGTGGAAGACGTACCAATTGCCGCTATTACTAACGGTGTCCATGCCCGCAGTTGTGTAAGTAAATCTACGCAAGAGTTATACGATCGCTATCTTGGTCCAAATTGGTCATCAGCACCACCGGATAACCAATTGTGGGAACGCATGGATGCAATTCCTGATGAAGAGTTATGGCGGAATCACGAACGCTGCCGCTTGGATATGGTATTGTATGTTCGAGAACATTTAGTTAAACACTTGCGCGATCGCGGTGCTTCAGCTTCGGATATTGCCCAAGCCCAGGAAGTGCTTGATCCTAACGTTCTCACTATTGGCTTTGCCCGTCGCTTTGCTACCTACAAACGCGCTACTTTATGGATGCGTGATTTGGAACGAATTAAGCGGATTTTACTCGCTAACAAACACCGCAAAGTGCAGTTTGTGATTGCGGGGAAAGCCCACCCCAAAGATATCCCTGGTAAGGAATTAATTCGGGATATTAACCACTTTATCCGCGAACACCATTTAGAAAAACAAGTGGTGTTTGTACCTAACTACGATATTCACATCGCCCGCTTAATGGTAGCAGGTTGTGATATCTGGTTAAATACTCCCCGTCGTCCTAGAGAAGCTTCTGGAACAAGTGGCATGAAAGCTGCTATGAATGGTTTACCAAATCTCAGTGTTCTTGATGGTTGGTGGGATGAAGCGGACTATGTTCGCACAGGTTGGGCAATAGGACATGGTGAAAACTATGATGATCCTAATTACCAAGATGAAATAGAAGCTAACGCCCTCTATGAGTTGTTAGAAAAGGAAGTTATTCCCCTATTCTATGATCATCGTGATGGTGATGGTTTGCCTCGTCCTTGGGTAGCAAAAATGAAAGATGCGATTCGGTTGAATTGTCCTTTCTTTAATACAGCCCGGATGGTGCGAGAATATGCAATGAGAGCTTATTTCCCGGCGAGCGATCGCTATCATACCCTCACCGTTGATAATTATGCTCCCGCTAAGGAATTAGCGGCTTGGAGAGCAAAATTAGGTGAACACTGGTTTAGCATCAAAATCAAGGATATTGACGTATCCGCAGCATCAGATATTGAAGTTAATCAAACTGTAGCCGTCAAAGCTAAGGTTAATTTAGCAACTTTGAGCAATGATGATGTCCAAGTAGAACTATATCAAGGTTCTATTGATGCCAATGGTGATATTGTCAATGCTGTACCTGTGGTAATGGATTACCAAGGACAAGATCCAGAAAATTCAAGTGTTTATACCGCAAATATCACTTACACCACTTCTGGTTTGCAAGGTTTATCTTTGCGTGTCTTACCTCGAAATCAATACCTTTCTAGTCCTTATGAACCCAGGTTAATCGCTTGGGCTGAATAAGCAAATAATGTAGAGACGTTATATGAAACGTCTCTACAACAATTGTTAAATTCGGGTAATATTTACAGCGATTTTCAGATCAATGAACTACAGTTTTTGTTTCGCGCAGAGGCGCAAAGTAGGAAAGGCGCAAAGGAAGAAAGTAATCAGAGTGTGGTTTAAATCGCCGAAAACTGCTGTAATCAAAAATCTCTACTTTTTAACAGCTTTAAGTAACCGATTCAAAATCAATTTACCATTAGGTTGAGTTACTTGAACACGAATAAAATTCGGATCACTTGGTTTCCAGGTAACTTGGTATTTCATGCCATTATTATTCCAAGTATAAACTTGACGTTGTTTAGTACCGGAAGCAACAGCACCAGATAAGTTAATGTTATTATTACTCTTGAGATTTTCGCCATTATAGTAATAAACATTATTGTCAAAAGATAAAGTCACTTTCCACTCTTTATCACTAAATTCACCGGCTGGATAATTAAACTTTTGTACAGCCATTGCTTGACTAGGAATAGCCATATCAATAATTGCAGGGGTAGAAATTCCCAAAATTGCCGATAAAATGATAGCTTTGTAGTTCATAATTCTCTTCTTTGTAAACCTAATATGATCTGGTTGTGTGTTTAGTCGTGAGCGAAATTATTGACGTTATGCAGTAGTTTCTTCTTTCTGGGAACTTCTGGAATTAAACAACTTAGGGAAGAACAAGCCAGAATTTTCTTTGTATTCCGCAAACTCAGGATATCGAGATAAAGATTGATCTTTTTTCCGCATATTGGGAACAAATATCATGGCTATAAATAACCCCTGAATCACGAAAGGTAGCCAATGTTGAGTTAATAGAGAAAAAGCCAAATAAATCAACACTTCTCCTAAATAATTAGGATTACGACATTTAGCAAAAAAACCTTCTGTAATTAATCCAGTTTTGTACTTGAGTGTATAGTATTTTTGAGCATCACTAGCAAAATGTAAAAACACTCCCGCAATATTCAAAGAAATAGCAACAGCGACTAATGGTAAAGGAGGAACAGTACCACTACTAATGAGAATGAATGGTGCTACCCAGTACAAACAAAGGAGAACAAAGGTAAGAATTCCTTGAGAAGCAGGAATTTCTTGCTCCCATTGCTTATCTGGAAATATGCTATCTTTTATTAGCCAAAGAAAACCATAAGTACCATGCAGGGAAAGATAAACCCAAGCTCCAATAGTAAAATTATGGTATACAAACATTAGTCCTAAAACGAGAACGAATGTTAGACCTTTGTGAAAATTAATAGGATACTTGATTTTCATGTCCTGATTTTTCTTTAAAGGGCTGAAAGCTGGGGAAAGAAATAGAGAGATAGTCCAGTTTTATCTACCTCTCTGACATCATTATTTCTTCGCAATTATCCATACTGCGTGAACAATACCCAAAATATAAAAACCAAAGATAGTCAAAAGTAAATTAATCCAAAAATCTTTACCAAAACCTACCTGCAAAAATACTCCTAAAGGTGGGAGAAAAATTGCGGCTATAATTCTGACTACATCCATATCCATGTTATTCTCCTGTTGATGTTCTATATTTCTAGAGTTAACATCACCTAATCTGGTGACGATTCCTGAAAAGATACGGGAAACCGCACTTCTCAACCACCGCTGATTTTAGCTTTGTAACCCAATTTTACCAAAATCTCTAAAATCTTCTGTTTGTGGTCTCCCTGAACCTCAATTTCATTATCTTTCACCGTTCCACCTGTACCACATTGGGCTTTTAACTGTTTTAATAAAGTAGCTAAAGTTTCCGGTGTAGTTTGAAAACCAGTAATCACCGTGACAGTTTTCCCCTTTCTTCCCGCGCGAGTAGCTTGGATTCGCACATTTTGCTGATTGGGGGGTAAGTCTTGGATTCCCCGTTCTACAGCGCGTTCCAGTGCGGGTGAACTACCGTTACCAAATTCTTGGTAGATAACCTTTTTATCAGATTTGGGATTAGCCATAATATTTAATGCAGGAAAAATAGACTTTTATTGTAAACAATTTTAGCCTAAGCGGGGGTAATTGGATATATAATTGCTACATGATAGAGTATAAAAAGGTAAGAGAAAATGAACCACGAAGGAGCGAAGAACACGAAGGAAGAGGAAGAAGGAAGGATGAGGAGGTTGGGTGATGATGTGGAGAGGTTGGCTTATGCTGTGATTGGGGCGGGTATTGAGGTGCATAGGATGTTGGGTGCGGGGTTTTTGGAGAGGGTGTATCAAGAGGCTTTGGGTTTGGAGTTTCGTTTGCGGGGAATACCTCATAAACCTAAACATTTAGTAGCAGTAAAATACAAAGGTTATCCCATTGGTGAGGGGGAATTGGATTTTTTGGTTGGTGATTCCCTAGTTGTTGAATTGAAAGCGGTGGAAAAGTTAGCCCCTATTCATGAAGCGCAAGTTATTTCTTATTTAAAAATGACTAATTGTCCTCTTGGTCTTCTCATCAATTTTAACGTCCCCGTCCTCAAAGAAGGCATTAAACGCATCATTCTTTCTTCTTAACTCTTCTTCTTTGTCTTCCTTCGTGTTCTTCGTGTCTTCGTGGTTAGTTAATTCTTCCTCACCCTTCACATTGCCAAAAGCATAATCCAATAAATAATTATAGTTATACGTTGCTGAATAATTAGAGAAATTAGGTGAGGAGTTGTTAGATTTTTATGATATTTCTGATTTAGAAGATTAGTTAAGGGATAAATAAGTGATTAGGTAATAGAGGATAAGACTGAATAAACCACGAAGACACGAAGAACACGAAGGAAGAGAAAAGAAGAATGAGGAAGTTGAGTGATAAGATGAAAAGGCAAGAATTTAGTTTTAGTGCAAGGTAGAAAGAGGGGAAATGAATTATCAGCACATTCTTTCACATACAGAAGTTAAATATGGGCGTTTAACCATTTCTAAGATACGTCTTGATCCCACAGCACTTGCATGGTTTGAAAAACACTCAGGTAAATATATTTCTCTCTACAAATCAGATGGTTCACTTGCTAGACGAAATGTTCTTATTAGTGCTTCTAAGGGTAATTCTTGGAGAATTGCTTGTGGTAGTGTTGATATAATTCAAAAACTACACCCCGGTGATAAAATTCTGATCAGAGAACGTGATGATGCAAACATAGAAATAGTAGTAATTGATGATGATTTTATTGAAAATAAAAAGGTTATTGAAGAAATATCTCCTCTAAATATATCTGTTAAACAGCAGGTATTGTTTAACGATAATATAAATACTTGTTCAGACTTTGCATATACAATAGATCAATATGCTGAAGAAATTTGTTTTGAAGAAACAGCGGTAAAACTTTGGATACGCGCAATTAATCGCAAAAAACAAGCCATATTCTACGGTTCACCCGGAACAGGTAAAACTTTCATCGCTGAAAAACTCGCAAAACACCTAATCAGCGAAGGTGACGGTTTCTATAAATTAGTCCAATTTCATCCAGCATATTCCTATGAAGACTTTATTCAAGGTATCCGACCTCAAAGTGAAGATGGTAAATTAACATATCCAGTTGTTCCAGGAAGATTTTTAGAATTTTGTCAAAAAGCTGAGTCATTTCAAGATATTTGTGTTCTGATAATAGATGAAATCAACCGCGCTAATTTAGCACAGGTTTTTGGTGAATTAATGTATTTACTAGAATACCGTAATCAAGAAATTCCCCTCGCTGGTGGTAATAGATTTCGTATTCCCGAAAATGTCCGTATTATTGGGACAATGAACACAGCAGATAGGTCTATTGCACAAATAGATCATGCTTTACGTCGTCGTTTTGCATTTATTGAACTTCGTCCTAATTATGATGTGTTAATCAAATATCACCTCAATACAAATTTTGCAGTTATGGATTTAATTAATATTTTAAAACAATTAAATCAAGCGATTAATGATAAAAACTATGAAATTGGTATTTCTTTCTTTTTGACTCCTAATCTACGAGAAGATATTGAAGATATTTGGAAGATGGAAATTGAGCCTTATTTAGAAGAATACTTTTTTAATAACCTAGAAAAAGTAGATGAGTTTCGCTGGGAGAAAATACAGAAACAGATAACAATATGAAACCAGCAAATTTAAAAATTCTGGAAATAACCGAATATCAAGCTCAATCTTTTTCTCGTGAGGAAATTTCTGAAGAGGTTGGAATTATCTTATATGAGAAATACCAAAGCCAAGTAAATGTAGAATTTCCCAGTCCTAAAACTCGTAATCAATGGAAACTAACTGCTAAAGGATATGTCGGGTATATTCCTTTAAATGCTGATTTGGCTTTAAAAATAAATCCCAAAGTACCAATTAAGAATTTATTTGGAATGTTGGAATATGCTTATAACTTAAAAAGTTTTAAATTTCCTGAAGGTTTAATGAATTGTGAATCTCTAGAAGATTTTTACAATCATCTAGCTTATATTCTAGCAGATAAAATAATAGAAAGATGTCGTAAAGGATTATATCGTACTTATATACCCAAAACTGAGCAGTTGGCTTATGTGCGCGGGAGATTAAATGTTCAACAGATAATTAAAAAACCTTGGAATGTAAAATTACAATGTGAATATGAAGAACACACGGCTGATATTCTAGATAATCAAATTTTGTTATGGACACTTTTTCATATTGGACATAGCGGTTTTTGTACAGATAAAGTATCACTGATAGTTAGAAAAGCTTATCATGCAATCCAAGGAATAGTATCTTTACAACCTTGTACTTCAGAAGATTGTATTGATAGAATTTATCACCGTTTAAATGAAGATTATCATCTCCTACATCAATTTTGCCGATTCTTTTTAGACAACACTAGCCCAAATCATGAAAAGGGTAAAAATACAACTTTACCTTTTTTAATAGATATGGCACGTCTTTATGAAATGTTTGTTGCAGAATGGTTAAAGAAAAATTTACCCCAAAACTTGACTTTAAGAACTCAAGAGAAAACCAATATAGGAGAAAAAATATATTTTAAAACTGACTTAATTTTATATAACAGAACAGATTTAACACCTAAATACATCCTCGACACTAAATATAAAAAACCCAAACATTCTTCTCCTGAAGATATAGCCCAAGTAGTAACTTATGCAGTTTCTAAAAGTTGTCCAGAAACAGTATTAGTCTATCCAACAGAATTAAATCATTCCCTTGATAAATATATTGGAGAAATCAGAGTTCGTAACCTCACTTTTGCTCTTGATGATAAAATTGAAGATGCAGGAAATACATTTTTAACAAAACTATTTTCTTAAATTCTCTCTGCGTCCTCTGCGCCTCTGCGGTTCGTTTTCCAAAATTAGATTAAATTACTCAATTACCGTGAAAACAGATACAATCTTCTATAGCTTATTTCAAGCATTTCCTAGCATCTTCTTTGAATTAATTAACCAACATCCCACAGAAGCGGGTACGTATGAATTCACATCTCGTGAAGTCAAACAACTGGCTTTTCGTTTAGATGGTTTATTTTTACCAACCACCAAAGATGCCAAAAAACCATTTTACATTGTTGAAGTTCAGTTTCAACCCGATGATGATTTATATTATCGTCTATTTGCGGAAATTTGCCTTTATTTGCGACAATACAAACCGCCTCACCCTTGGCAAGCTGTAATCATTTATCCCAGTCGTAATATAGAAAGAGAGCAACTTTTGCAATTTGGGGAAATCTTGCTGCTTGAGCGAGTTACACGCATTTATTTAGATGAGTTGGGAGAGAGTTCTTTAGGGGTGGGAGTTGTTAAACTGGTGATAGAAACAGAGGAAGCTGCACCAGGACTAGCAAAACTATTAATTGCACAAGCAAACCAACAACTAACTGATGTAAATATTAAACGGGATTTAATTAATCTCATTGAGACAATTATCGTCTATAAACTACCCAAAAAGAGCAGAGAGGAAATTGAAGCTATGTTAGGTTTAAGTGAGTTGAAACAAACTAGGGTTTATCAAGAAGCTGTAGCAGAAGGTAAAACTGAAACAACAAGACTGTTTGCTTTAAAATTGTTACGAATTGGTATGAGTTTAGAACAAATTGCCGAAATTACGGAATTACCTCTTCAGCAAATTCAGGCTTTACAAAAAGAGCAATCTCAGGAATAAGGGAATCTCAAATTAAAAAAATATCCCAAAATTTCCTGTGGTGCGGGCATCTTGCCCGCTAATCATCCCATTTTTTGGTATTCTCTAACTCTTTTTATCGGCATCCTCAACAGGTCTAGAATTAAAATTAACTTTGTTCTCTTATTTTACCCAATCCGTGACTACTACACCCCTCTCTCCGAATTTCTCACAAACTGCTTCAGTTCCCGATACTCTAGGACGTTTTGGCCGCTTTGGTGGTAAGTACGTTCCAGAAACTCTTATGCCGGCGTTAGCTGAACTAGAAGCAGCTTATCAGCAATATCGCAATGAACCTGGTTTTCAAGCCGAATTACAAGGTTTATTAAAAGATTATGTCGGACGGGCTACACCTTTATACTTTGCCGAACGCCTTACCGCTAATTATGCTCGTCCTGATGGTACAGGGGCGCAAATTTACTTAAAGCGGGAAGATTTAAATCATACTGGCGCACATAAAATTAATAATGCTCTCGGTCAGGTGTTATTAGCTAAACGCATGGGTAAAAAGCGGATTATTGCCGAAACTGGTGCAGGACAACATGGCGTAGCTACAGCCACGGTTTGCGCTCGGTTTGGTTTGGAATGTATTATTTACATGGGTGTTCACGACATGGAACGCCAATCTTTAAACGTCTTCAGAATGCGGCTGATGGGGGCGGAAGTTCGTCCAGTGTCTGCGGGTACGGGAACGCTCAAAGATGCCACTTCTGAAGCCATCCGGGACTGGGTAACCAATGTAGAAACTACCCATTACATCCTCGGTTCTGTGGCTGGTCCCCATCCTTATCCGATGATGGTTCGGGATTTTCACGCGGTGATTGGTGAAGAAACTCGCGTTCAAGCTCTGGAAAAATGGGGACGTTTACCTGATATCCTGGTGGCTTGTGTGGGTGGTGGTTCTAATGCTATGGGACTATTTCACGAATTTGTCAAAGAACCATCTGTGCGGTTAATTGGAGTAGAAGCTGCTGGTGAAGGTGTGAATACTGGCAAACACGCGGCCACTCTCACAAAAGGCCAGGTTGGTGTATTGCATGGTTCCATGAGTTATCTTTTACAAGATGATGATGGTCAAGTTATTGAACCCCATTCCATTAGTGCTGGTTTAGATTATCCTGGTGTGGGGCCTGAACACAGTTATATGAAAGATATTGGCCGGGCTGAATATTACAGTGTGACGGACGCTGAGGCTTTGGACGCATTCCAACGACTATCGAAGTTAGAGGGAATTATACCAGCTTTGGAAACTTCTCATGCGATCGCTTACTTAGAAACTCTCTGTCCTCAACTTGCTGGTAGCCCCAAGGTGATCATTAACTGTTCTGGACGAGGTGACAAGGATGTACAAACAGCCGCTAAGTTCCTAATTCACTAAATTCTTGTAAAAAACACTTGCTTGCTAATAAATAGTATCCATGACATCTATCATTGGATACTGTTTATTAGTAATCATTTTGATTAATAATGTAGTGTAAATAACATCTACCAGTTTGATAGTCAGGGGTACTATAGCGGTATGCACTTCAGGGCAAGCGCATCTTATTTTTAGAATGCTTACTGGACAAAGGTTTTGACGATTGTTAATTTTTGTAACTAAAGGTTGAAACCCTTGCTGGGCATGGATTACAGAATTTAGGTGCGTTTGCCCTGTATGCACTTGAGTAAAATTCTAATTTTAGAGAGGCTTATATCCAAAGGGGTTTACTCCTGAATGCTGGAAGCTGCTATATCTAGACTGATTTAAATTGTGAAAATTTGATGATCTTTTAGTTCATAATTAGCAAATAGTATCCTGGTAAGTATTCTGATAATCAGAAGATAGGGTATATATTCAATAAATCCATACATTACTTAACTTAAACCTCTATGTTACGACAAACTGCTTTTGGCATTGCTTTAAGTACGCTTGTCCTTGCTAGTGGCTACATGACTGCTGCGAATCCAGATAATAGTTCTGCTAAACAAACTGGCCGATATCAGCATTCATCACTTGTGACAAGTCAAGCAAAAATATCTAATCTTACTTTTCAAACTACTAATTTAGAACTAGCTGTTTTTACTCAAATTAATCAATATCGGGCGAAACGGGGGCTAAAAAAATTAAATTTAAACGGAAAGATCAGTCAGCAAGCCAGAATTCACAGTCAAAATATGGCTAGTGGTAAAGTTCCTTTTAGTCATCAAGGATTTGAACAGCGGGTAATGACTATTCCTCTTAAATATAGTAGTGCGGCTGAAAATGTAGCTTATAATACGGGATATAGTAACCCTGCCAATGAGGCGGTTTCTGGCTGGTTAAAAAGCCCTGGTCATCTGAAAAATCTTCAGGGTAAATATAATTTAACTGGGGTTGGTGTGGCTGCTAATGAACAAGGAGAAGTTTATTTAACGCAAATATTTTTAAACACTAATACCAGCGGACAAAATTAAGAATTATGCCCTTTGTGATGAAGGAAGGGGCATAAATTAATTTTTTAGTTTTTAATTTAGCATTTTTAATGAGGCGTTAGAGGATGTTTGAAAAGTATCAGAACTTATCTAGATCCCCCCAACCCCCCTTGAAAAGGGAGGCTAAATTTCTCAAAGTCCCCCTTTCTAAGAGGATGTTTTAAAAGTTTTTAATGTGGAAACAGACCCCTCTCCAAACCTCTCCCCTACCAGGGGAGAGGCTTTAAAAACCCCATTCCCTTGTAGGGAAGGGGGGAAGGGGGGTTAGGTTTTTGGAGATTATGGGTTTCATATAATACTTTTCAAACAACCTCTTAGCGAGAGTCCTGTTGTCTGGCAAAATGAAGATAATTTATATTTGATCAGTTCATGACATTACCAGATTTTCAAGTTGGCGATGGCGATTTAAATGATGCAACTCTTTCTGAGTATTTAAAATCCCCAGCTATCGCTGTTGATACGGAAACAATGGGACTTTTACCTCAGCGCGATCGCTTGTGTCTGATTCAACTCTGTAACCCAGAAGGACAAGTTACTGCTATTCGGATTTCTAGGGGACAAACAGTAGCACCAAATTTGCAAATTCTCATGGAAGCAACCCATATTGTCAAAGTTTTTCACTTTGCTAGGTTTGATGTTGCCACTTTACGGCAGAATTTAGATATTGTTGTGCAACCGATTTTTTGTACTAAAATTGCTAGTAAGTTAGCCCGGACTTATACAAATCGTCACGGACTAAAAGATGTGGTTTTAGAATTAGAAAAGGTGGAGTTAGATAAAAGTTCCCAATGTTCTGATTGGGGTAATGCGAGTAATTTATCTGATGCACAATTAAGTTATGCGGCTAATGATGTCCGTTATTTGTTAAGTGTCCGAGAAAAGCTCACAGCTATGTTACAACGGGAAGAACGTTGGCAAGTTGCCCAAGAATGTTTTCAAGTTTTATCAACAATTGTTAGTTTAGATTTATTACAATTCAAGGACTTATTTGAACATTGAAATATCTAAATTTATAATTTGATTTTGAGTTAATTTACTTTTGGGCTGGGATTTACCCAGCCTATTATTTACTTAGAATTTACTAAAATTAGCAATTGCTTCTGTGATTTTATCCACAACCTCATCTACAATTATGACTCCCAACTCCCCAGAAGCGCGGGTACGAATACTCAAACTGTTGGTTTCGACTTCCTTCGCACCAACCACCGCCATGACAGGTATTTTATCCTTTTTGGCGTTGCGAATCAACTTACCCAAGCATTACTGTGTTTAATCATTTATTTAAACTCCTATAAATCTTTTTCTACATCCAATATCCTTTTTTCGTAAATCACAGAGTTTATGGAAAATAACGATAAAATTCCCGACGGTGTAGAACGCGCATTACTTCTATAATATCTCCATTAACTTCTATGCCAACACGATAATCATTAATGCGAATGCGATAACGATCATTATAACCTCGCATAGCTTTAATATCAGGAATCTCTTCCAAAGAATTGATGTTTTCTAGAGTTGTAAATGCAATTACGTAGATGAGTTAGTATGATTCTGAACTCTTCAATTGTTTCAGGTCTTTCAAAAAAGCCTGACGGTATTGGACTTCCAAGATTATTCTTCCTCAAGATAAGCTAAGGCTTTACTACGATTTAGTAATGGGGTATTCATAGATTCATTCATAGCTTTGTTCATACAATAGTCTTCTACTGCTTCAGCAAGTTCATCCAAGGAAGCATCCTGTGTAGGTAGTAATTGTCTCCAGATTTCAAGAGGAATTACAACTGCAATAGTATTTCCTTCCGTGTTGGTAAGATATTCAAGATTTAGCATTTGTTACTCCAAAATTCATTCTACAAGGTTCAAAAAAGTTGTAGGTTGGGTTAAGCGACAGCGCAACCCAACAAAAGTCCGTAAATGTTGGGTTTCACTTCGTTCTACCCAACCTACTTTTTTAGAAGTTACTAAAGTTAGTAATTGCTTCTGTGATTTTATCCACAACCTCATCTACAATTATGACTCCCAACTCCCCAGAAGCGCGGGTACGAATACTCAAACTGTTGGTTTCGACTTCCTTCGCACCAACCACCGCCATGACGGGGATTTTATCCTTTTCGGCGTTGCGAATCAACTTACCCAAGCGATCGCCACTGGTATCCACTTCCGCCCGAATACCCAATGCAACCATCTTAGCAGCCACCTCTTTGGTAAAATCTAACTGAAGATCACCGACAGGTAATAACCTGATTTGTACAGGTGCTAACCACAGAGGAAAATCACCCGCGTACTCTTCAATTAAAATTCCAATTAATCGTTCCAAAGAACCAAAGGGCGCGCGGTGAAGCATTACTGGACGTTGACGCGAACCATCTTCCGCCACATATTCTAAATCAAAGCGTTCCGGTAAATTATAATCTACCTGCACAGTTCCCAATTGCCATTCCCGTTCTAAAGCATCACTGAAGATAAAATCCAGCTTGGGTCCATAAAAAGCCGCTTCCCCAATTCCTTCAAAATGCTCCATTCCCAATTGTTGCACAGCGCGACGAATTGCCCCTTCCGCTTTATCCCAAGCTTCATCAGAACCGATATACTTATCACTAGCTGGGTCACGGAAACTCAATCTAGCTTTGAAATTCTTCAATTGCAGACTTTTGAAAACGCTCAAAATCAAATCTACAACATTGAGAAATTCACTGTCTAGCTGTTCGGGAGTCACGAATAAATGAGAATCATCAACGGTAAAACCGCGCACTCTGGTTAAACCACCCAATTCTCCCGACTGTTCATAACGGTAAACTGTACCAAATTCCGCCAAACGCATCGGTAATTCCCGATAAGAGCGTAATTCACTCTTGTATATTTGGATGTGGAAAGGGCAGTTCATCGGTTTCATGACAAAACCCTGTTCTATGGCTCTTGCTTCCTCATCTTCAGCCATTAAAGGAAACATATCTTCCTTGTATTTCTGCCAATGTCCAGATGTTTTAAATAAATCAACTCTGGCAATATGGGGAGTAACTACAGGTAAATAACCCCGTTTTAATTGTTCTTTTTTGAGGAAGTCTTCTAAAATCGTTCTTAACAAAGTCCCTTTGGGAGTCCACAAAGGTAAACCAGGTCCGACTAAATCGGAAAAGATAAATAATCCGAGTTCTTTACCCAGTTTACGATGATCACGGCGCAGGGCTTCTTCTTTGCGGCGTTTATACTCTGCTAATTGTTCGGGAGTTTCCCAAGCTGTGGCATAAATGCGCTGTAATTGAGCTTTGTTTTCATCTCCGCGCCAATAAGCACCCGCAACGCTTTCTAACTCTATAGCTTTGGGATTAATTTCGCTGGTATTTTCGAGGTGAGGTCCAGCGCACAAATCCCACCATTGCTCTCCCAAATGGTAAATTGTGATGGGTTCTTGTTTGATATCTCCGAGAATTTCCAGTTTATAGGGTTCGTTAATGGCTTCAATGCGGCGTTGTGCTTCTTCGCGGCTGACTTCTTCCCGAATTAATGGTAATTTGCGATTAATAATCTTGACCATTTCTTTTTGAATGGTTTTTAAATCCTTATCGCTAAAGGGTTCTGGACTATCAAAGTCATAATAAAACCCATTTTCAATCCAAGGACCAATTGTAACTTGCACCTTGGGAAACAGCTTTTGTACTGCCATAGCCATGATATGGGAAGCTGTGTGACGAATCTTTTTTAGTGTTTCTGATTCGCTGGTTCGGGGTAAATAGATTTTTTCGACTGGTTGGGTTTCTTGATTTGGGGACATTGGCTATTAAACTTTTGACGAAGTGTTAAAAATAGAGTTGACGAAAAATATCTTTACAAAATAAATAATAGTCCACTGGCTATGGTTTTTCCTAATTTAGCCCAACTACAGGCTGCTGGTAAAAGCCATACAAGACAAAATTAAATTCAATCGAGTTGTCAGAGAACAGGGAACAGGGAACAGGGAATAGAAAAATTTTCTTCTTTCTTCTTTCTTCTTTCTTCTGTTCTTCTTTCTTCTTTCTTCTTTCTTCTTTCTTCTTTCTTCTTTCTTCTTTCTTCTTTCTTCTTTCTTCTTTCCTCCTGACTCCTGACTCGGTGACTCCTGACTCGGTGACTCCTGACTCGGTGACTCCTGAATTCTTCCTTTAGAGGTATCCAGGTTTACTCCCAAGGAGCTTTACAAAACTATTGCCAAATTTATATAATCATGCTTCAGATACCAAGTTACATATTTTTTAAGTTTTTTTATGTAAAAAGTTATGAACTGATTGTTAAGGATCGTAAATAACGTTAATATAAATAGACAATTAAGAAATATGATTCTCATATATGGGGGACTCAAATCTACCAAACGCTGATTTACTAAAATCAGTCTTAGAACCGCTGTTAGAGGATTTTCAAGATTGGTTTGAGCGATATCGTCAAATTCTGGAAAATGAGAAAATCCAATTCATGAGTGAACAAGAGCAATTTGACTTACTAAAACGAGTTAAAAATGCACAAAATGAACTCAAAACGGCAAGAATGTTGTTTAAGGCAACTGATCAACAAGTCGGACTTGATATGGCAACGGTAATGCCTTGGCATCAATTAGTTACAGAATGTTGGAGTGTGGGAATGCGTTTAGGTCAGTCAAAGGAATAATCAACCTGTTGGCAAGATCTGAATCCAGTGGAAATTGTAAAAATATTAGACAATTCTTAACATTCTTTTCATAAAAAAATAATGTGCCTCGTGTTACCTTAATATCAATATAAGGATTGCACCATATAACATAAGCACATAAGTAAAGAATCTTACATTCTTTCCTACCGTAAATTATTTATTTGCGGAGTTTTAGGTTTTACATAGATAACATTTTTACCCTTTGCTGTTCTGGAGGAAAATTCAATGCTACACCTACTTTATATTTTAGCTTTCACCGTTTTGGCATTTATGGCTGTTGGTAATTTAATTCGCAATCTGATCATGTTCAGTTTTGACAGAGAACGAACTTATTCTAATAACCAATCATCACCAGGTGGCTTTGGTTATTATGCAGCTAGAAGGCAGTATGTCCCCCATCCTGAATTGTTAGATAGTGCAGGTAATATGATTAAAGAACCGCTGTTGGTCATGCGTTCAATTAATGTTGAAGATGCACGGGAACAGTTAGATGCTCTTTATGAATCCTCTCCTAGTCAAAAAATTGATCGCTCAGAAGGAGCATAATTGATAATTTGCAAAATTTTGAACTATATAGAGGTTTGGTAATACTAAACCTCTATAATTGTAGGGGCAACCCCTGTGGTTGCCTAGCCAATGTGGTTCAGCGGAGTCAGGAATTCAAAAAGCAGAAAGAATAATCTCAAACTTAAAAAAGTTGTCGAGTCTCCAATTCCTAATTTTCTAATTTAGATTCCAAAGCTTTTTTTTGCATTGTTTTGAAAATATTGTAAAAACCATTAGCGCGGGAAGGTGTCAAACTTACATTTAAGCCAGTTTCTTGAATAAAATCAGGAGTAAGTTGGATTATTTCTGTAGGTGTTGATCCATTTAATCCTTCTATTAATAATGCTAATAAGCCCTTAGTTAATTGGGAATCAGAATCACCCTGAAATATGACTTTACCGTCTTCTAATGATGCCGTAACATACACTTGAGAAACACAACCGGGAACTTTATTTTCTGGGAGTTTACCAGATTCAGGAAACTCTTGTAGCTTTTGAGCATACCAAATTAACTGCTCATAGCGTCGTTTTGGTTCTGTAGCGCGTTGAAAGCGGTGGACAATTTTATTTAGTGCAGGTGGTAAGGAATCAAGAGTTGAGGACATGATCAATCCAGGAAATAATTACTCTTATCTTAGCAATTACCAACCATTCTAGATACCATTCGGATCACAACAAATATCAAAAATTGCTATTAAGTACAGCACTTGTTTACATTGTTAAATGAAAACAAATGTTAAAATTTGCTACAAAGTAAGCAATGATATAGATTTTTATTAATCAATATTTAGATGATATTGACAAGCATCCGCAAATATCAGGAGTAAATTAGATGTTGACTTCAAGCTTACTAGCTACAGCTACCGCATCTCTAGAATGGAGTCCTAATATTAGCATAATTATGATTGTTGCCAATATTTTCGCTATTGCTGTAGGCAAATTTACGATTGAGCATCCTCATGCTAAACCAGAATTACCAGCACCTCAATTTTTCGGTGGTTTTGGTTTACCTGCGGTACTAGCAACTACTTCCTTTGGGCATATTTTAGGAGCAGGTATCATTTTAGGGCTACACAGTATTGGTAAAATCTAAATTTTACTGATTAAAAATTAGGGAGAGGAATTTATTTTTCTTCTCCCTTTTTTTATAAGGAAGAACGCCGAAAACCCTTGAAAATGTGGCTGACTCAGGAAGCCACATTTGGGCTTTAGACAAGGGATGAAGGCTAGAGGCTTTCCTTTATCCTGCATTGACGTTAATTTGAAAATTTGAAATTATTTCAAATTTTCATCCATATTCGTGATAGAATCAAATTGTCACTAAAGACATAAAAAGCTACCGAGGGACTCTCGCAAAGTTACGCTTGTCAGATATGATTTCGCCCGCCAGGGCAAACGAAATCAGGGCAAGAACCCAAATATTTAAGGAACCCTGCCTGAAACTGGGATAACTGAGGGATATAGACTGAAACTCTCTATAGAATCTCCGCGTCTTTAGACCGGGGAGTGTCAAGCTATAGAAATTAACTTTGCCTAGGCAGGAGTTAAAATAGGCGATTATGGTTTGTCTAAAGCATTTGATTTAGCCGGTTTAAGTGGACAAACTTTAAACAGGCGTTGTTAGATTGTATGTAAACCATCAAATAAAGAAGTTGTCAGTAACCCAGCCCTAAAGGGACTGAGTTTCCCGCTTACCGCGTGATCTTATGAGTACATTATCAAAAATACAAGAATTACCATCTCAATTGATTACACCAGAAAATTTTCAACCTTATGGACAGGTAATATATGCAAGTAAAGATGGGAAAAATTTTGATCAAGAAGATGCCCAGTTAAATTTACAAAATGGTATTCCTCATTTTTATATTATGCGGTTGCAGAAAAACGGACGGAAATTTCACCAAATTACTCGTCATGTCAAATGTACTCAATGTTTAGGTTCATTGGATAGTAAAGACTGGTTAATGGCAGTTTGTCCAGCTAATAATGATACGAATGCACCTGGGTTATCAGAACTTGCAGCTTTTCGGATTCCCGGAAATTGTTTTATTAAATTAGATATGGGAACTTGGCACGCAGGCCCATATTTTGATCATGATTTTGTAGATTTTTACAATTTAGAATTGAGTGATACAAATGTGGTAGATCATTTCACTCATAATTTTCTCAAAAGTCATAATTTAGCCTTTGAGATGATTTAAAATAAGATCCCCGACTTCTTAAACAAGTCAGGGATCTGGATATTTTGGATATGTGTCTATATCCATGAAGTTTGAATAATTCTTTTTAGTGAAGTTTCCTTGACTAATTCAGCAGCTTGGTTAACTTCTAACCATTTTCTTTCCCTTGCGGTAGCTTCTGGCCAATCTTCTAATACTGTTTCCACAGGTAATAAAAATAAATTTACTTGATAGGTATTCCCCCGTTTTCGATATTTATAATTACCTAACTCTTCAGTTGTGACTCTACCGACAACTCCGGCTTCTTCCCATGCCTCCTTCGCTGCTGAATCATGGGGACTCATACCTTTACAAAGTCCCCCTTTAGGAATTACCCAACCTTGACGGCTACGAGTAGTAATTAATAAAACTTCAACTTTTCCATCGTTGATTCGATAGGGAATAACTCCAGATTGTTGAAAAACTTTGTTGATTTTGCGAGTCATGGTGGTAGATTCCTTCTGAATGAGTATTTTTGATTTCCAATGTGTATTTGTTAATAATGTGCCACTAAGGCAACTTTCAAAATCATTAATCTGATTTTGAGTAATCTTAACTATAAATTCAACAACTTTCCTGAAAAATCCGGAGTATGATTTACCTCACGGTACTTACTTTTATGATTTCATGATCCAAAATACGTTAAAATTCAAGCAGAGTAAGCATTTTCTACTTAAATATCCTCATGCTAGAAACTCTAGAAACCCAAATTTATCAACTTGAGCAATTTGCCAACACCCTTGTTGCGAACCAACTCACCCACCTGAGTTTCGTCAGCATTGCCATTATTTTTGCGGCTGGCTTGCTGACCAGCCTTACGCCCTGTATGCTGTCTATGCTGCCCATTACCATTGGCTATATTGGCGGTTATGAAGCTAAAACTCGCTTACAAGCAGCAGCCCAATCAACTTGGTTTGCGTTGGGATTAGCAACTACATTAGCAGGAATGGGCATCGTCGCAGGTTTAGTTGGTAAAGTCTATGGACAGATAGGAATTGGTTTACCAATTATTGTCAGTATTATCGCTATTATTATGGGACTGAACTTATTAGAAGCATTACCCATCCAATTTCCTTCTTTGAATGAAACAAATTGGATTTCTCAAGACTTACCTCCCGGAGTCCGTTCATACTCTATCGGCTTAACATTTGGGTTAGTGGCTTCCCCCTGTAGCACACCAGTTTTAGCTAGTCTATTAGGTTGGGTTGCTAATACTCAAGATTTAGTTTTAGGTGCGGTTTTACTACTTGCTTATACAGCCGGATATGTAACTCCATTAATTTTAGCAGGTACGTTTACTGCTGCCATTAAAAAACTATTAGAATTGCGCCGTTGGTCTGGTTGGATAAATCCTATTAGCGGTGTATTATTAGTAGGCTTTGGTGTTTTTTCTTTACTTTCTCGGATTCCTATTGGTAGTTTCTAAGCAATGACTTCAGATCAGACAACATCCACAGAATTAAGTTGGTGGTTAATACCGGGGCGTTTTATCCGTCGGGAAGTTTTGCCTGTATTAACTGATTTACGTTTGGCAATTATTCTATTGTTAATTATTGCCTTATTTAGTGTGAGTGGTACGGTAATCGAACAGGGGCAATTGCCTGATTTTTACCAATCTAATTATCCAGAACACCCCGCTTTGTTTGGTTTCCTTTCTTGGAAAGTTATTCAAGTAGTTGGGTTAGATCATGTATATAGAACTTGGTGGTTTTTGAGTTTATTAGTTTTATTTGGAACTAGTTTAACGGCTTGTACTTTTACTCGTCAATTACCAGCCCTCAAAGCTGCTCAAAAGTGGAAATATTACGAAGAACCTCGCAACTTCACAAAATTAGCTTTAAGTGCTGAATTGGAGGGTGTTTCTTTGCCATCAATTACGCCAATTTTGCAGCAAAAAAGTTATCGAATTTTTCAGGAAAAAGATAATATTCTTTATGCCCGCAAAGGTATAATTGGTAAATTGGGACCAATTATTGTCCACATTGGGATTGTCGCTATTTTGCTGGGGGGAATTTGGGGAGCAATGACGGGATTTATGGCTCAAGAAATGATTTCTAGTGGCGATACATTCCAGGTAAAAAATATTGTTGATGCTGGTGCTTGGTCTTCTCAAGATGTGTTGAAAGATTGGTCTGTGCGTGTCAATCGCTTTTGGATTGATTACACACCGACGGGAGGAATTGACCAATTTTATTCAGATATGTCTGTGCTGAATAATGAGGGCAAAGAAGTTAACCATGAGAAGATTTATGTTAACAAACCGCTGCGTTATCAGGGTGTGGTTTTCTATCAAACAGATTGGGGAATTTCCAGCGTTCGGGTGAGATTAAATAAAAGCCCAATTTTCCAATTACCAATGGCACAATTAGATACCAAAGGTAAGGGTAGACTTTGGGGAACTTGGATTCCGACTAAACCAGATTTAAGTGAAGGTGTTTCCCTATTAGCCAAAGATTTGCAAGGCATGGTATTAATTTATGATGCTCAAGGTAAATTAATTAATACTGTGCGGGCAGGAATGTCTATCCCTGTAAATGGGGTAAATTTGCAAATTCTTGATGTCATGGGTAGCACGGGTTTACAAATCAAATTTGATCCTGGTATTCCTATTGTTTATACTGGTTTTGCTTTATTAATGTTAGGTGTGGTGATGAGTTATTTTTCCCATTCTCAAATTTGGGCTTTACAAACAGGCGAAACTTTATATATTGGTGGAAAAACTAACCGCGCTCAAGTTGCATTTGAACAAGAAGTTTTGGAAATTTTAGACCAACTTAGTGCCGTCAAAAAGCCCTAAATTTAAGATCCCCGACTTCTTAGAGAAGTCGGAGATATAAGATTTAATTAAGCTGTGGTGAGCATTTCTGACCGCATTTGTGCAATTAATTTATCTAAATTACCTGTATTTAACCGATAACTTAAAGGGTGAACAATTAACCGGGCTGTACTTTCATACAAAGTCGCAATTTCAATTAAACCATTTTCTTTTAAAGTCTTTCCCGTGGAAACTATATCAACAATTGCTTCTGACATTCCCGTAATTGGACCTAATTCCACAGAACCATACAAAGGGACAATTTCTATCGGTAAATCCAAACTTTGAAAATACTCTCGCGCACAATTTACATATTTAGAAGCAACTCGACCATGAGCAGGTAAATCTAACGGGGATTTGTAGGAACTAGCCGCTTTTACAGCTACAGACATTCGACAATATCCAAATTTTAAATCCACTAATTGGGCGACTTGGGGCTGTTTTTCTCTGAGAACATCGTAGCCGACAATTCCCAATTGTGCTTGACCATATTCTACATAAACAGGCACATCTTGCGCTCGCACTAATAAGGCTTTCGCTTGTCCACTAGCATCAGTAATTTGTAATTGGCGGTTTCCTGATTCTAAGAAAGCACTAAAATCTAATCCTACAGATTGTAATATGCGGAGACTAGGTTCAAGTAGTCCCCCTTTTGGTATTGCAACAGTTAACATTCTTTTTTTTGGTATTCTTAATGTGTTTGCAGTTCACTATATTGAGAATATATCTATATTGCCATTAGCAACAGAATGAAAATTTTATTAGTTGATGATGAAGTTGAGCTAACTGACCCTTTAAGTCGTCTCTTGACCCGTGAAGGTTATAGTGTTGATGCTACTTATGATGGGACAAGTGGCAGTAATTTGGCAGAAATAGGCAGTTATGATTTACTGATTTTAGATTGGATGTTACCGGGAAAAACAGGGTTAGATATTTGTCAGGAATTACGCCGTCAAGGTAAAACAACTCCTGTACTATTTCTCACGGCAAAAGATACCCTAGATGACCGTGTACAAGGTTTGGACGCGGGCGCTGATGATTATTTAGTCAAACCTTTTGAATTGCGGGAATTACTGGCAAGAGTCCGGGCTTTGTTACGTCGTACTGGTACAGAATCTTATAGTAGCACCACAGGAAAGCTAGTTGTAGCCGATTTGGAACTTGATATAGAAAATCAAATAGCTTATCGTCATGGGAGAATCATAGAACTCTCTCAAAAAGAAAGTCAGTTGTTACAATACTTCATGGAAAATGCTGGAAAATTACTGACGCATGGTCAAATTTTGCAGCATTTATGGCAAAATGAGGAACAACCTAATAGTAATGTGATTGCGGCTTTAATTCGTCTGTTGCGTCGCAAGGTAGAAGGAGTGGGTAAAACACCAATGATTCATACTGTTTATGGTAAAGGTTATCGTTTTGGTTCGACTGGAATTGAATAAACCAGGACATAAATGATCACAATTTAATTCTGATTGATATACTAAATCTATCCAGAAATATGAACTACTAACTCTCTCACATTATTCTGTTGACGATGTTCCCAAACATAGATTCCTTGCCATGTTCCTAATACCAAATGACCACGATTAATGGGAATTTGTTCGGAGGTATGGGTTAAAACTGTACGGATATGTCCTGGCATATCGTCTGGTCCTTCAGCATCATGAATGTAATGGTTTCCTTCTGGGACTATTTTGGCCATGAAATTAGCTAAATCAACTAATACATCAGGATCAGCATTTTCTTGAATTACTAAACTAGCTGAGGTGTGACGTAAAAATAAACTACAAAGCCCAGTTTCTATACCAGATTCAGCAACAATAGCTTCAATTTTGGCGGTAATATTGTGAAATGATTTTCCATGGGTGGAAACTCTTAATAGTTTTTGGTAGTGGGTCATAATCCTCATGGTGTAATATCCCCGACTAATTTTTCAATGATATCAATAAATAATGAATCAATGGTAGAAGTAGGGGATCTGAATACTTACAAATAATCTATCACAGCTTTAGCTATTGTTTCATTGCCATTTTTATCAATGATTTTAGTTTGCTTCGGTGGTTGGGGTGACTGATAAAGAAAATCCCAATCTCCCTGAAAAAATTCCGGTACTGTGAGAATTTGATGATGATTGTAATTAGTAATTCCTGCTAACATAAAAGCAGCTTCGGCAAAATCATCACGAGGTATAGTTACTACTGGTACATCTAAAAGGGTGGCTTCTGAAAATGTCCCATAACCAGGTTTAGAAATAATTCTGCCACAAATTGGCATAAAATCTACAGGACGGTATTGACGATTTGTAACTTTAATTAAGTTAGGTAAATCTGGGGCTGAAGCATCAAAAGTAATAAATTGCCAATCGGGAAATTTGTTGATATTTGTATAGGGAATTGCTTGTAAACCTAAACCCCCAAATGTTAGTAAAATTGTTTTTTCTGGAGGTGTACTTATTCCCCAATTGGTGCGTAATTTATCAATAGAAAAATGGGGAAAACCACCAGTTAAGCCTACATCTGTAATGTTGGTAAATGCTGACATAGGTTCATGGAAAGGAAGACGAAATAAAAGGTCGCATTTTCCATACCAATCACTAATCCAATCAGCCATTTCTGTAAATTCTCCTCCCCAATCTCGATAGATAAAATCCCAACCAAAATTACTAATCATCCAACAGGGGATATTTGTAGCTTCAGCAAATCCGGCAGCGAGAAAAGGAATATCTGCCAAAATGAGATTAACGCGATTTTGACGAATAAAATTAACTTCTGAAGCAATTAAGGATTTGTGATTTTTTTTAATTTCTCGTAGTTTTTCCAAAGTTGCTGATTTATCCATTGTCAAACTATCAACTTGAACAACACCTAAATCAAACGCCCGTGGACGTAAAATAAAATCACCTTCCATATAAGATTCCAGCAACCAGCGAGGTGCAGTAGTAACTAGAATTAATAACGCTTCAGGACATAATTTTTGGATAGTGTTAGCTATGGAAGCTGTGCGGGTAGCATGACCAAAACCGTGATTGGTAATTGCTATATATATAATTGGTCTGTCCATGATTTCAAAAGAAAAAGGTTAAAAAGTATTTGTGTAGGTTAGGTTGATGCAAGAAAACCCAACATTAAAAATCATTTGTTTTGTTGGGTTTTCCCCAAAGCCATTGCTCCGCGTTCACGCAGTGTCCCGCAGGGATACGTTCACGTTCCACAACCCAACCTACTTGATATTGCTGCTATTAATTGGTCAATTTCCGACTCTAAAGTTAGATAATGAACACTCACCCGAATGCAATTAGGATTGGCAATTGTTCGTGTTAAGATATTTTCAGACTCTAGAGATTGCACCAATTTAAAACTAGGTTGATTAGTTACTTGAAAAGAAACTAATCCACTTTCTGGAGGTGAATTCTTTAAACATTTGACATTAGCTAAAGAGTTTAATTTTTGCCAAAGATAATTACTATTTTGGCAAATTTGCTCATATCGTTCCTGTGCTGTTCCCCATTGTTCATGAATTGTAATTGCTTGCTTTAAACCCACATATAATGAAGTTGGTAAAGTGGATACTTCATATCTGCGTCCATCTGGTTGCCAACCCGTCGGTTGGGCTTGATTATTAGTAATTATCCCACTCAAACCAATAAAGGTAGGGTGCAAACTTTCCCTCGTTTCAGGACGCACATATAAACCACCCACACCCGCAGGACCGCATAACCATTTGTGACCAGTAAAGGCATAAAAATCTACCCCCAAAGCAGTTAAATCTAAAGGAATCACACCCACTGATTGAGCCGCATCTATCAATAACAGCGAATTATTACTTCTGCATACTTCGACAATCTTATCAATAGGTAAAACTTGACCAGTATTCCACAAAACATGACTTAAAACTACTAAGCGAGTTTTGGGACGGAGATTTTCAGCAATAATACTGATAGGATCACCTTCATTTAAAGTAGCCATTAAGGGACAAATGGTAACTTCTACCCCAAACCTGCGGGCAATTTCCTGGGCTGTAGCAATTACTCCAGGGTGTTCGCAGTCGGAAAGAAGCAGATGATCACCTGCGTGCCAATCAATCCCCCACATCGCAATATTACAACCTATCGTGACATTACCTGTGAGAGTAATTGTGTCACTTGGTACATTTAATGTAGATGCAATGGCTTCCCGACTGGCTTGTATTTGCGGTGCAATCCAACTATACGCCTCACTCCCAAAAGGACCTATACTTTGAATATGTGCCTGAGATTGGCTAATAGCATCCATAGCCCCTTGAGGCATTGTCCCCTGTCCTCCGTAGTTAAAATAAATTTTATTACTTAAAGCGGGAAATTGTGAGCGATGATGATGTAGGTTATTCATAAAATAGGTTTGCGGTTTTTGATCTAATCTATTGATATATACTTTTATCAACAATTAATCAACATTAACTTTTACATCAAAAACTATGAATTGGTGGCAACGACTCAACAAAAACCCTCTAGCACGAACTGGGGCAATTGTCCTCTTCTCTTTGTATTTAGCAGTGATTGGTGCTGATTTTATCGCTCCTTATAACCCTTATGATTCACAACCGAACGGTTCACTACTTCCACCGACTCAGATTCATTGGGTATCTCAATCAGGGCAGTTTATTGGACCCCACGTATATCCTACAACACAAGGCGATACTAACTTAGAAACCGGGGAAAGAAAAATAATTATAGATCAGACAAAACCTTCACAATTACGATTATTTGTGACTGGGACAAAATATCAATTATTTAACTTGAGTATTTCCCTACCTCCAAAATGGCAGGAAGTCACAATTATCCCTGGTATTTCTTTAAATTGGCATTTGTTTGGTGTTATTGGTGACGCAAAATTGAATATTTTGGGAACAGATGAACAAGGACGCGACCAATTTAGTCGCTTGTTACATGGTGGTCGAATTAGTATGTTTATTGGTATTTTCGGGATTATCATTACCTATCCATTGGCATTGCTTATTGGTGGTATTTCCGGCTATTTTGGCGGAATAATTGATAGTATCATCATGCGTTTAGCAGAAGTCTTGATGACCTTTCCGAGTATTTATTTATTAGTAGCATTATCAAGTATTTTGAGTCCAAAATTAACCAGCACTCAGCGATTTTTATTAATCATTATCATCACTTCTGTAATTAGTTGGGCAGGTTTAGCGAGGATAATTCGCGGACAGGTATTATCAATCAAAGAACTCGAATTTGTGCAAGCAGCAAAGGTAATGGGTGGTAATCCTATTTATATTATTGTTCGTCATGTTTTACCACAAACTGCAACTTACATTATTATTTCTGCTACTTTAACAATTCCTAGTTTTATTGGAGCAGAAGCAGTATTAAGTCTAATTGGTTTAGGTATTCAACAACCAGATCCTTCTTGGGGAAATATGCTTTCTTTAGCTAGTAATGCTTCTATTTTAGTGTTACAACCTTGGCTAATTCTACCACCAGCAATTCTAATTATTATCACCGTTTTGTCATTTAATGTATTAGGTGATGGCTTACGTGACGCTCTTGACCCTCGTAGTGTGCAAAGGTAATTTATGAACAAGCGATCGCAATTATTTTATCTTGATAGTGCGATCGCAAACTCTCTTTTTTTAGATGGAAATTTCAGAGCAATCAAGGAGAATATGATAGACAGTGATTGGACTTCCTGTGGAGCGATCATGTTGACTCACCAACTCATTGGGTAAAGAAGCAATAACCTCAACTTGTGTCAATTCTTTTATTATAGAAAGGCCATTGTTAGATTCAGTAAATTTTCTAGTAAGTTCTCCAATCCAATATTCATAATTATCACTTTGAATGTAGCCAATCATAGCCGCCTCTGGATACTGAGTAGCATAAGCAGTTCCAAATATAAATTGTTGTAATCCTTCTTTATCTGTGTATTTACTTATGGGATATCCCCGTTTACGCAAACGCTTTGCTTCAAAAATATACTTTTTACGTGGTTTACCCCTAGTGCATTCAACTACAAGATCAACCCTACGTCTAGATTTTCCAGTACGTCCTTCTCCTACTACTGGTTGATCTTCTGCTATAGAGTAGCGTACAAATCTAGGTGGTGTATCAGGATCACCAAGTCTTTTGTCTATTTTCTCAGCTATAAAACCTGTAATATCTGTTTCTTCTAATGTAGGTTTAATAATCGGTCGAGCATCTTCATAACCCCAAGCAAGTAGCTGATGTGCATTTCTACGAAAAGATGGATCATAAGCAACAATTAAATCTACATCAGGACTGCTTTTTGACATTAATTTATTGCTCCATTATCATAAATTTTTATCCCTGAGAGAAAGTATTTCAGCAATAATATCATCAGAATCATTTAACGCTTGTGTTTTTGTCCAATCAATCAAGCGTGGAGTTTTACAAATATGAATTTTTGAACCATCTATTATAGATATACCGCGTTGAATATAAACCCATTGACTAAACTGCTGTTTCAGCTTTGGAGTGATTGTTTCTAAGAAAGATGAGAAACTTTCATTGGCTTGTTCAATAGTAACGGTTATAGGTTTATCTGATTTTTTGATTCCGACCGTACAAATAATCATTTCATTGGAAAGAACAATTGAAATCTGATGATGGAGAGCAGGATCATCCACAAAATCATCTAATTCATTTACCAAACATTGACCATAATCTGTTATGGCTTCTTGGCTAGGCTTTTCAGTCGCTGAATTAACTGCTTTACCATTATTCAGCTTAAATCGAACCTGCCAAAAATCTCTTGCTAAAATGCTTATATCATTAGGAATTTTAATTATTTTCTCTAATTCTTTATCAAGCTTTTCTTGCAGTAGCATATCAACATTTTCTGGCACTGATAAAGATTCTTGATAAAAAGCCATTTCAGAAGAAGCTAGTTCTTTCTGAAGTCGAGATAATTCTCTAATTTGGTCTGAGGATAAATTAGGGATAGGAATATTTTTGATATCTTTATGGCTAATAAAACTTCTGGCGATACCCCATGATGAACTTTGAAAGAATAAGTAGTATTTGCTGATACTAGAACTCAGAAAAACTGAAAGAGCGCGTAATAAATCAGCATCTGATTTACTTCCAGATAAACCAACTTTAGGATGGGGAATGACAAAATTAATATCACTATAGATAAAGTAGTTAGGAGATAGAATTAAATGTGGAGCATAGGCAACGGTTAAGCCTATTATTCTACCTTTTCTTATAAAATACTTTTCCGGTGGAATTAATCGTAAAAATTCTTCCGGGATTGAAAAGCGATTCTTCGATTGTGCCATTAAATTGGCATTAAGTATCTCTAAGCCTTTAAGATAGTAAGCTTCATCTATGGAATCACTTTCTTGATTGTGCAAAATTGAACCATCTCTAAGTTCTAATCCCTGATGAAGATACCAACCTTTTTCTTCAATTAATTCACCTAAATTAATTGTAAATAATCGGCGTAAACGCTTAATAGCTCTTTTGTCCCGGTAGCTACCCCATAAAGCTAGTTTCCAAACTATAGCTTCTCCAGTTTCTGCGTCATCAGGTGAAACAGTTTGTATTTCATTTTCATTAATAGTGATTATCCAGGTTGAATTTTTTTTATCTGCTTTCCAAGATCGATTAGAAATTTGATTAATGACAAAAGGAGAATAATGAATAATCGGTGGTTTTTCTTGTTCTGGTTTAGCTTTGCTATAAACTACAGTTGCAGCAGGAGCTTCTCCCCTTTTACCAAATAGGACATAAGCCAAATTGGAAAAGTTAGTAATTCGTACAACTTCATGTTGCTGAAAAAAGTGTTTACGGTACTTTTCAGACTCATGGTTAAATAAACTCTTGGCGTGTATAAGTAAACCTGCACAACCTTCATCATCTAGTAGATCAGTTACTCGCCAAGTAAAAGCTTCACAAACTCTGTTACCTGTAGCTGGCCGATTAACAAAATTGTTTTTAATCCAAGTTCGTGCTAATTCTTCACCCTTTGTCTCTGGCTTCAGTTCTATCCAGGGTGGATTACCTACAATATAATCAAACTTTAAATTACTTTTAAAAAATTCAGATTCATTATCGAAGAAATCACATTCAAAAATTCTGTAATTATGTAATTTAGGAAATTGAAAATCTTTATGCTTATGTAAATCTGGCGGCTCAATATAGTTGAGCATCGTTAGAATTAAACTAAATTCTGCTACATAGCAAGCATCAATATTTCGCTCAATACCATAAAAACTTTCAAGTAGAATTTTTCGTAATTCTTTAGCATCTATTTTTTTATTTGAAGTCTTAGCTAATTCTATTTCAATTAATCTACGATAAGCTAGGACTAAAAATATTCCCGAACCACAACAAGGATCAAGAATTTTCATTCCTCTTTCAAGAGGTTTAGTATAGTGAATTTCAGATAGCAAATAGTCTGCTACAGGTTCAGGTGTATAAACAGCACCGACTTTTTTTCCTTTACCTTGTGCATGAAGAAACTGCTCATAGATTGATGATAATGTTTCCACGGGAATATAAGAAAAGTCATATATATCAAAATCAAGATGAAGCTGACCTGAAATAGGATCATCTCCTTTAAAAACAGATGCTACCAAGGATACTATTTCGTCCTTTGGTGCTTTTTTACCCTGTAATGGTAAAGGAAATATATCACCATTAAAACGGCTCTCTAATGCCTCAACTAGCTTACGTAATCCTTCTAAGGTTGCATTACGACCAAGTACAGTATCTAGAATAATATTATTTTCGTCTAACCACTGTTTAGATAGAATTCCTCTATCCCAAAGGTAGCGAATATAGACATATTTACCAATTAATGCGTGAGCAACTGAGAGGTCGATTCCTTCTTTTTCTAGTCGCTTTCCTAACTTTTCTAGGTTGTTTAGTAAATGTATATCTACGCGTTTTTCAGGAATAAGATATTTAGCTTGAGTTTGCCAAAGCCTACCAGAATCTATTGATTCAGCAAAAACATAATCTAATTTAGTTTGAATATTAGCAATATTAGAATCAATTGTATCTATTAAGCCTTTGTTTTTATTTTCTTGGTCATAATCAAAACCTGTATAAACTCTAATTTGATTGGGAAGAACTACTATTAAAAATGGTGCGTTACCAAGATTCCAGAGTTTGCGATGAATATCCCTAGCTTCTTCTGGTGTTTTGGCTTCTGCAACATGAACAGCGGGTCTAACAGGCAAAATTTCATCACTAGCAGGACTAGTGCGAAAAACATAAGTTCCCTTTACACCAGCTTTTTTCGCAGCACGAAATATATGCTCCGTCGATATGTCGTGTTTAACACTAGTATCGCAGTAGTTTGGCGACTGAGCATAGTCAAGTACATTTAAGACCTGTTCTAGCTGCAAAAGAAATCCTCCTCTTACTTAGTTAAGTTAATACACTAAACTTATGAACTTATGAAAAATTTTTGTTCAATACATGGCAACGCCTAAATATAGAACAATAATACTAGGCAATGTATAGCAAGTCAACATCTTATTCTAACTAATAAATGGTTATAAATACAAAAGTTAGACATAGTGTATTATGATTGGGTGTGATTTTGACTGTAAAGTAACTAAAATTTAGATAAAAAAGCGGGCATAATGCCCGCACGACGGAATAAATAATTTTTTGAAGATATTTAATATCTAATTCTCGGATCTACATAAGCATTAAGAATATCAATCAAAATACTCGCACTCACAACAATTGCCCCGAAAAATACTAACACACCCTGAACTGTAGGATAATCTCGGTCGGAAATAGCTTGATATAAACGATTTGCTAACCCTGGCCAGGAAAATGTCACCTCTGTTAAAATCGCTCCACCTAATAAGGAAGCAAATGTTAATCCTAATACTGTAATTACAGGAATCAAGGCATTCTTTAAAGCATGGGAAACTAAAATCTTATTTTCAGAAATTCCCCGCGCTCTAGCCGCTTCTATATAATCAGCTTTTAAAGTTTGTTTTAAATTAACTCTGACAATGCGTTCAAAAATACCACTTAATAAAATTCCCAAAGTTAAACTTGGTAAAGCTAAATGATGTAAAGCTGTAAAAAATTGACTTAAATTTCCAGTCAATAAACTATCAATTGTATATAAACCAGTAATATTTGTAGGTGCAGGAAGATTGGGCGGAAACCGATTGGAATTGGGAAACCAACCCAATTGAACTGAAAAAACTAATTGTAATAACATACCTGCCCAAAACATCGGTAGTGCGTAGGTAATAATCCCAAATAAACGCCCCCCAATATCAAAACCAGTTCCCGGATGAGAAGCGGAAATAGTTCCCACTAAAACGCCAACAATCAGCGCCACAGCCATACTCGCAAATGCTAATTCTACGGTTGCTGGAAAATATTGACCAATTATTTCACCTACATTTTGCCCGCGACTGGTTAAAGAAGTTCCTAAATCAAATTGCAGTAATTTACCTAAATAATTGAGATATTGTAACCAAATTGGTAAGTCCAAACCAAGTTGTTTTCTTAATTCTTCTTTTGCACTTTCTGGCGCTCTTCCTCCTAAAATAGCATCTGCGGGATCTCCTGGCGTAGCTCTAAGTAAAAGAAAAACAATGGTGATAATAGTGAATAGTTGCAATGGCGCAAATAGCAACCGGGAAAAAATGTAATACTGTAATGCTTTAGAACGAGACATATTTATTAATTAAAAATTCAAAATTGAAATCGACCTAAAACCTCGTTCCTTGTCTCTGACAAGGAATGCAGCCTAGAGGCTCTGCCTCTTGTTAATTATATGAGGCAGAGCCTCTAAATGGCATTCCCAGCCGGAGTCTGGGAACGAGAGAATGAGAGAGAAATTACCCGGTATTGATACTACTTTTTAATTGTTTTGTAAATTAGGTTTTGGGTAGGATCAAGATTGATATTGGCTACGCCTTTTTGAGCAAATACAAAATCTTTACTTTGCCATAAAGGGATGTAGGGAACATCAGTTAATACTTGGGTTTGAATGTCGGCAAATATTTTTTTCCGAGTTTCAGGATTTTGTTCTTTGCGTTGTTGATCTATGAGTTTATTCATAGCTTCACTATAATAAAATGACCCCTGAGATTGACTGCCTCCTTCTTCACAACCTTTAGCAACTGAACCTTTGGCACAGGCTAAAAATGGTTGAACATAGTTATCTGGATCTAAAAAGTCTGGATACCAATTAGTTAAGGTGCTGGGATATAAACCTTTGGAAATTTCTTTATAGAAAGTTGCACCTTCGACGGTTTTAACTTCAAATTGCAACATCCCATCCATTTTAGTATCAGCGAGGGATTTTAAGGTTTGCGCGACTAAACTCCGAGTCATTGAACTTGCAGGATACCAAATTTGCACTTTGGCCGGATTTTCTTGGGAAAAACCAGCAGCGACTAAGGATTGTTTGGCTTCTGCAAATTTACCATCACCATATTTATCTTTAAACAATGGTTGGGAAACATTGAAAGTTGTGGGAATCATGCTGTAAAGCGGATCAGCCTGTGATAATAATACCCGATCATTTAATAATTTACGATCAATTAATGATGCGATCGCTTGTCTCACCTCTACTTGATCTAAAGGTTTTTGATTGCGATTTAAAGTCAGATAAGTAACTACACTACCTTGAGCAGATATAGCTTGCCAATCTCCCTTTTTCGCACTTGCTTCTAAACTCTGAATTTGATCTGGTTGTAAGGATAGATAAGCCACATCTATTGCACCAGTTTTAAAGGCATTAAATAAGTTGACTGGACTGGTTTGAATTTGGACATTTACACCTTTGTTTTCTGGTTTTGTTCCCCAATATTTATCAAATACATCAAACTTTAAGGAATCAGTTCCATATTTGGCTAATTTATAAGCACCAGTCCCCACAAAAATATTCGGTTTAAATTTTCCAGCCCCAATTTCATAGGATTTTGGTGAAACCGCACAGACTCCAGAAAATGCTAACAATGAAGGAAAAGCTGCAAAGGGTTTCTTCAGTTTAATTGTTAATTCATACTCCCCTGTGGCTTTAACTGAAGCTACGGTATCAGAAAGCAGGAAAGACGGTTTACCTTTGTTTTCGATAAAGCGTTGCAGACTAAACTCCATTGCTTTGGCATTGAAGGGAGTATCATCATGAAATACTACTCCTTTGCGAATGGGAATAGTATAAGTTAAACCATCTGCACTCACTTTTGGTAATGCTGTGGCCAATTGTGGTTTAATTTCTGTACTACCTGGTTCATAAGTGTACAGGCGATCGCTCATATTAAATACTAAACTCAAAGATCCCAATTCATACGCATCAGCAGGATCAAGAGTTCTTGGCTTTTCCGTTGTCCCTACGGTAATCCGACCATCACCCGTCCGAGTATTTATAGTATTAGACTGTGGTGTATTTGTTTGCTGTTTAGGAGTACAACTAACAACCAATAATAGACAAAGACAGAACAAAGATAGGAATTTTGTCATCCTACCCCATTGTTTAATTAGCAAGGAACACCAAGTGATCATTATTAAAGTATTTTCAATCAACGGTCAGTCATTATAGCAGGGAAGAGGGAATATTGATCTTTTTCCCATAACTTAATTACATAACTCATAATATACTCAAATTTTTTATTAAGTTATGTATTTGAATTTGGTAATTTTCCTAAATGAAGATGGATTATTCTATTATTAAAAAAATCCTGATCGAAGCATTAAATAAATTATGGTTTTAACAGCTTCTACAATGTTGCCTCTAGGCACGAAAGCACCAGATTTTCATCTACCAGAAGTAGTATCTAGAAAAATAATTTCTCTTGATAATTTTGCCGATAAAAAAGCATTGTTAATCATGTTTATTTGTCGTCACTGCCCATTTGTTAAGCATATTCAACAAGAATTAGCCAGATTAGATCAAGATTACAGCAACAGTGACTTAGGGATTATTGCCATTAGTGCTAATGATGCTAAAAATTATCCCAATGATGCCCCAGAATCATTAAAAGACATGGCTATAGAACTGGGGTTTGATTTTACCTTCTGTTACGACGAAACCCAAGAAACGGCAAAAGCATATACAGCAGCTTGTACACCAGATTTCTTTTTATTTGATAGCGATAGAAAACTCGTTTATCGTGGACAATTAGATGATAGTCGTCCTAGTAATAATCAACCTGTTACAGGTAAAGATTTAAGAGCAGCTATTACCGCAGTCTTAAATAATCAACCTGTGACAAGTGAACAAAAGCCCAGTATTGGTTGCAATATCAAATGGAAATCAGGTAATGATCCTAGTTATTAAGGGTAATTGGTGATTGGTAATTGGTAATTGGTAATTGGTGATTGGTAATTGGTAATTGGTAATTGGTAATTGGTAATTGGTAATTGATAATTGGTAATTGGTAATTGGTAAAACTCTTACCTGTTCCCTGTTCCCTGTTCCCTGTAACCTGTCACCGGCCCCCTCCCCTACCCCCTGTAACCTGTCACCTGTCACCTGTTCCCTTTAATGCTGAATTTCCAAATTGAGAATATAACGCCCTAATTGGATTTTTCCTGTCCATAATTCGTATTCTAAACGGAGATTCTCTGGAAAAGGATGCCCGCTAAGAGTAAAACTTTTGGTAAAATTACGCAAACGGATAGATTGATGGGGTTGTAATGATTCATTTGGCAACCAGAAACGACTAATGCCATAAACACCTAATTCCCAAAAGTGACGGTAACTGACTTGTGCATTACCTTGCATTGTCATAATTAACCGCCGAGATGAAATTTCCAGCCATAAAATTCTGGGACTGCTGGGAGGAGAAAAATTGTTTTTAGTTGGGTAAATTGTATCTTCTGGATTTAAATAACTGCCTACTTCACAACTAATAAGAGGTGGTGCAGTTAATAGTAAATGAAATTTATCTGTATCCTTTTGAATTAAAGTTCCAGCAGTGTCAACCACAGACCAAATTGGTAAGTCGGTGGAAATCATTGATAAACATACGGGTTTGCGGTGGTGAGTTAGCATGAGAGTGTGAGGGATTAAAAATGAAGAGTAAAAGTTTAGCGATTTTCTAAATTGCCAGTTTTGCCTATTATTTAACGTTACGGCTGACGTTTTTGGTAGAAGCAACAAAACACAAGACATTTAAGCAAGATATCTAATAAATAGTAAAACCTGCTTCATCGTTAGCAAATATTTTGATTTGTTAATCTAAACCATTCAATATGGTATTACCTGTCACCTGCTATCTACCAGAAGAAGGATTATAGTTGCCAAAAAGCGGTAGGATACTAAATTGGAAGTGAATAGTGACAATTAAGTCGCTGTTTAGCTTTTATTCTATTCAAAAGTCATTGTATCCTAATGTCGGCTATTGTTATTAATTTAGAAACTCAAGCAAACTCTTCTGATCACTTAATTATTCAGCGCCCTGCCTCTGAATTGTCTTTGCAGGGACGTATCCGAGTCCCTGGAGATAAGTCTATTTCTCATCGCGCTTTGATGTTGGGTGCAATTGCTGAAGGTGAAACTCAAATTCAAGGACTGCTGTTAGGTGAAGACCCCCGTAGCACTGCGGCTTGTTTTCGGGCGTTAGGTGCGGAAATTTCGGAATTAAATACAGAATTAGTCAAAGTCAAAGGCATCGGTTTAGGCAATTTTCAAGAGCCTATAAACGTCTTGGATGCGGGTAATTCTGGAACAACGATGCGGTTGATGTTGGGATTGTTAGCATCCCATCCAGGGCGATTTTTCACGGTGACTGGTGATAGTTCTTTGCGATCGCGTCCTATGTCCCGTGTCGTCAAACCACTGCAACAAATGGGGGCGCAAATTTGGGGACGCAAGGGCAACACCTTAGCACCTCTAGCCATTCAAGGACAAGCCCTCCAGCCCATTCATTATCATTCTCCCATCGCTTCGGCTCAAGTTAAATCCTGCATTCTCCTCGCGGGTTTAAACACCCAAGGACAAACCACCGTTACTGAACCCGCTTTATCACGGGATCACAGTGAACGAATGTTAAGGGCTTATGGCGCAGAATTAAGTATAGATCCAGACCGCAATAGCGTCACGATCACAGGTGGGGCGAAACTCTACGGACAAACTGTAATTGTCCCTGGTGATATCAGTTCAGCGGCTTTTTGGTTGGTTGCGGGGGCGATCGTTCCTGGTTCAGATTTGGTAGTCGAAAATGTCGGTGTGAATCCTACCCGCACGGGGATTTTAGAAGCATTGGCACTCATGGGGGCAGATATTCAACTAGAGAATCAACGGGAAGTAGCGGGAGAACCTGTGGCTGATATCCGTGTCCGTTCCGGTGGTTTAAAAAGCTGTACGATTGCTGGTGATATCATTCCCAGGTTAATTGATGAAATTCCCATTTTGGCAGTTGCAGCGGCTTTTGCTGAGGGGACAACCATTATTCGGGATGCGGAGGAGTTAAGAGTCAAAGAGAGCGATCGCATTACCGTGATGGCACAACAACTCAATAAAATGGGGGCAAAAATCACCGAACTACCCGACGGGATGGAAATCACCGGCGGTACTCCCTTAGTCGGTGCGGAAGTAGATAGCCATACAGATCATCGCATTGCCATGAGTTTAGCGATCGCAGCCCTCAACGCTACTGGTACAACTACCATTCACCGCGCTGAAGCTGCTGCTATTTCTTATCCCAACTTCACAATCACATTACGGGAAATTTGTCAATAGTTTTTAGGGACAGGGTAAAGGGGGATAGATTGGCAAAAGGAGAAATTAAGTAGTAAATTTAAAAATGAATGAAGTATTTAACACTAAAACAAAAACAATATTTAGCAGAAATAGCTAACAGTTATGCTAATTTACAATGTGTTCAATGTGCTGTAGCTATAAAAAACTATTTACAACTGGTAGGAATCCAAGGCAAACTAATTACAATTAATACACAAGCTGATTTAGATTATCGTAATTGTTTTCTTTATGATGATAGTATTGGAGGTGATGCCATTTCAGAAACAGGATATCATGAAGGAGTTATGGTTATAATAGATGGGATAGAAATTGTTTTTGACAATCATCATCCTCAAGGAGTAGCAAAGGTAGAATGGTTAGCTAATTTTCAATTTTTTGGTAAAATTCATTTAGGACAAGAGTTAATAGTCATTGAAGAAAACTTTTAATCAATATTCAGGAGAAAATTATGCTAGATATAACTATCGCTAATGGTAATAAAAATAGTCAAGAATATCTCTATGAGTTATTAACTAGAATTAAACAACGCCCAGGAATGTATTTAGGAAAAGTATCTATAACTCGGTTAAAAATGTTATTGATGGGTTACAGTATGTCCAGAGGTGAGTTAGGGTTACAACTAACACAACAAGAAAAACAATTTGCTCAATTTCAGAAATGGATACAAGGAAAATATCAAATTAATTCTACTGAAGGTTGGGAAAGTATTATTTTGTCTCAAGTAGAGGATGAAAAATTAGCTTGTGATTTATTTTTTCAATTATTGGAACAATTTAAGAATGAAATTTTAGAGTTGGATAAACTGACTGTAACAGTAGGAAAATAATACTATTATATCGCTTCCATAACTCGTACCCAAATTGCAGGGAGGAAAAAGAATACCTTTAGAAAAAATGTGGGAAGGAATTGATGCAGAATGAGTCTTTCTTAATTAATATTGATTTAACTCCTGAATATCAGAAGAATTTAAAATATTTAGCCAAAAAGTATCGAAATATTCGCTCTGATACTCAGTTTTTTACTACGGAATTACAAAAAGGAAATTTATTAGGGGATAGGTTAAGTGGTTTGTGATATAATATCAATACCATAAACAATAGGAGATGTTTTATGAATCAAACTATCAATAAAATTGTGGAATCAATTGAGTCTCTTTCTGGTGAAGAAAAATATTTATTATTTGAGCAATTAGCTAAAAGAAAATTATTTAATGGTTATGAAAAACTATATCCAAATGTCGGAGAATCTTTAGAAATAGCTGAATCTGATTTTAATGATTATCTTTCTAATTTAGAAGATTATGAAGATAGATTGGCAAAAGGAGAAATTAAGTGGTAGATATAAAAAGAGGAGATATTGTTTTATGTGATCTTAATCCAGTTAGAGGAACAGAACAGGCAGGAATTAGACCAGTTGTAATTGTACAAATAGATCAAGCTAATAAAGTTAGTCCTCATACAATTATTGTACCTTTGACTTCAAAAATTCGACAAACTATTTTAACATCTCATGTATTTATACCCGCTAATACTGGGGGCTTAAAACAGGATTCAGTTATTTTATGTGAGCAAATTAGAGTAATAGATAAATTAAGAATTAACAAAATTATTGGTCATTTAGAAGATGATTATTTATTTAAATTAGAACAAGCATTATCTGTAATTTTAGGGATTAATTTTAACAAAACAGAAAAAATTATTGATGAACTTTGAAATAAATAATTATATGGAAACAATAACTTTAAATTCTCATGTTGGTGAAGATGGAATATTACATTTAGATATTCCTGTAAATATGGTTAATGCTGATTTAACTATTACTATTAATTTAAAACATAGTGATGATTTTCAACAGGACAATAAACCAAAAGGAAAAGGTTGGCCTGCTAATTTTTTTGAGGAAACATCAGGATGTTTAAAAGATACTCCTTTAACTATAGATTCAGAAGGTGTTTATGATGATTTAGAGGAGTTTAAATTGTCATGAAATATTTGTGAGATACAAATGTACTTACTATCTTTGTTGCCAAAATTTAATAGTTTTATCTTTGCTACCACTAATTAATATTTGAGTATTTGGAATAAAAGTAAGAGATGTAACAGCACTATCATGTTGCTTTATTTCATCAAAAGGAAGTAACTTTTTATTAATAAAATCCCAAATTTTAATATAACCTTTATTGTCACCACTGGCTAATAACTTACCATTTGAACTGAATGTAATTGTGTTAATTATATCATGACCTAGATCACTAGAATTTTCTTCTTCTAAAATACCTACTTCCTCACCAAGAAGATTCCATAATTTTATTTGATAATTATCCTCACCCACACTTGCTAAAATTTTACCATCAGGATTAAATGCTAACGAATTAATCTTCATGCCATTGTGTATTTTGTGAGCATTCATAATTTCATGTTTTTCACATATAGTTAAATCTACTATTTCCCAAAAACATATATTTCCTCCACTGTCGGAACTCGCAAGAGTTTTATTATCGCTACTAATTGTAATTGATGTTATTTGTTTACCAATCCCGTGTTGTTGATTATCAATATTTTTTTGTGTTTTCCAATTAAACAATTGGATAGTTCCATCTTTACAACCGCAAATAATTAAATCTTTATTTATAAATGATAAGGAAGTAATTCTAGTATTGTTACCACCTTGTATTAATATTGAATATTTTTCTTTGCAATTATGATCATATATTTTAATGTAATTAATGTCTCCGTTTACTATCCCCGTTGCTATATAATCGTTTTGATTAATTGATGTAGGACTTTGATGATAAATACCTGGTTCTGCTCGTTGTACAAGTTCTAATATTTGTTCTCCAACAAAAGGAATGTTATTGATTAGTTTTGAGGGAAAAATTTGATGTTTCTTTTCTAATTTATTTTGATCATCATATTTAATATCTTCTCCATTTGTAGCATCAAACGGAACTCTAGCTAATGTTTGCCAAGTATCATCAAATCTTACAGCCAAAAAAGTACCTTGAGTAGAAATATCAAAATCACATATTTCATGATCAAGTTTTATTTTATGTAATAGATCCCATTTTTTCTGAGAACTGTCCTCAATTTTGGGAGAATTTGTGTAAGGTTCTTGAATAATTAATTCAAAATATTCTGATGAGGTTTCAAAATTTTGTAATTTTGAAGGAATTGTTGCTTTTGGACTACTCCACTGCCAAAATGCTTGATAAGGGTGTTTAATGTCATTATGGATTTTAGCAAAAATGTCCTCATCAACTTTTATTTTTGTTAATTTATTCCTAAAAACAACACCTTCAATAAATGGAATTTCTCTACCGAAAGAATCTTTAATTATGCCATCTCCGGGTATTCCCATATCTTTATAAGTTGTTTCAATTACACGAAATACTAACGTTAAATCACCCACAGGAGAATTATGGATTTGACGACATATTGCTTTTTTAGCTTCTGTTACATTTCCTCCAGCAACAGACTCAATGAAACTAGATACTCTAGCATCACACATGAAATCAGGTGCAACTATTGTTCTAAATCCAAGATTTTTACTACGACTAATGAGGAAAACCCAACCTTCTATTTTTTCCATACTATATTTTGTCATCATTTAACTTCTTGATTTAATCTAATTAATTTAATTGGTTAATTTAGAGTCTGGATGTTCATATTCTAATTTATCTACAAGCGATAAAAAACAACGAGTAGAATATTCTAAAGCAGTTTTCTCATTGTCAATTTTTGCTAAAGCTTCTATTTTTTTATTTCTTAATTGTTCTGTTCTTTCTTTAGCTGCGATTTCTTTATCATATACAGATGTTTGCAATTCTTGATCAATAAAATCAATAATATCTGTAAGTATTTCCTTTGAAAAAAATTGAAACTTGGGAGGTAATTTAGGTGTTACTATTTCCAGGATTGTTTTAGTAGTTTTACCAAAATATTTTTTGAGTCTATCCCATAAAGTTAAATTAGCTTTGACTTCTTGAACCTGTTCTTCAGATTTTTTCTTCTCCTCATTAATCATTTTTCTTAACTCTTCTTGTAGCTTATCAGGTAGAATACAAGCTATAGGTAATTCTATATTATAAGGTTTAGGTAGTTTTCCTGTTTTTTTCATACTACCATCAGTTTGTTGTTCTGCAAAACCTTTACCAACTGAACTAACAGGAATTAATCGAATAACACCTTTATCATTTCCATTATTATTACTCCGAGTCATAATAATATTGCGGAACTGCTCTATTTCTAACAGATGATTTTTAACTTCTTCTAGGGTATATTCATCTTCTATTAAATCCCATTTACTAATAATAAAATGAATAGATTCATTTGTATTTTGCATTAAATTCAATACGTTTGCCAATTCTTTAGTTACCCATATATTACCTGACTCTTCACCCTTAATATATGAAAGTAACCGCGAACCATCTATTAAACCTAATAAAACATCTGCATTTTTTATTGTCTCACCAAATTTTTCAACTTGTGTACGATCATCTTTTCCCTCTGTTAGTATTTCACCTGAATAATCTGTATACTGAAATTGACAAGCTGAATAAATACCTTTCTGAGTCTGTATTTTACAAGTAAATTTCCAATTAGATATACCATTGACAAATTGTGTTGATTCTGGCCATTTTTTACCAGTAGCAACTTCAGTATAAATCTGATTTAGAATTATTCGTTGAGCATCATCTACCGCCAAGAAAAATCCTGATTCTCCCTGTGTTGAGAGTTTATGATACATACTCCCTAAAAACACAGTTTTACCTGAACCAGATGGACCCAAAATAACTACATTATAAGTTGGTAGCATAAATTGTCTCTAAGTATCAATACAGTAATTTTTCGATTTTTTACCCCACGTTATATCTATCATCTTTTTTTATTATCTAAAAGACTGTTTAATACTGTGTTTTGTAATGAACTGTTAAAGAAATGTATTAAAATAGCTTAGAATGATGCGTAAAAATACGCTATAATTCCTGAAAACCTTATCATGATTTAATTTTATGGATGTTACAGAAATTTTACAATTTGCAGATCAATTGATCTTAAATAAAACAGGAAAACGTTTAGATGATCTGCAAAAAACTGTAATTACAGGAGTTTATGATGGAAAAACTTATGAAACAATAGCAGATGAATGTCATCGCAGCGAAAGTCGCGTTAGAAGTGTTGGACGTAAACTATGGCAAATTTTATCAGAATCTTTAGGAGAAGATGTTAATAAGCATAATTTTTGTTGGACTATAGAAAGAGTTATTAATTCTCAGCTTGTTAATATTGTTAATAGTAATATTCATTATTGTCATAATAATAAAGAATCTTCTGAAAATACAGAACAAAGTATTAAAGATCAAGTCTATCACGATTTAACCATTGCTCCTAAAATTAATCGTTTTTGTGATCGCACTGCGGAAATTGATACTTTATCCAATTGGATATTAAATCAAAATACTCATTTAATCTCAATCTTAGGATTATCCGGTATTGGTAAAACCACACTCGTTAAAAGATTTATAGACTTACATCAACAAAAGTTTGATGCTATAGTTTGGAGAAGTTTAAAATTCCCCCAATCTTTAAATTTATTACTTGATGATTTACTAAAACATCACAAATTAGACTCATTACCAACAATAAATGATAAATTAAAACAATTATTTGATATTCTCACAAATAAAAAATGTTTAATTATCCTTGATGATTTACAAAATATCTTTATTCCTAGTCAATTCGCGGGAAAATATCAACCAGAATATCAAGATTATCAAACCCTATTCAAAATGATTACAGAAACCCAACATCAAAGTAGCGTCATATTAATTAGTCAAGAACAATGTCCAGAAATGGAATGTTTAGATGAAGAACTATATCCTATTAAATCTTTAGAATTATCAGGTTTAGATAATCCAGAAATTCTCAAAAATACCGGATTAAAAAATAAGGATAGTTGGTTAAAATTAATCAAATTATATGAAGGTAATTTACTGTATTTAAAAAGTATTAGTATCCTAATCAATAAAAATTATGATGATCAAGTTGCTGATTTTTTAGCTGAAAATACTTTACATATTACCAATCAAATGCAGTCTCATTTTCAAGAGACATTTCACCACCTATCACCCCAAGAACAACAAATAGTATTAGAACTAAGTAAATTTGAAAACCCTATTTCCAGAGAAGAATTAAGACAAAGTTTAAATTTATCCTCAGTTGATTTTAATAATGGTTTACAATCCTTACAACAACGGTATTTAGTCACGAAAATAAAAGAAGATAGAATTCTGTTTAAATTATCTCCAGTTTTTCAAGAATATATGAGAAATCCGGGGCTAGTTATCTAGTTGAATCTGGTAATGGATAATTTGTGATAAAATCCCTGTATTTATCCTGTTCATCCTTTAATCCTGGACATCCTGATTCAGACAATTACCTAACCAATTGCATTGCTGAATTAAAAAACTGCCGACATAAACCTTTGGTAATTAAAATAGTTGTTAATAAGTTTGTGACAGCCACCATAAAAATAATTAAAATCTCGTAGGATACAGCCTCTAGTGGTGCAACACCAGCTAATAATTGTCCATTGGTAAAAGTTGGTATTGTTACCATACCAATCAACATCATTTGATTCAAAGTCGGCATAATTGCGGCGCGAATCGCTTCTTTGCGGTAGGGCTTAATCGCCTGTTCAGGAGTTGCACCTAAACTTAAATGAGTTTCTATTTCCGTGGGAAATTGGTTGATACTACTAACTAAACGTTCTCCGGCTATGGCGGCTGCATTCATGGCATTACCCAGCAAAATGCCAGCTAAAGGAATGATATAACGTGGTTCATACCATCTTTCTGGTTGAATAATTAAAAAATTGGTATAAAGCAATGTTAAGGACGTGCTGACAAAAATCGCACTTCCAGCTAAAGGTAAAACTTGTGGAATTTTTTGACTGATGCGGTTGCGAGTAATAATTACAGTAATTGTCAAAATTATTGCTAAAATTCCCAGTACCGCCCAAACATTGTTAACGGCAAAAATGAAGTCAAAAGTGTATCCTAATACAAGTAGTTGGAGGATAGTTCTACCAGTAGCTACGCTTAAATTTAATTCTAGTCCTAATTGCTCCCACGCCGATATCCCAATGGCAACAGCCATTAAACCAATAGCTAAAGCCAAATCTACCATATCCAATTTGATTAGCTCTGGCATAGTTTGTCTACCTCTTAACGATTGAAAACTTTACGTATTACAGGGAATAGGGAACAGGGAAATCTTTTGAATTCTTCCTTCTTTATCCTGACAACTGACAACTGTACGGGCGAAGCATTTGGAGAACTATTTTTGGCAATGACCGATAATTTATCTTCCAAATGCTTCGCCCCTACTAACAACTGACCACTGTACGGGCGAAGCATTTGGAGAACTATTTTTGGCAATGACCGATAATTTATCTTCCAAATGCTTCGCCCCTACTAACAACTGACAACTGTACGGGCGAAGCATTTGGAGAACTATTTTTGGCAATGACCGATAATTTACCTTCCAAATGCTTCGCCCCTACTAACAACTGACAACTGTACGGGCGAAGCATTTGGAGAACTATTTTTGGCAATGACCGATAATTTACCTTCCAAATGCTTCGCCCCTACTAACAACTGACCACTGACAACTAAAATAAAACCTCATGATTAAAAGTGTAAATTCGATTCCGGCCTTTGATATTAAACAACAATATGCCACCATTGAAACTGAAGTAAGTGCTGCTGTCTTAGCGGTTCTGGCTTCTGGGCGTTATATTGGTGGTCCAGCAGTTACAGATTTTGAACAACAGTTTGCAGCTTATCATGGCGTAAGCGAATGCGTAACTTGTAACTCTGGTACTGATGCCCTATTTTTAGCATTACGCGCTTTAGGAATTGGTGCAGGTGATGAAGTTATTACTACACCCTTTACTTTTTTTGCGACAACAGAAGTTATCAGTGCGGTAGGGGCAATACCAGTATTTGTAGATATTGATGCGACTACCTTTAATTTAGATGTAGAAAAAGTAGCAGCAGCGATTACAGCAAAAACCAAGGCAATTATGCCAGTGCATTTATTTGGACTCCCTGTAGATATGACAGGATTAATGGAGATTGCCAAAGCTCATAATTTAGCAGTAATTGAAGATTGCGCTCAAGCTACCGGTGCAAGTTGGGAAAATCAAAAAGTTGGGAGTATTGGACATATTGGTTGTTTTAGTTTTTACCCTACCAAAAATCTCGGTGGTTGCGGTGATGGTGGGGCAATTACCACAAATGATCCAGCGATCGCTACTCAATTGCGAATTTTGCGGGAACATGGTAGTAAAGTAAGATATATTCATGAAGAAATCGGTGTCAATAGTCGTTTAGATGCTATTCAAGCCGTAATTCTGCAAATCAAACTCCGCTATCTCGATCTTTGGAATAACAGACGCAAGCAAATCGCTGATTATTATTACCAACACCTCAGCCAAGTTTCTGATATTATTGTCCCCCAGGAATTTACCTCCGGAGTTGGTGTTTGGAATCAATACACCATTCGCATCTCTGGAGAAAGACGTAATGGTGCAAGTGGTAAATATCGAGATTCCGTAAAAAACCAAATGCAGGAACAGGGTGTTAATTCCATGATTTACTATCCCTTACCTTTGCATTTGCAACCAGTATATAAAAATTTAGGTTATCAACCAGGACAATTGCCAGTATCAGAACAAGCAAGTCAAGAAGTTTTATCTTTACCCATGTTCCCAGAATTGGAGCAAGAACAACAAGATAAAGTCATTGATACTTTGAAAAATTGTTTATCTTGAATTGTTCAGAGATCAGGGGTGCAGGGGTCAAGGGGCAGGGAGAATGTTGATCTTACCTCTTACCTCTTACCTCTTACCTGTTCCCTGTTCCCTGTTCCCTGTTCCCTCTTACGCAAATGTGCGAGTATTTGCAGTCGCTAAAGCTTCTACTAAACTCCGCACGGCAGCAATCATAGCGATTTCGCTGTTGAGTTGGTTGATAGCTGAACCAACACCAACACCAGATGCACCAGCAGCGATCGCTAAAGGTGCAGTAACATTAGAAATACCAGAAGCACACAGTACAGGTACAGAAACCGCACGGGCAATTTCATAAGCTGCGGCTAAAGTGGGAGCAGCCTTTTCAATTAAACCCAAAGTACCAGGGTGAATAGGATTGCTGCTAGTACCACCTTCAGTTTGAATAATATCAGCACCAGCTTTCACCAAATCTTCAGCCAGTTGTACCTGTTGGTCTAAGGTGAGAATATGGGGAACAGTCACAGATAGGGTAATTTCTGGCAGCAAGGCACGGGTTTGGCGAGTTAGTTCCAAAACCTCAGCAGCTTCAAATCTGCGTCCTTGGGCGTAGAAAGAATCGAAATTACCAATTTCAATCAAATCCGCACCAGCAGCCACAGCAGTGACAAACTTTTCTGGTTCAACCGCAGATACACAAATAGGTAACTTAGTCAAGCTTTTCGCCAATCTTACCAAATCCACATCAGCAGCAATATCCACAAAAGTCGCACCACCCAAATCAGCCGCTTTTACAGTTGCAGCCACACTAGCAGCATTGAAATTATTCAAACCGCTAATTACCTTTAGTACAGGATGAGCAAATGCCCGGTTGAGGTTAGGATACATAGTCATAATTTTTCTTTTGCAGCTTATTTCAGTAGGAATATTTTTACACTAAATATAGCAATATTTAATTTTGAAAAAAATTCAGTCCACTTCACTCCAGTAATTTCCTCAATTAAATAGTAGTGAAGTGTCTGTAATTATGGATACTACTGGTAGATGTGTTTTTAATGACCTGACACCAATAATTTATATTTTGCCTGTACTTGGAATCAAATAAAACTTCGACATTTACTTATCTTAAACAGCAACTTTTTCCTCAAGGGGCTTAAAAGTCTTTTTCGTCGCACCGCAAATAGGACAATTCCAATCATCAGGAATATCTGCAAACGCTGTACCTGGTGCAATTCCCGAATCAGGATCACCAGTAACCGGATCGTAAATCATACTGCATTGTCTACAAATCCATTTTTGCGTTTGCGGATCTTCACTGACAACTCTAGTGACAGCTTCTCCACCGTTTAATACTTCTAAGGCTTCAGTGTAGCGATCTGCGTGATGATTTTCAATGAATTTAAGTAATCCAAAACGATGGGCTGCGGTGCGAAATGTGTTAGCATGATCACTAGATTCTTGAGCTTGTTGGAGAAATTCTGCTGCTGCGGGATGATCTCGATCAGTTTGGGCAGCAGCAGCGAATTCAGGATACATTGTTGTATATTCATAGGTTTCACCTGCGATCGCTAAAGACAAACAACGAGAGATAATTTCCCGTTTTTGTGCATCAGTTAAAACCGCTGCGTCTTTAACTACAAGTTCTGGATGTAATAATTCAAAATGTGCAAAAGCGTGTTCAGTTTCTTGATCTGCTGTTTCTTTAAAAAGTTTCGCTAAATCGGAAAAACCCAGTTTACGTGCTACTGCTGCAAAAAATAGGTATTTACGATTTGCCATTGATTCCCCACCAAAGGCTGATTCTAAATTTTGTAGTGTAGTAAAATTGGACAAATCCATAATTGGTGAATCTCTATGAGAGGTTATTGCATTATATTAAAACATATACTTTAAAATTTGGTTAAAATGATTACTAACGAATTACCAAAATGCGTCGAGATTATTGCCAAACAACGGCAGTTTTTCCAAACTGGTAAAACGAAAAATGTTACTTTTCGGATTGGACAACTCAAAATCCTCAAACAATTAGTAATTGAGAATAAAACAGCAATTATTCAAGCATTAAAAGCCGATTTACGTAAACCAGAATTTGAGAGTTACGCTACAGAAATCGGTGTGAATAAAGAAATTGATTATGCTCTCAAACATATCAATACTTGGACAAAACCCAAAAAAGCAGCCGTTCCTTTAGACTTATTTCCATACTCGGCTAAAATATATCCAGAACCGTTAGGAGTAATTTTAATTATCAGTCCTTGGAATTATCCCTTTCAGTTAATTATCTCACCTTTGGTTGGGGCGATTGCTTCGGGAAATTGTACCATCATTAAACCTTCAGAACTTGCGCCTCATACTTCCAATTTAATCACAGAACTTATTCATAAATACTTTGATCCAGAATATATTACAGTTGTCCCTGGAGCAGTCGAAACTAGTCAACAGTTACTAGCAGAAAAATTTGATCACATCCTTTTTACGGGTGGGACAGCCATTGGTAAAATTGTCATGGAAGCTGCTGCAAAACATCTCACTCCAGTGACTTTGGAATTGGGGGGAAAAAGTCCTTGTATCATTGATACAGATATCAATCTAGAACATACCGCCAAACGCATTATCTGGGGTAAATTTATTAATGCTGGACAAACTTGTATTGCCCCGGATTATTTGTTGGTAGATGCTAAAATTAAACCAAATTTAGTTAATGCTTTGCAAAAATGTCTCAAAGAATTTTATGGTGAAAATCCTGCTAATAGTCCCGATTATGCCAGAATTATTCATCAAAAACATTTTGACAGATTAGCTAATTTACTCAAATGTGGTAAAGTGATTATTGGTGGTGAAACTAACCGTGAAGAACTTTATATTGCTCCCACTTTGTTAGAAAATGTTTCTTTAGAAGATGCAGTTATGCAAGAGGAGATATTCGGGCCAATTTTACCAATCATTGAATATACAGATATCAATGAAGCTATTACCTTAATTAACTCTAGACCAAAACCCCTGGCTTTATATTTATTTTCCCAAAACAAAAACCTGCAAAACCGCATTTTACAGGAAACATCATCTGGGGGAGTATGTATTAATGACACAGTAATGCAGGTTGCTGTTTCTTCTTTACCATTTGGGGGTGTGGGTGATAGTGGGATGGGTAGCTATCACGGTAAAGCTGGTTTTGACACTTTTTCTCATGACAAAAGTGTCTTGCAAAACTCATTTCGTTTAGATATAAATTGGCGATACGCACCCTATCAAGGTAAATTATCGCTGTTGAAAAAAATTATTGGTATTTAAAATTCCAGGAATCACAGAGTTAGAATTTAACTTGAGGATTTTCTAGGAATTCCAATCTATACTTCAATACCTTAGCAAAATTGAAAAAAGCCTTGATTCGTAGGTATTGATACAAAAAATGGCTTAATTGTTTGATTCTCCAGGTAGGGGTAAAGCGCAGTGCTAAACCCTTACACATTTAGGTTTTTAGTAATCTTGTAAAAATTCAAATCTCAGCCGTCACGAGTATAAATTTATTCTAACTCCTGAATTGGAGACTACTGAATTCTTCTTTAAGATTCTTCTGTTTCTTCTTCCTCAGTCGTTGGATAGACGAATTTAGAACGGCCACTCAAAATGGATTTACCAAGGGAAAGAGCTTTTTGCGCTTCAACAACAGCCTTGTGTCTCCAGGTAGCGCGACGTTTATCTCGTTTAGATTTTGATGTTTTCTTCTTAGGAACAGCCATGACAGCGGTATATCGTGATTCTTGACAACCTTCCTATTGTAAGCGATCAATTGACATTATGGTACTATTAAAAGAACTGTTATCCAAATCATCGCTAAAGATTAAGGACTGGAATGCTTGTCATCTATTGATCAAAGAACAGTAACAAGCGGGCTGTTTTGAAGTAAATTGCCCGCTTGTTGGGGATCAGGAAGTTTTTTCCATTGAGGACGACTGACTTTTAATGATAAGATTGGTGCGATCGCTTCCGTCGTTAACCATAAAGGAACTGCTAAGAACAGCCAAACTCCACTGTCAGTAACCCAGCCCTAAAGGGACTGAGTTTCCCGCTTACCGCGTGATCTTATGAATAATTCGGATTTTTTTGCCAACTTGGCTAATAATTGAAACGAGGATCACTGAAAATGGTTGTTCTGTATAAATCCTGAACATAAACTTGTAGCTCCTGAGTGATCGATCATGGAAATCGAGTGCAAGTATTTTACGATTATTTATGTTGTATAAACTACAACAAATTTCATCAAGAGGTGAAGAGTAACTAAACTATAAGAGGTTGTTTGAAAAGTATTATATGAAACCCATAATCTCCAAAAACCTAACCCCCCTCCCCCCCTTCCCTACAAGGGAATGGGGGTTTTAAAGCCTCTCCCCTACCAGGGGAGAGGTTTGGAGAGGGGTCTGTTTACACATTAAAAACTTTTAAAACATCCTCTAAGATGTAAGTTAGCTTTGTGGTGAAAGCCCAGTGCTAACAGCAATTTCAGGCAAACAACAAACAACCGACAAAGAGCGGGATGGTAAATTACTGGGCGATCGCCATCGGCATTAATCAATATCAATCGTTTCAACCTCTCAGTTGCGCTCAAGCCGATGCTGAGGCAATTAAGGATTTTTTGGTGACACAAGCAGGTTTTCTTCCCGAAAAATGCCTGTTAATGACAAATACTTCACCCCCCATAGGAGAGCAATCCTCCTATCCGACAAAGGAAAACATCCTCTCGTTGCTAGAAGAATTAGCAGCCACATTCTGGCAGCCAGAGGACTGTCTATGGTTATTTTTTAGCGGCTACGGGGTTAACCACAAAGAACAAGATTATTTAATGCCAGTCGCAGGGAATCCTGATCAAGTTCCCGAAACCGGGATAGAAGTGCGATCGCTCTTACAGAGTCTACAAGTTACCGGACTCAATATCTTACTCATCTTTGATATTAATCGCGCTTTTGGGACTCAAGCCGATGCACCCGTAGGACAAGAAATCATCGAACTAGCCCAAGAACTGCAAATGGGGGCAATTATTTCCTGTCAACCTGAAGAATTTTCCCATGAAAGCACAGAATTAGGTCATGGTTTCTTCACAGCAGCATTATTAGAAGCCTTGGGTTCTGCAAAAGGCTACAACTTTGCCGATTTAGCCGCTTATCTGACTTATCTTACTCCCAAACTTTGTCAACACCACTGGCGGCCAGTCCAAAACCCTGTGACTATCATTCCCTCTCAACAGCCAGCTATTTTACCCACGTTGACATTAGATGAAAACTCAGAAGCACTAATTTTCCCAGCAGAAAGTTTTGCTATCACCCGGACTGCACCTCCTCTAGAAAATAGTCCCTCTAGCGCCACAGACAAGGCTTGGTGGACAGAGAATGCCTCAGTAGAGACTACTTTAAGCCAAATAAAGACAGGGGGAAATTTAGCACTTCCACCAACCTCAGAGTCACTTATTAGCAGCAATTACACCTTAGCAACTTCCCCAGCATCCAAACCGGGGGGCAGATTTATTCCCGCTCTCCCCACAGCTAACACCTATCCTTCATCCCAGTCCGAGCTACCAATTTGGCAACAGTTTATTATTTGGGGTGGCGGTATTATGGTGGTAGTAGGTTTAATTACTACATTTTTACTCCGTAATCATGAGAGTTTCCGGTTTAAAAATTTCTCAAAAACAGTATCTAATCATCGGACTAGCAAACTTCCACTTCCCCAAATATTTCCCACTCCTCAAAATCCTAGTACAGCCCAAATCAATTCAAATACAGACTCTCATCAACGTAATCAAGCTATTTCCGACCTAGAAAAAATGTCTCTTGTCCCTACTCAACCGAGTAATTTAAGTATTGCGATCGCTAAAGCCCAAAGAACTCCAGCGAACGCACCACTACACGCCAAAGCTCAGGAGAATATTCAGGTTTGGTGTCAAATGATTTTAGAGTTGGCACAAGCACAAGCCAAACAAGGAAAATATGAAAATGCGATAGCAACTGCCCAGTTAATTACCAAAAAAGAGCCACTTCATACCCAAGCCCAAACTGTCATTCAAAAATGGCAACTAGAAGCCAAGCAATATGTAAGCAATAAAACTCTCTTAGATGCAGCTACAGCTTTGATCATTCCTGAACAAGCATCTACATATAATCGCGCTATCGAAGTAGCCAAAAAAATCCAAAAAGGACAACCTGGGTTTGAAATTGCCCAAACGTCAATTAATCAGTGGAGTGAAAAAATTTTAGATTTAGCCAAAATCCGCGCCACTCAAGGAGATTTTAATGCCGCTGTCGCCACTGCTATATTAGTCCCAAAAGTGACGATTGCTTATGAAGATGCTCAGGATGCTATCCAAAAATGGCAACAGCAAAAGAATTAGTCAGTTGTCAGTTGTCAGTTGTCAGTTGTCAGTTGTCAGTTGTCAGTTGTCAGTTGTCAGTTGTCAGTTGTCAGTTGTTCGTTGTCAGTTGTAAAACTACTACCTATTACCCATTACCTATTACCCATTACCCATTACCCATTACCCATTACCCATTACCTATGACCCATTAGCAATATTGGGAAATATCTTCGCCACAGGTATCAGCTAGATAGCACATCGCTTTAAATCGCAAACCTACTACTTCTTCGTATAAAGGATTAAGTTTACACATTGGCGGAATGTGAAACAGTGTTTTCCCAAATACTTTGACATCACGCTCAAATGGACACTGAGCCGGAATGTATTTACACAAACGATGAGCTAATAGGCGATCGCTTACTTGGATGTTATCTAGCCAATTACGCACAGGACGCAAAAAGTCCCAAATAGAATCAGCTGCAACATGGTGCAATGGATTAACATTAGCTGCACTAGCCTCTACTGGATTTATAGAAATCCAACTTGCTAAAAAAATATTTTTGCTGGTATTTTTAGATACTTTCACAGTAATTCCTCTTTTCTTATGAGGGTATTCACTTGACTAATGAATATAGAGTATGACAAGAACCTGAAGCACAGAACAGGAAGGAAATTCTGTAAGAGGTGTAATTAACTGCTTCCTCTGATTGAATCTATATGTTAATACGTCAATCCGACCATAATTTCCCAAAAAGCAATACTGTACTTGTTCAATCTTATTAGTAACTTGGCACAGTTAAAATTCTAATAAAGACATCTGCCTTTAGTTGTGATTTCTTTTAACTGCAACAAAACTTATTATAGCAATAATTATGAATAATTAAGATTAAGAAAAATATTCTTACATAGCTAAATCTAGTCCGTGATTTTTACTAAATTTGTCATTTATAGTACCTTTTCCTTAACCTATCTAAGTATTGGTGTTGCTATTGAGCTTTACTTGTAGTCCTCTGAGCTTATTGATAGTCCTTACTTTTGGCTGTGGCATCCTCTCTGCCTACTTTCTCAATGACACCATAGCCCTAATTTTTACACCCATCGCTTTAAGTCTAACTCTATCTTTAGGCTTAAATCCCATTCCCTACTTATTAGCTGTAGCCGGTGCGACTAACATTGGTTCTGTTACCACACTAAGCGGTAATCCCCAAAATAACTCCCAAACAAAAACGCAAAGATGCCAAAAAACACCTTTGCGCCTTTGCTCCTTAGCGTCTCTGCGCGAAATAATTCTTTAAGAAGCAACCGCAGTAGAACGGGTGCGTCGTCTTCTACCATCAGAAACCTTAGCAGCAGGTTCTTCAGGGACTTGCATCAACAACGTCAGAGAAGGTTGACATTGCAACTCTCTCCGCATAGAACGAGCCAATTCACGCTCTAATGTTTCCTGCAAACCACCCCAATCTGTATCAGCGGGTTGTCCTTCAACAGGTGAAAACTCTGACCAACGGACGCTGAGAATTTCTTCAATGCGTTGTTGTACCCATTTTTGCAACAGCGATCGCTCGATACTTGTCACCACACCCTGCATGAGAAGTTCTGGTTTAGCCATCAGCTTACCACTCCAATCAATAGCAGCAGCAATAGTCACAGTCCCTTCAGAAGCCATGCGTTGGCGTTCTTGCAACACTTTAGAACTAACCATACCAGAACTCGAAGTATCCACCAATTCAATCCCTGCTGGCACTTTCCCAGCAACGCGGATAGAATGTTCTGTCAACTCAATGACATCCCCATTTTCGATAATGATCATATTTTCTGCCGGAATGCCCATACTTTGAGCAGTTTCCGAATGCTTGACTAACATCCGATGTTCACCGTGAAATGGCACAAAGAACTTGGGACGAGTTAAAGCAATCATCAGCTTTTGTTCTTCCTGACAACCGTGGCCAGAAACGTGAATCCCCTTATCCCGTCCATAGACCACTTTTGCCCCCTGAATCATCAATTTATCAATGGTATTAACCACCGCAATTGTATTACCAGGAATGGGGTTAGCAGAGAATAAAACCGTATCTCCTTGGCGAATTTTGATATGGGGGTGTTCTTTATTAGCAATTCTTGTCATTGCTGCCATTCTTTCACCCTGAGAGCCAGTAGTTAAAATCAGCACTCTTTCATCTGGCATTCCCCGCACAGTATGCAACGGTTGGAACAGGCTATCTTCACATTTGATATAACCTAAATTGCGGGCATGGGCGATTAAATTCAGCATGGAACGCCCAACAATCGTCACTACACGATTATGTTTTCTTGCTAGTTGCAAAATCATGTTAATGCGATGGACGCTAGAAGAAAAGGTCGTTATAAATAAGCGTCCAGTTGCGTGGGAAAATTCTCGGTCAAGATTAGGAAAAACAGCCCGTTCAGAAGGTGTAAATCCTGGCAATTCTGCGTTAGTGGAATCACTCAATAAGCAAAGTACGCCTTTTTCACCATGTTCTGCCAGACGTTGTAAGTCGAACTTCTCACCATCTACGGGAGTATGATCAATTTTAAAATCTCCGGTGTGGATAACTACGCCTATTGGTGTATGAATAGCAACAGTGAAGCTATCAGCAATGGAGTGGGTGTTACGGATATATTCAACTAAGAAATGTTTGCCAATTCGCACCATGTCCCGGGGCATAACTGTTCTTAATTCTGTGCGATCTTTTACCCCAGCTTCTTCTAATTTACCCTCTAGCATTGCCATTGCTAGTCTTGGTCCATGAATCACTGGAATATCAAATTGCTTCAAGTGAAAAGCAATTCCCCCAATATGGTCTTCATGACCATGAGTGACGATCATCCCTTTAATTTTGTGGCGATTTTCTCGTAGATAAGTTGTGTCAGGTAATACAATATTTACTCCGTGCATGGCTTCTGTGGGAAATGCCAATCCTGCGTCTAAAAGGACAATTTCGTCTTCATACTCGAAAACGCAAGTATTTTTACCTATTTCGTGTAAACCGCCCAAAGGAATAATTTTGAGAGCGGAATTAGCTTCGTTTTTAACCATTTTGTCCTGGATATTTTTGTTAGTTGTGAATCAGTTGATAGTTCGGTTTCTGGGATGAAAGAAAAGACCAAATTTCTGTTTAAATTTAGTTTTTGATGGAGTCCTATTCAATTTTGTTTACCGAAAACGGACTTAAAACTGAATGATTTTTATATGAGTCAGTTGTAGCACAGGTGTTTAAATTGCAATAAAGTAACAATTTGTACACATTATTTATAAATCACTCACCTATTGTGGCTGGGATTAAATTCAGTTTTTGCATGACTGACTCTAATTTTTTAGATACATCTGTATCAGCGTCACACAGGGGTAGACGAGTTGAACCTACTTCCCAACCTTGCAGTTTTAGTGCTTCTTTGACAGGAATGGGATTGGTAGTTAAAAATAAAGCTTTAAACAATGGGAACAGTTGCAGATGAATGTCGGTAGCAATTTCAGTTTTTCCCACTTTCCATGCTTGAATCATTTCTTGGATTTGATTACCCACTAAATGAGAAGCTACACTGACTATACCTTGAGAGCCGATCGCTAACATGGGCAGGGTTAAAGAATCATCTCCAGCGTAAATCTCAAATTCTTTTGGTGTCAAGCGACGGATTTCACTCACTTGATCTAAGTTACCACTGGCTTCTTTAATGGCAACAATGTTATTAATTTCTGCTAACTTGACCACTGTTTCTGAACTGAGGTTTTGACCTGTGCGCCCAGGAACGTTATATAACATCATTGGCAGGTCGGGACAGCATTGTGCTATTGCTTGGAAATGTCGATATAATCCAGCTTGTGGCGGTTTGTTGTAGTAGGGAACTACTTGTAAAGAACCATGTACTCCTATCTTAGCGGCTTTTTGGGTGGCAGCGATCGCTTCTTTGGTGTCATTAGAACCACATCCAGCCATTACTTTAGCTTTACCTGCTACAGTTTGCAATACCTCAGCAAATAATTGGTATTCTTCGTCCCAAGTCAGGGTTGGGGATTCCCCTGTTGTTCCACACACCACCAATGTATCTGTACCGTTGTTAACTAGATAATCTGCTAGTTTGGCAACTACATCATAATTAATACTACCGTCTGCTTTAAACGGCGTAATCATAGCGGTTACAACTGTTCCAAAATCTCCCACACTCTTTTCTCTCCTAATTTGTTAGTTGTCAGTTGTCGGTTGTCAGTAGGGGCGAAGCATTTGGAAGATAAATTATCGGTCATTGCCAAAAATAGTTCTCCAAATGCTTCGCCCGTACAGTTGTCGGTTATTTGTTATTAATTAATGGTGACAAATGACTGAATTTAAACTTATACTGTAGTCAATTTTAGTAAATTTTTTCTACTAATAATTCGGCAATTTGCACTGCATTTAAAGCTGCACCTTTACGAATTTGATCGCCACATAGCCACAATTCTAAACCGCAAGCATGAGAAATATCCTGACGAATTCTGCCTACTAAAACTTCATCTTTACCACTGGCATCTATGGGCATAGGGAAATAATTTGCTTGCCAATCTTCCACTAATTTAACACCAGGTGATTTTCTTAAAATTTCTCTGGCCTCATCTGGATCAAAAGGTGTTTCAAACTCTAGATTAATCGCCTCAGAATGGGCGCGGAGGACGGGAACCCGTACACAAGTCGCGGTAATTCTGATTTCTTGACTACCAAAGATTTTGCGGGTTTCGTTCACCATTTTCATTTCTTCCTCACAATATCCCCAAGCTGTCATCGGAGAATTATGGGTAAATAAATTAAATGCCAATGGGTAAGGTAAAACTTCCGCTACAGGTTGTTTTCCTTGTAGTATAGCGTCACTTTGGATTTTTACTTCCTCCATGGCCTGAGCACCAGCACCACTAGCAGATTGATAGGTAGCAGCTACAATCCTTTTAACTGGTTTGACTTGATGTAAAGGCCACACTGCCAAGGACATAAGAATCGTTGTACAGTTGGGATTGGCAATAATTCCTTTGTGAGTAAATGCGGCTTGGGGATTTACTTCTGGAACTACCAAGGGGACATCCGGGTTCATCCGAAAGGCACTGGAATTATCAATTACCACTGCTCCTTTTTGCACAGCTATCCCAGCCCATGTTTTGGAGATGCTACCCCCAGCACTAGCTAAGACTATATCTATATTTTCTAAACTGCGATCGCTCACAGCTTCAACTGGGATATCTTCCCCTTTGAATCTGAGTGTTTTTCCCGCACTGCGTTCTGATGCCAACAATTTTAAATCAGCTAGGGGAAAATTTCGACTTTCTAGTAATTCCAGCAACTCCGTACCTACAGCACCAGTTGCACCCAAAATAGCTACACGATAGGACTTAGACAAACTCGACTCCTCCTCTAAGAGGTAATTAGCACTTTTTTTTCGGACAACTTAAAAATTAAATGTTTCTGTCGTTCCGCTCAACAGCAGATTTTAAATAGTAAAATTTGCATATTTTTGTGATTATATCTCAGTTTTTGATGGTTATTAAGGAATTTGAGACTTTGTTATTCATATGGCAAAATTAACTGATACCATGGTCTACAGCAATTTAAGTTATAGCGATCAAATATAGTTATATACTATCGTATAATATTCTATTATACGGCAAACTGCAAAAAAAAAGAAAAAGAAGCGCGATTAATATTTTAGGTATTTTTAAGAAGCCCGATCTGTAAAGTTATGTTACCGGAGTTAAGGCTACCATTGAAGAATACCATAAAGTGTTTTGTCCCTGACTTTTGGCAGTATACTGGATATCTCCCTAAGGAGATTCATAAGCATTTTTAGCTGAATGATAGCTAGTCAGTGGATAATCACGTCTTGAAGACAGCGTGTAAGCTGAAGTCGGGATAACTGAATCCCCATTGGTGTCAACTTAACGCAAAACCCCATCCGGCAAGGAACTCAAGCTCTTTGCTAATAATAAAAGTTATCTTTTGATGACTAAACACTAGGCAAATTTATTAGTCCGTTAAAACGGACTTGAGCTATGAGACAGGGAATTTATTCCCTGACGGTTGTGGAAGGCAACAGATAAGCCATTTTTAGTTTAAGTTGACACCAATGCCCAATCCCATACCCCCGTTGAAGTAAGAAGTAAATGTCTAGACTTGTCTAGTATTTAGATAGCAGATTAAAATACCAGAAAACAAGAAATAAAGCATGAAAGTTACCCAGGAAAAACTCCCCGCTAGTCAAATTGGTTTAGAAATAGAAATTACATCGGAAATTACCACACAAAAATACGAGCAAGTCCTGAGAAATTTAACTAAAACCGTAAATATTCCTGGGTTTCGTAAAGGCAAAGTACCCCGGCAAATATTAATACAACGTATCGGTACTACTCGCGTTAAGGCAACTGCCCTAGAAGAAATCATTCAAGAAGGGATTGAGCAAGCAATTAAACAAGAAGCAATTACCGCTCTTGGTCAGCCCCAATTACGCTCTTCCTTTGATGATTTGATTAATAGTTATGAACCAGGAAAACCCCTGACTTTTGCGGTGGCTGTGGATGTAATTCCAGAAATCAAGTTAAACCAATACACTGGTTTAGAAGCCAAAGCGGAGGAAATTAAATATGATCCTACCCAGGTAGATACCGTTATTGAAGCCCAAAGAGAAAAGTTAGGAACTTTGGTCCCTGTAGAAGGACGGGCTACGGAAATCGGTGATATGGCAGTAATTGACTTTAAGGGTGTAATTGCTAAAACTGAAGGTGATGATCCTGACAGTGAACCCAAACCAATTCCTGGTGGAGAAGGAACTGATTTTCAAGTTGAGTTACAAGAAGATAAGTTTATTCCCGGTTTTGTGTTGGGGATAGTGGGTATGAACCCTGGGGAAACAAAAGAGGTATCTGCTCAATTCCCAGATCCTTATGGTAACGAAGAATTATCTGGTAAAGCGGCTCTGTTTACCATCACGCTTAAAGAAATTAAAGTTAAAGAATTGCCAGAGTTGGATGACGATTTTGCTCAAGAAGTCAGTGACTTTGAGACATTAGAGGAATTGCGGGCATCATTGACCCAGCGGTATGAAAAAGAAGCCGCAGATAAAACCAGAAATAATCAGCAAGAAGCTTTATTAACAGAATTGCTTAATCATGTCGAAATAGACTTGCCAACAACATTAATTGATCAAGAAGTTGATGCTATGCTGTCACAAACAGCAATGAAGTTGTCTGAGCAGGGAATAGATGTGAAAAAGCTATTTACCCAGGAAATTATTCCCCAATTACGGGATAGATCCAAACCTGAAGCTATAGAACGTCTTAAACGGACTCTATCTTTGCAAGAAATTGGTAAACGCGAATCTATTGAAGTTGCAGCCGCAGAAGTGGAAGCTAGAGTCACAGAATTGCTGACAGAGTATGCTGATCAAGATTTGGATGAAAAGAGATTACGTGGAGTTGTTCAAGAAGAACTTCTCACCACAAAGATTGTTGATTGGTTACTAGAACGTTCTTCTGTGGAACTAGTAGCAGAAGGGTCTTTAACTCCTCCAGAAGAACCAGATTCAGAAGCAGAAGCCGCTGAAGCAGCTCAGGAAGAAGAAACCAGTAATCCTGAGTAATGGGTCATGGGTCATGGGTCATGGGTCATGGGTCATAGGTAAAAGTTCTTTCTTTTACTCTTGCCCCTGCCCCTGCCTCCTGCCTTCTGCGCCCTGAATTTTGCCATATAAGGCATAATGGTTAACAGTTCACAATTTCATTTCATCTATTGTTAAATATTCTAGATTATGCTTGTATCGCAGTCAGGAAATTACCCCATCAACAGCTTGAGTCCTATCGGGGCTAGTGGCAATTTAAGCACCTCTAGCAACATTGTACCGATGGTTGTAGAACAGTCGGGGATGGGAGAAAGGGCATTTGACATCTACTCCCGCTTACTGCGCGAGCGGATTATTTTTTTGGGAACACCGATAGATGATGTTGTCGCTAATTCTATTGTTGCCCAATTACTTTTCCTCGATTCTGAAGACGCGGAAAAGGATATTCAATTGTACATTAATTCTCCTGGTGGCTCTGTCTACGCGGGTATGGTAATCTATGATACAATTCAACAAATACGTCCCGATGTTGTAACTATCTGTTTTGGACTAGCCGCAAGCATGGGGGCTTTTTTATTAACATCTGGAACTGCCGGAAAGCGGATGTCCTTACCTGACTCCCGGATTATGATTCACCAACCCCTGGGTGGCGCTCAAGGGCAGGCTATTGACATTGAAATTCAAGCGCGAGAAATCCTTTACATCAAGGGTGAATTAAATCAATTAATGTCTAAACATACTGGTCAACCCTTGGAAAGAATTGAAACTGATACCGAGCGCGACTTTTTCATGTCAGCAGAAGAGGCGAAGAATTATGGTTTGATTGATCAGGTCATTTCTCGACAAAATCTGCCCACAGCAGGGTAAATCGTCATCATTCTGAAATAAGAGGCTGATATGTCTAAGTACGACTCCCATTTAAAATGTTCATTTTGTGGTAAGTCTCAAGAGCAAGTCCGTAAATTAATCGCAGGTCCGGGAGTCTACATCTGCGATGAATGCGTTGACTTGTGTAATGAAATCCTTGATGAGGAGTTGCTGGATACTAATACTGCGGCAGCATCACAACCAACTCAAAAGTCAGAACCAGCGGAAAAACGGCGGACACGTTCGTCTAATCTCTCATTTAATCAAATTCCTAAACCGAGGGAGATTAAAAATTATTTAGACGAACACGTGATCGGCCAAGATGAAGCTAAAAAAGTGCTATCTGTCGCTGTTTACAATCACTACAAACGGTTGGCTATTCTTCAGGCTAAAGGCAGTGCCAAAGTTGAGGCTGATGATGCTATAGAACTACAAAAGTCCAATATTTTACTTATTGGTCCGACTGGTTGCGGTAAGACTTTATTGGCACAAACTCTCGCTAAAATTCTGGATGTCCCCTTTGCTGTGGCTGATGCTACAACCCTAACTGAAGCGGGGTATGTGGGGGAAGATGTGGAAAATATCTTGTTACGACTGTTGCAAGTGGCTGATTTGGATGTGGAAGAGGCTCAACGGGGCATTATCTACATTGATGAAATTGATAAAATCGCCCGCAAGAGTGAAAATCCCTCGATTACTAGGGATGTTTCTGGGGAAGGGGTACAACAGGCTTTGCTGAAAATGTTGGAGGGGACTGTTGCTAATGTTCCACCACAAGGCGGACGTAAGCACCCATATCAAGATTGTATCCAAATTGATACGAGTAATATTTTGTTTGTCTGTGGTGGGGCTTTTGTCGGTTTGGAAAAGGTTGTAGATCAGAGAGTGGGTAAAAAGTCAATCGGCTTTGTTCAACCAGGAGATGTGCAAACTAAGGAAAAACGCGCTGCGGATACATTGCGTCATTTGCAACCGGATGATTTGGTGAAATTTGGCATGATTCCTGAGTTTATTGGGCGGATTCCCATGGTGGCTGTGGTAGATCCTCTGGATGAGGACGCGCTGATGGCAATTCTGACTGAACCACGCAGCGCTTTGGTGAAACAGTACCAAAAACTGCTGAATATGGACAATGTCCAGTTAGATTTTAAACCAGATGCGTTGCGAGCGATCGCTCAAGAGGCTTATCGGCGAAAAACTGGAGCGCGGGCTTTACGCGGTATTGTGGAAGAGTTGATGCTGGATGTAATGTATGAGTTACCTTCTCGTAAGGATGTGACTCGCTGTACTATTACTAAGGAAATGGTGGAAAAACGTTCTACTGCGGAACTGATAGTACATCCTTCTTCTTTACCTAAACCAGAGTCGGCTTAATTGTCAGTTGTCAGTGGTCAGTAGGGGCGAAGCATTTGGAAGATAAATTATCGGTCATTGCCAAAAATAGTTCTCCAAATGCTTCGCCCGTACAGTTGTCAGAAGCATTTGGAAGATAAATTATCGGTCATTGCCAAAAATAGTTCTCCAAATGCTTCGCCCGTACAGTTGTCAGTTGTCAGTTGTCAATTGACAATTGTTAGTTTTTAATTTTTAATTCTTAATTGTGACAATGAGTTATATAAATGTTCGGGGTGTTGATCATTATTACGAGTGGATGAAAAAATCATCAGATGTTATGAAACCGGTGATGGTTTTTTTGCATGGTTGGGCTGGTTCAGCAAGATATTGGCAAAGTACGGCTGAGGCTTTATTAGATAATTTTGATTGTTTATTATATGATTTACGGGGTTTTGGCCGTTCTCAATGTCAGCCTCATTTAAGTTATGAATTAACAGAATATGCGGAAGATTTGGCGGTTTTATTAAATGAGTTAAATCTTGATCGTGTTTATATTAATGCCCATTCTATGGGTGCTTCTATTGCTACTTTATTTTTTAATCGTTATCCCCAAAAAGTTGAAAAGGGAATTTTAACTTGTAGTGGAATTTTTGAATATGATGAAAAGGCTTTTTCTGCTTTTCATCAATTCGGTGGTTATGTAGTTAAATTCCGTCCCCAATGGTTAAGTAAAATTCCCTTGGCTGATAGAATGTTTATGGCTAGGTTTTTACATCGTTCTATTCCTAAAGCTGAACGACAGGCTTTTTTAGAAGATTTTATTAATGCTAATTATGATGCGGCCTTAGGGACTATTTATACTTCTGTTAGTCAAGAACAAGCGGAAACAATGCCGGGAGAATTTGCGAAATTAACTATCCCAACTTTGCTAATTGCTGGGGAATATGACATTATTATTCCGGCTAAATTAGGAAAAACAGCCGCGGCTTTAAGTGATAAGGTTGAATTAAATATTATTCCCAATACGGGACATTTTCCGATGTTGGAAGACGCAGAAACTTATTTGGCAAAAGTCAAAGAGTTTTTAAGTTGTTCGTAATTGGGTTTGAGCCTAAAATTATCTAAAAATAACTACAAATACTACTTTCTTGTCAATAAATGTTGTCCCACCCGCAAAGCATTAGCAATAATAGTTAACGAAGGATTTACCGCAGCACTAGAAGGAAAAAAGCTACCATCAAACTTACTTCTACCTATTAAGCCAGTTAAAATAGATGAATTATGTTGTTTAAAATTAGAGATTAGTCATTAATTTAGCGTGTATTAATTGTTAATTCTGTATTTTAAATCCTATCAGCAACAGAGCAGAATCGTCCAAGGAGTACATTTTGCAGTAGAATTAGGGCTTTGCATAGAGGAAAGAAAAAAAATGACCCGTGTGATCATCGTGCGTCATGGTCAAAGTACCTACAATATAGAAAAACGTATTCAAGGGCGAACTGATGCCTCATCATTAACTGCAAAAGGTCAAAATGATGCTAGTCAAGCAGGTAAAGCCCTCAGTAGTATTTCCTTTCAAGCTATTTATAGTAGTCCCCTCCAGCGAGCAAAATCCACAGCGGAAATTATCCGCAGTCAATTAGCTACACAATCTCCTGTGATTCAAATTGATGAAAACTTAGTAGAAGTTGATTTACCTCTGTGGGTAGGAATGACTACAAGTGAAGTCAAAGAAAACTTTACTGAAGATTACCGCACTTGGAAAGAACGTCCCCACGAGTTTCGCATGGTTGTCAATGAAGATTCCGGGACTAGAGAACATTTCCCAGTTCTGGCTTTATACGCTCAAGCCAAACAGTTTTGGCAAGAGGTTCTCCCCCAACACCAAGGCGAAACTATCCTGATTGTGGGTCATAATGGCATCAATCGTGCCTTAATTAGCACAGCCTTGGGAATTTCCCCCAGTCGCTACCATTGTTTACAACAATCTAACTGCGGAATTAGTATCTTGAATTTTGCTGGTGGTTTGGGTGAACCAGTGCAGTTAGAATCCATGAATCAAACCCAACATTTGGGTGAAACTTTCCCTTCCTTGCGTCCTGGTCACGAAGGCGTAAGATTATTATTAGTGCGTCACGGGGAAACAGAATGGAATCGTCAAGGCAAATTTCAAGGACAAATTGATATTCCCCTCAATGATCATGGTAGAAACCAAGCTGCAAAAGCCGCAGAATTTCTCAAAGACGTAAATATTGATTTTGCTGTTAGCAGTACCATGTCCCGTCCCAAGGAAACAGCGGAAATTATCTTAAAATATCATGCTAGTTTGAAATTAGAACTATTTGCTGGTTTAAGAGAAATTAGTCATGGACTTTGGGAAGGCAAATTTGAATCAGAAATTGAGCAAGAATTTCCTGGTGAATTAGAAAGTTGGCGCACAATTCCCGCCAATGTGCAAATGCCAGAAGGGGAAAATTTAGAACAGGTCAAAGAACGCAGTGTTACTGATTGGAATACTATAGTTGAAAATGCCCAATCGCAGCAATTACAACTAGGATTGGTCGTCGCCCATGATGCCACTAATAAAACCTTGTTATGCCATATTCTCGGTTTATCTAACGAGAATTTCTGGAACTTCCGTCAAGGTAATGGTGCTGTGAGTGTCATTGATTATCCTCATGGGATTCAAGGTTATCCAGTTCTGCAAGCGATGAATATTACTGGGCATTTAAGTAATGGTGTTCTTGATAAAACTGCGGCTGGTGCATTGTAGTTGAGATAAGTTGTTAGGGTAATTGATGAATTGCCCTAATATCAAATAGAGTAGGAGATTAAGAATAATTTAACGCAGATAAACGCAGATAAACGCAGATAAACGCAGATAAGAAGGGATGAATTAATGGATTTAAACGGAAATTGTTACAATCTAATTCACAAAGTGCCTGATACCGGAGATAGATGGTACAAAATATGGTACAAACGATAGACTTATTAAATTAAACACACTGATATTCTAAAATCATGAAAGCATCTGCAAAATTCGACTTTGAAGACGAAAAATTTAATGCCCCACCGTCCCAAGTGATTCCCTGGGGTTTAATGATCAATCCTGGCTATGGTACAGATGGTTTACAAAGCTATGGTTTAGCGATTAGCCGTGATAATGCTCAGTCTGTTGGGTTTGAAGCAGATGATAATTGGCAACAGGTAGAACATGAATTTAGTTCTGGAGAAGTAGCAACAATATTTATTACTACTACTCCTAAACTGGTGATTGTGCGTCGTGGTCCGTTATCTGTGCAAGATCGGGAAACCAAGATTAGATTAGGTACATACAAAGATTACAAAGAAGAGTTTTTAGCTGATAAACTTAAATTCAAAATTTATACTCGCCATTTGATTTTTTTAGTCGGTGAAGATAAAAAGTTTTTGCATCAATCACCTCTACAATTAACTCTGAGTGGTTCACCCGGCGCTAGTTTTGGTAAAAATTACGCTGAATATCAACAAGGGAGAATTACTGGCGGTTTTGCTGGGGAATTGGAAAAAGCTTATGCTGGTTTTCAAAAGAAACCAATAACTCCCAAGGGTCCTTTATTTCATGCTCATGGGATTTTTTGCCCTATCATTGAACCGGAAGAAAGAGGAATAGAACCGAATATTGCTTTGGTAGCTTCAACTGTAGATTATAAACATCCCACAATTTCAACTTTAATAGATTATATGATTGCCTCAGATTCCCCTGAGTCAGCAATTATTTGTAAGACTTTTGAAGAATACAAAGAATTTGGTAAGGAAGTGATTAAACCAGAGGCTTCTAAAGTAGAAACTTCTGGTGTTACTAGTTCTTATGTCTATGCGGATGACGATGAATTTAGTTATCCACCGTATTAGGTAGTAGGGGAGCAGGGGAGAAATTTTCTTCTTTCTTTCTCCTGACTCCTGACTCCTGACTCCTGACTCCTATTCTTTGAGTAGTAAATAGAATAGTAAACCGTTACCGCCGGAAATACCAGCGCGATCGCCTGCTAATTCACCAGAACCCATGAAATAATCAACTCTTCCTGGGCCTTTAATTGCACTACCTGTGTCTTGATCTAAGACAAAACGGTTAACTAGACGAGATTCCAGTTTGCCACCATTAGTAGGATAGGGAAAAGAATTGATAATTAGGGCTAATGCACCCGGTGGCATGAGAGATTTATCTGTAGCAATGGAACGTTCCGCAGTGACAGGAACAAGAATACTACCCGTCGCTGGTGTACCGTTAGTTTCTGCAAAGAAAACAAATCTTTCCCAACGAGGTAAATAATTACTTAACTCCTTGGGATGTTGGCGAAAATAAGTAATTAATTTAGGCATAGTTAAACCACTAAGTGGTAGTTTGCCATCTTTTGCCAGTTCTTTACCAATGGAAGTCCAAGCATAATCAGTTCCTCCAGCATAACCAACGGATGTTCTGCGTCCATTGGTTAATTTAATTTGGGCTGAACCTTGGATATGAACCATGTATGGATCTAGACGATTACTAAACCACAGAAGTTCTAACCCTCGCAACCTGCTTTTATCCCCCAGCAACCCATTCTTGCCTTCCAAATCAATCCTTTTAGGATGAGGTTTTGGCCATTTCTGGAAATCCGGTGGCAGACGATAAAGAGGATACTTGTATACAGAAGTCCTGACACGGCTGGCAGTATACACAGGCTCATAATAAGCAGTGAACTTAACAGTTCCCTTACCATCGTTGCCTACAGACTGGTAAAAGACAAATTCCCGGCGCACAGCAGCTTGTAATTCTGCCGCTGACTGAGAACTAACAACCAGTTGTCGAAAGCGTAGCAAACTCCGCTGCACCCGATTTAGGGTAATTTCCTTGATTGGGTAAGTTTGATAGATAGCGATCGCTTTATTAGTTGCCAAATAGCGCAAACTGTTATCTATAGAACTTAGCAATGCTTGTTTATCACCTTGTTTACCCCAAAGTTGTTCATCTAAACCCAGGCAATTTTGGGGCGTACAAACAGTTTCTAAATTAATAGGTTCGAGGGCTGGTAATACTGCTGGTGGTACTTCAGGCGTTACTGGGATTGTAACTGGCTGCGAATTAGGAGCTTGAGCGACAACTGACGAAAGTGGATTTATCAAGGCAATTCCCAGACTTAAAGCAAGCAAAGTAAGGTTTTTTCTCATTTTTATCTTTCAATACTGGAATTAAAAATTGGTTCTACTCGAATCCCTGCAATCTTAGACGGACGTACCACCATATATTCTCCCTGAATATTTTTAATCGGTACGCTAATAAAATCATGAGAAGCTGACTTTGGCACAAGCTCACCGCTATACCACTTTTGAAATTCTTGAATAGTAGGAAAGCGCACTTCTTCCCGATGTCCATTGTCTAAGAGCAGGAAGACAGCATATTCACTCGGAGTTCTGGGCATAAATTTACATGACTAAAGATACAGCTACTCCATTGTTCACCACGTTACACCACTTTGACAGTCTCAGGGCTAAATTTGCGTTCCTAAGTTTTAAGTTTCCGGCATTCTCCTGATAATTTTCGGTGAATCAGCAAGATGGAATGTTTTGATCCTGTTCCTAGGTTATGTTTATATTTGAGGTTTTTGACCTCTTGGTTACAAGTCACAGTAAAAATGTCTAATCAAGTTTGGTTATCACAGTTAAAAATACACCGAGCGATCGCGGTGATTCGCGCCCCAAAAATGGTATGGGGTGAGCAAATGGCCATAGCTGTAGCATCTGGGGGAATGCAGTTAATTGAAATTACCTGGAATAGCGATCATGCACCCGAATTAATTTCCCAACTCCGCGCCAAATTACCTAACTGTATGATTGGGACAGGAACGTTATTTAATGTCCAACAGTTAGAAGATGCGATCGCTTGTGGGGCGCAATTTCTCTTCAGTCCCCACACTGATCCCGAAATGATTCAAGCCGCAGTAGCCAAAAATATTCCGATTATTCCCGGTGCATTGACACCGACAGAAATTATTACCGCTTGGAATTATGGAGCAAGTTGTGTCAAGGTGTTTCCCGTGCAATCAGTGGGAGGAACTAGCTATATCAAAAGTTTACAAGGACCTCTTGGGCATATTCCCTTAATACCTACTGGTGGGGTGACATTAGAAAATGCCAAAGATTTTTTGCAAGTTGGTGCGGTAGCCGTAGGGTTGAGTAGCGAATTATTTCCGCAAGCATCAGTGTTACAGAAAAATTGGCAAGCAATCAGTCAACAAGCAAAAACCCTCATGCAGAGGTTACAATAGTAGTTACAGCACTTTCCGGTGTGATGAGGTACTTATGTAGGGCTTGCTGAAAAAGTCTTTTCGTGAGAGGTAGGAGTATGGCTAACGCCACGCTTCGCTATCAATTACCAGCTACTAATCGGTGTGTTTACCATGAATAGCCTAATTTATCCTCACTGGGTGCATCCCTTACAAATGTTAGTTGCGGGTACGGTGGTTATTCAGAAATAAGATATTTCGATCCTATTACCGCCTGGTTGTTGAGATACTCACCGACCTAAAGGTGTGGTAATTCTTGACGCTTCACCGACTGACGCTAACCTTTGCTAGTCTTACTCTGTCTCTGCGCCCGTTTAGAGTCGTGGCAATGGCCTATCCCGACACTTAGGCTTGGCTGAGTGCAAGCTTTTTTCAAAAAACATATTGTCTATTAAGTTTTTCTGGGGATTTTATTTCTTGGAAGTCCCCAAGCTATTGGTAATAATATGACCCGTGCTGCTTCTGAGTTACGCAAACTGTCTATCTATGCTCCTTGCACAGCCCTAACCACACCTTGATATATTCACAGAAGTATTTATCAAAACAAAGTAAAAAAAACAACACTAAAATTTGAAAAATTATTTTATAAAAAATCAGCCTAGCCGTGCTAAAGTTTTGATCTTGTTATATTCCTTAGCTGCTTCAGCTTATGCACCTGCCTTCATTGCATCCACAACACCTTGAAGAATTAGTCAAGACTAGTGGTATAAACTTAGACTTAATTCCTTTGAATTTTAAATCGCTTCAAGGTATCAGTGCTTATGAATATTTGCTCATTTCTGACCAACTCCCTCGCACCAATACAGGGATGATTAAAAATGCTTGGTTACAGCGGTATACCCATGTTACAGAAGGTGGTTGGTGGTGTTCTGGACTAGACCCTCTCAATAATTGGCATAAGATGGAATGGGGATGTTTTAAACCCAACCAACCGCGACAAAATCAAAAGGGCAAATCAATTAAATATGAACACCCTCCCAGCACACCCACACGCATATTTTGTTTACGCATATCCTTACAAATTTGGCAACAAGTTGGCCAACGTTACAACTTAGCCATACCGGAAAATATTACTATTAATCATGATGGTGAAGCCGAAGGTTTTTGGTCATGGGTAATTAAAAATAAAATAGCCATTGTCATTTGTGAAGGTGTGAAAAAAGCCGCAGCCCTTTTAAGCCAAGGATATGTTGCTATTGCTATTCCTGGTATTAATAGCGGTTATCGAGTTATTAAAGATGAATTTGGCAAAGTTACCCGGCGGCAATTAATACCTGATTTAGCAGTATTCACAAACATAAAACGCAACTTTTATATTTGTTTTGATTTTGAAACCCAAGGCAAAAAAATTGCGGCTGTCAATAATGCTATTTCTCAATTGGGTTGTTTATTTCAACAACAAAACTGTCCTGTTAAAGTTGTCGAACTTCCAGGCAAAGAAAAAGGAGTTGATGAATTTATCATTGCCAAAGGTGCAACAGCCTTTGATAAAACTTATCGTCAAAGCCTAGATTTAGATATTTATATTGCCCAAACCAAACCCCATACAGAGTTAACAATTCCCGCTGCACTTACTGTTAACCGTCCTTATTTGGGAAAAATTGCCTTTCCTACCTCTGGTTTAGTAGGAGTAAAATCAGCCAAGGGTACAGGTAAAACCACAGCATTAAAAAGCATTGTTCAACGAGCAAAAAATCATAATCAACCAGTTTTATTAATTACCCATAGAATCATCTTGGGACGGTTTTTATGTGATAAAATCGGGATTAAATGGGGTTTTGAGCATGAATCATGGCGGATAGAAGCTGATGAAGTAGCTGTTAAGTTTCCGTTACCAATTACGCCATCTTTGGGATTATGTGTAGATTCAATTTGGAAATTAAAACCCGAAGATTGGCACGGTGCCATATTAATTTTAGATGAGGTTGAGCAGTCTTTATGGCATTTACTCAATAGTAATACCTGTAAACAAAAACGAGTTAAAATTCTTCGTATTTTCCAACAACTAATTTCTACAGTTCTCACAACAGGAGGTTTGATAATTGCCCAAGATGCCGATTTATCAGATGTATCTTTAGAATATTTACAGACCTTAGCCGGAATTAAATTAAATCCTTGGGTAGTTGTCAATGAATGGAAACCGGAAAAAGGTTGGGATACAACTTTTTATGATTCACCCAATCCCACACCCCTAATTCATCAATTAGAATTAGATTTAATTGCTGGACGTAAATGCTATGTTACTACCGATAGTCGTTCTGGACGCTACAGTTGTGAAACTATTGAACGTTATTTAAAAGAACGTTTACAGAAACTCAGAAGAGAATTTCCTGAAACTTTAGTAGTTAGTAGTCATACTACTAATACACCTGGTCATGCAGCCGTTGATTTGATAGCTGCTATTAATCAAAAAATCACTGATTATGATACTGTTTTTGTTACCCCTAGTTTGGGAACAGGAATTAGTATTGATGTTCAACATTTTGACCGAGTTTATGGCATTTTTCAAGGGGTAATTCCTGACTCAGAAGCCCGTCAAGCTTTAGCAAGAGTTAGGGATAATGTTCCCCGTATTGTTTGGTGTGCTAAACGCGGTATTGGCTTAATTGGTAGTGGCAGTACAAATTATCGGTTACTGTCTAATTGGTATCAAGAAAATCAAAAAGAAAACTTAGCTTTATTAAGTCCATTACATAAAATAGATGTAGATTTACCTCTAGTTTATGATCCTATTCATTTACGCACTTGGGCAAAATTATCTGCTAGGGTAAATGCTTCTATTCGTCTTTATCGGCAATCAATGCAGGATGGATTAATAAATGATGGTCATCAAATTCAAATGCGAAGTAATGAAGTCCAAAATAACATTCTTCGTGATTTGCGTTTAGCCTTTTTTGCCACTGAACCTAGTGATGTAGAAAATCGCAAACGGTTAATTGTAGAAATTGTTAAAGTGCAAAAAGATTGGGGACAAAGTCTTCAAAAAGCCAAGGAAATTAAACGCAAAATCAAAGAAATTAAGCAGCAAAATCAATCAGCAGCAGCAAATTCTGTAGCTAATGCTAAAGATATTGACTATGTGGAATATGAACAGCTATTAACTAAACATTCTCTTAGCAATGGAGAACGTCATCAAGTTGATAAATATATTCTCAGACAAAGGTATGGAATTGTAGTTACTCCCCAACTCAAATTACAGGATGAAAAAGGTTATTATGGACAATTATTAATTCATTATTATCTGACTCATGAAAGTGAATATTTTCATGTAAAAGATCAGCAAGAATGGAGTCAGCAGTTATTGTGGGGTGAAGGTAAAGTTTTTCTCCCAGATTTAAGAACTTATACGTTGAAAGTAGAAGCTATGCGGGCTTTAGGAATGATGCAATTTCTGGAAACAGAAAGAGTATTTAGTGAAAATGACGCTGATTTAATTTGGCTAAAAAATGTAGCTGGACAAAGTAGTAGACATATTAAACGCGCTTTAGGTATTGATTTAGTTAGAGGTAAAGAATCTGTTGCGGGAATTAAGTTATTAAGCCGACTTTTAGGTTTGTTAGGTTTGAAATTACAGCAAGTCGATGATGGTTATAAAATTGATTTAGACACTCTAAATGATGGTAGAGATAAAATATTTGCAGTTTGGCAACACCGTGATGATTTGATGTTAACTACTTTACATAATATGGAATGTGAAATTGTAGATTTATCTAAAAAGTCTCAACAGGAAGCTGTACTGATAAGTTAAACAAAAAAACAGATACCCGACTTCTCAAAGAAATCGGGTATCTATCTGATCTATCTGTGGTAAAATCTATTTTGTGTGCTTACAAGTTACAAAATGAATAAAAATATTGATTTTGATGTTGTTAATGCTTTACACCAACAGGGTTTAGATCATTATCATGATGGTAATTATCAACAAGCACTGGCTAATTTTGATGCGGCTTTAGAATTATATGCTAATTTTTCGATGGCTTATATTAATCGAGGTAATATTTTTCATATTTTAGGTAATTATGAAAAAGCTATTGCTGATTATAATCAATGTATAAAAATCAATCCTAATTTTCCTGAAGCTTACCATAATCGGGGTAACAGTTATTATGCTTTGCAAGAATATCAAAGTGCAATTTCTAATTATAATCGTTCTCTAGAAATTAATCCTAAATTTGGTGCAGCTTACTACAATCGGGGTTTAGTTTATGCCCGTATTCAAGATTATTATCAAGCAATTGCTGATTTTAATCAAGCATTAAAAATAGTTCCTGATGATATTCAAGCATACTATGAACGGGGTTTAGTCCATAGTAATTTGGGAGATTATGAAAATGCCATTAAAGATTACAACCAAGCATTACAAATTAATCCTACATTAGTTTCAGTATATGGTTTTCGAGCAAATGCACATCACCAACTGGGAAATTATGAAAATGCGATTATTGATTATAATCAAGCATTACAAATTGATCCTCATTTAGCAACAGCTTACTATGGAAGGGGCATGGTACGAGAAGCTATACAGGATCTTATTGGTGCAGTTGCAGATTATACTCAAGCTATAGAAGTATCTCCAGAATTTGCCTCAGCTTACTGTAAGCGAGGAGATGCTTACAAGTTGTTAGGTAATATACAAACAGCTATTCAAGACTATAACCAAGCATTAAAGATAGATTCTGATTCTTTAGCAGCATATTATCATCGAGGAAGTAGTCGTTATATAGTTAAAGATTTTACAGGAGCAATTAGTGATTTTACTGAAGCTTTACGATTAGATTCCCAGTCTGCTGTATTTTATAGCGATCGCGCTAATGCTCGTTATGCCCTAAAGGAGTACCAAAAAGCCATATCAGATTATACTCAAGCCATCAGCATTAACCCTAATTTAGCTGAAGACTGGTTTAATCGCGGTCGTAGTCACTTTCTGGTAGGAGAATTAAATACCGCATTAGCAGATTTAACTCAATCTATTCACTTGCAACCACGCTATCCTTTAGCTTATTTAGTCAGAGCAGACATACATAGACATTTGGGGAATCAGCTAGACGCAATCGCCGATTTCCGTAAATCTGCTGATCTCTATTCTCAGTCAGGAAACACGCGATATTATCAGGAAATTACCAATCTGATTGCCAAAATGTCTCAGACTTGAATAGGGAACAGGGAACAGGGGAGAAACTTCTTTCTTCTTTCTTCCTCCTGACTCCTGACTCCTGACTCCTGACTCCTGACTCCTCAGTTAATTTCTCGATAGCGTTTTTGAAGATCCTGAATTGTGAATAAAGCCTCAAACTGCAAGCCAGCGGACTCATATAACGCCCCACCGCCTTGCAATCTATCTATTAGGGAAATTACCCTATCTACCGTATAACCAGCCGCCTGTAACCGCTCCACAGCCTTGAGTGCAGATTGTCCAGTTGTTACCACATCTTCCAAAACTACGACTTTTGCACCCTGGGGTAAACTGGGACCTTCAATGTAAGCCATTGTCCCGTGTCCCTTTGTTTCCTTGCGAATAATTAAAGCTGGTATAGGTCTATTTTCGTACACAGAAACCACACTAACTGCGGAGACAATCGGATCAGCCCCCAAGGTTAAACCGGCTACAGCTTGAGTATCTTCAGGCAACATTGGTAACAATAACCTCGCCATAGCCAAAGCCCCTTGGGGATGGAGTGTGACTTGTTTACCATTAATATAGTAAGAACTATGTTGTCCAGAGGAAAGAACAAAATCACCTTCTTGATACGCAAGCTGGCAAAATAAATCTAGTAGCTTTTGACGGAGAGTAGTTAAATCAGTGGTAACAGCCCAAATATCTGGGTTGCTAAGGGTTTGAGTAGAATAAGACATTACAAACAATTAAAAGTTGTGTTAAACCAAAATTGAAACTCAATAGAGTTCTCCAATTAAGCATAAATTAAGATTTACCCAAAACCTAGCGAGAATTAAATTAATTTAATTCTGTCCGCAGAAACGAGCTTGGCTTTCGCGCTGAGAGTGTCAATCTCCCTCTTCGCTGATGACTACCTTACCTCGAAAGACAAAGTAATTGTAGATGTTGTAAAACAACATAATCGGAATCAAAAACCCAATGAAAGTAATCATAAAAACCATTGAAGTAGCAGAAGATGCTGCTTGATAAATAGTAATAGTGGGGGGAATAATGTAGGGAAAGGCAATAAATCCTAAACCAATAAATGTCAGCAGAAATATTAATGCTGTGTAAACAAATGAGGCAACTTCTTCTTTCCGGTTTAGGCTTTCTAACAGCAACCAAATCAACAGCATACCCAACAAAGGAATTAGGGCAAAGATATAAACTTCTGGTTGATGAAATAGTTTAAGTCTAGCATTTTCATAGACAATTGGCGTAGTAATGGTAATTAAAATTGCGCCAATAAAAGTTGTCCAAGCTGCTAATTTTGCTGTACGAAAATGAGTTTCTTGTAATGTCCCTTCAGTCTTTAAAATCAGGTAAGTTGAACCAATCAATACATAACCTTGTACAAGTGTCAATGCTGTTAATAATGATTGCCAACTTAACCAATCCCACATCCCACCAATAAAATGCCCGGCCGCATCAACTTTGATTCCTGCTAATACACCACCTAATGCAAATCCTTGAAATAAAGCAGCAATAAAACTACCAATTCCAAAGGCAAAATTCCAAAAACTTTTATTATCAGAATGTTCTCGAAATTCAAAAGCAACAGCCCGCAAAATTAACCCCACAACCATTACCATCAAAGGTAGATAAAGGGCATTTAAAATTGTTCCATAAGCTAAAGGAAAAGCCCCAAATAATGCTCCTGCCATCAAAACTAACCAGGTTTCGTTAGCATCCCAAACGTTACCTAAACTGGTCATTAATAAACTACGGCGTTTCTCATCAGAAGCAGTCAAAGAGAGGATACCAACGCCTAAATCAAAGCCATCTAAAAGCACATACAGGAACAGAAATAGCCCTAGAATGAAAAACCAAACTTGTGGTAAAAAGCGCAATAAAGCTGTCATATAACTTCTTTCTATTGTGGCGTTTCTAAAGGACGACTATCAGGAAGATGAGTCACCGATTCAGTGGCAATTACTGTATTTATCTCACCTCCAGGTATTGGTAAAGTTAAATCTGGTCCTTTACGAATAATGCGGCTACCAAAAAACATCGCACAAACAAACAAAACACTGTAGAGAATAGTAATAACTGTCAAAGAAAATAATACTTCACCCGGTGGTAAATGAGAAGCTGCATCAGTAGTGCGAATTTGCCCGTATACCGTCCAAGGTTGTCTTCCCACACAGCGCACAATCCAGCCTGCTTCAATCGCAATATAGCCCAAAGGTGCAGCTAAAATCCAAGCCCGTAATAACCATTTTTGTTGAGTTAAGTTATTTGGACTCAGTTTACCTCTGAGCCATTGTAGGATACTCCACAGCATTAATCCTACTAAGAAAAAGCCGATTCCTGCCATGATTCGGAAGGAATAAAAAATCAAGGGAATCATTGGTGGACGGTCTTCTGGTTTCCATTCTTTCAGTCCTAATACTGGTTCAGAAAGTTTGGGTTTGAGATCTAAAATGTAACTTAAACCATTAGGAATAGAAATTTCCCAATCATTTTTTTCCGCTTTTCTATTAGGTATTGCTAATATATTCCACTTGGCAGATTCACCAGCGGGTACTGTTTCCCATTGGGCTTCAATTGCGGCTAATTTAGTTGGTTGATAGTGATAAACTTGATCACCACTAGCGTGACCAATGTAGACTTGTAAGGGAGCAACAAAAATAGATATTGCTAAAACTATTTTCAATGATTTGCTGAAAAATTCTGAATGGCGATTATTGAGAATATACCAAGCACTAATGCCACCAATGACAAATAAAGAAGTCTCCAATGTTGCCAAGAACATATGGAGAACACTATTTACCATGAAGGGATTTAAAATTGCTTGGAAATAGTCATCAACAATAAATTTACCATTCACCATTTGTCCACCACTAGGAGTTTGAAACCATGAATTAGCAACCAAAATCCAGAATGTGGAAAGATTCGCCCCAAAAGCCACGAGAATAGTCGCTAAATAGTGAATTACGGGAGGAACTCGCTCCCAACCAAACATCATAATTCCTAAAAAAGAAGCCTCTAGCATAAATGCCATTGAGCCTTCAAATCCGAGAATACTACCTAAGAAATCTCCCACTGCTTCTGATAATGGGTCCCAGTTAGTCCCAAACTGAAAACCCATTGGTAAACCTGATGCAACTCCGATTCCAAAGTTTAGTAAATACAGTTTTGACCAGAAACGAGCATGATGATAATAAGTGGGATCTTTGGTTTTTAACCATAGTCCTTCTACGACAATTAAGTAAATAGACATACCTGTCGTGAGAACAGGCCAAATCATGTGAAAAATTGCTGTAAATGCAAATTGCAAGCGTGATAAAGCTAAGGTATTAGATAAAATTTCCATACTCTTTAAGGGAGTTACGCAAAAGGGCTAAATACCTATTCAGGATACACATTAATATTTGTTTACATTATATTACTTCCAAAAGTTTTAAGCTTTGAAATGTTTGACAATCGGTCGTTTAAGGTTTGACAATCGGTCGTTTTATACTTGTTCTATGCAAAGGTATTAACTGCAAAGATACCCATATCAAAACCAACCTAGAATATAACCGTACAGAATAAATCTTTTGAGATAATTTTGATATTTTTGTAAAAATATGAGATTATTTAGTCTAGCTTTACAGATCAAACATTTACATCTTCCCGCAGTATTATTACTAAATATGGCAGATGAAGCCCCAAAATTTGGGGTAAAAATTGAGCCTAATAGAATAGCCAAGCATTTGGGAATACCAGTGCTGCCCATTAGTGCTAAGTATGGTGATGGTTATGATCAAGCAGTAAAAGCGATCGCACAAACTCTCCAGCAACAGCAAGAACCAATCACAGCACGTTCTTTAGCACAGTGTTCTGCGTGCGATAGCAAAATTGCCTCAGAAATGAGCAGCTTATTGGAGGATGCAGTTTATACTCCAGCACAAGTTGAGGAAAACCTAAGAACACGCTTAGATAGAGTTCTCTTACATCCAGTCTTTGGCTTACCGTTGTTTTTTGCCGCCATGTTTTTGATGTTCCAGATAGTATATGCCCTGGGAACACCTGTGCAAAAGTTTATGGGAGATACCCTGGACTGGTTTAAGGGAGTAGCACTAGAGCCGTTATTAGGGGGTTTACCACCGTTTTTGAAAGGTTTCCTCATTGATGGTCTTTATGGTGGGATGGGAACAATTGCCGCTTTTATTAGCACCAATTGGAATTAATGCTCAATTGGCTGTAGCTCTCATTTTCGGCTTTATTGCTAAAGAAATTGTTTTAGGTGGTTTAGCGGTAATTTACGGTAAGGCTGAGGGTGCAGATTTAATGGGGACTATTGCCCATCAAATAGATTGGGTACAGGCTTATAGTTTTATGTTATTTACTCTCCTTTATGTTCCTTGTTTGTCAACTGTTGCCGTCCTCAAAAGTGAATCTAAAAGTTGGAAATTTGCAGTTATATCGGTGGCTTGGTCTGTTGGTTTAGCTTGGGTAACAAGTTTTATTTTCTATCAAAGTGCGAGGGTTTTAGGATTTTAATTTTTCACAGCAATTTTTATCTGCTTAGACCATTCCACGAATGGCTCAGATTTCCGGGAGTTAACCCAGTGTAAACTAGCTTCAAACTATACTGGCTTAGTGATGATTGGTGGTGGTGTGCCGAAAAACTTTGCTCAGGATACGGTGGTAGCTGCGGAAATGCTGGGTTTTGATACAATTATGCACAAGTATACAATTCAAGTTACCGTTGCTGATGAACGAGATGGGGCTTTATCTGGTTCTACTCTCAAAGAGGCGCATTCTTGGGGCAAGGTGGATAAAGCTACTGAACAAATGGTATTTGCAGAAGCAACTGTGGCTTTACCATTGATTGCGGGCTATGCATATCATAAGGGTAATTGGCGCGATCGCCAACCACATCATTTAAGTAGGTTGGCGTTAAAAATTGTCGTTGGGGCAAGGGAACAGGGAACTCTTAACTGGGAACAGGAAGAGAGTTTTGGGCGATTTTACTTTTCTTCACATACCTTTAAATTTTTCAGTTCACCTACTTAGCTGATTTATTTACCAAATCTCAATCTAAGGTACTTGCAGTATAGGTTTCCTCAACGGCTTTGCTGACAAATTTTTTCCTTTCAGCCCTAACTGAACTTGATTATACGGTATACCCAACAGACTTTGTACGGTATCCCGTATTTTTTATTTATGTCAAGCCCTTGCAAAAAATGTTTACAAAATGTTATATTCATTTACATAAGAAAACAAAAAAGAAAAAAACATGACAGCTAAAGGCTTTACCACCAACGAACTCGGTCAACTCAACAGCTTTGCGATTGAACCCAAAGTATATGTAGACGAAACCCCAAGAGTAGGTTTTACAGAATACGCAGAAAAGCTCAACGGACGTTTAGCAATGATTGGTTTTGTCTCACTCATAGCTGTGGAAGTAATCACAGGAAATGGCTTTATTGGATGGTTGACAAACCTGTAAATCAGTTTTTGAATCAACAAATAAAACATTAATTAAATTAGGAAAATATTAAATAATCTCACATGGAGTCTTAGTTTTTTAAACTAAGGCTTCTTTTGATTTAAATATGTAGCGATTTCTCCAAACCCACAAAATCGAAAATCAAGTTTGACAGTTTGTCTTTTGACTTAGTGATTTATTTAACTGAAAATTGAATACAGTAGAGATACGGCTACTTTCAGACTAACTTTATATATTCATACAAATAACCATGAAACGGCAATTATTATTAACATCTACCACAACAGCAGTAATTATTTTGGCTGGAAATTTTGGTGATGTTACCAAAACTGTAGCTCAAACGAGTAACACCCAAGAAGTAAAAATTAATTTCTCGTAACTCCATGAGTCTTGCGAATATTGCCTATAACCCTGTATTAACTTGGGCTAATCCTTTAATGACAAAGTTGGAAAATCAAGCTTTAGTGCCAATATTTGGGGAACATCCAGTGGAAATGGGGATGGTAGGAAGGGAGAAACAAATATTAGCAATGTTGCGAGATGACGCGAAATATCGGCAGATGTTTACAGATGCTTTTAAGAATGATAAATATCCTATTAACCTGAGTAATTTAACTAAGGCTTTAGCAGCTTTTCAACGCAGCTTGATTTCTGTCAATTCTCCCTATGATAAATATCGCTTTGGTGGTGATACCAATGCCATTTCTCCAGCAGCGAAACGGGGTGAAAAATTATTTAACAGCGAAGATTTAGAATGTTTTCACCTCTTCCTGTTCCCTGTTCCCTGTTCCCTTGCCCCAACGACAATTTTTAACGCCAACCTACTTAGCATTTCCTAGTCTAATGAAGTACAAAATTATCCGCGTTTATCTTGCTATAACGACAATTTTCAATGCCAACCTACTTAGGCATCAGTATAAAAAGTATGCTGCTCTTGGTGACTAGTTGAATTGATGCCAAACTGCTATTGCAATTTTTACTATTTATGCGATAATGATTATTATTCTCACATAAATGCAGTGCGACTTCTTTCTATCTTTATTGTTGCAGTCTTTTTCTGGCGTGTAATTGAGTAAATTACCGTCCTGGTTAATGAAAAACACTGCTACTTTGACTTGCTCAAATTTTTAGTTATACAGGTGTTTAGGTAAAAAATGTCTACTAATTTAGTTGCGAAACTGGGAATTCAAATTGTTGCATCTAGTGTAACTATGACCTTGGGCATATTGTGTGAGAATTACAAAGTTATAGCAGCAGAAATTCCCCAACACGAAGAACCAGTCACAGAGAAAATTACTCAAAATACACCAGCAGATACTGAAGAAAAAGAAGCTGATATTGAAATAAATGTCATTGAAAAATTATTAAATGAACCTGTTTTTTCACCCTTTCGTCAGGAAGGAACAGTCAAAGATTCTACTCGGCCAATTTATGTAATTACGGGTGAAGAAATGGCAGCGCAAGGTGCGAGAACCATCAGAGAAGCACTTAAATTTCTGCCTGGTATATTAGGTGATGGTACAGTAGGAACAGAAGTTAATGCTTTAAGTGGTCAATTAATTCGTGGTTCTAATACTAGTCAAGTATTAATATTACTTGATGGTAGACCAATTAATAATGCCGGAAGTGGTGGTTTCGATCTTTCGGAATTTACAACTAACAATATTCAAAGAATTGAAGTATTACCAGGAGGAGGTTCAACTCTTTACGGTTCTGATGCAATTGGGGGAGTAATTAATATTATCACCCGTCGTCCTACAGAGAAAATTACCACAGAGGCAAAAGTCAATATTGGTGCTTATGGACTCAATCAACAGAGTATTCAAAATAGCGGTAAAAAAGGTGATATTTCTTGGGTTGTAGGTTATAACCGTACCCAAGCAGAAAATAATTATCCTTTTTCTATTCCTGAAGCTAATTTTTCAGGAACAAGGAGGAATAATGATGCACTTTATAACAATTTCAATGTCAAATTAGAAGCAGATTTAGGAAAACGAAATACTCTCAGTTTCTCGACTTTATACTTAAATAAAGAACAAGGAACACCGGGAGGAGTGCCAATTCCTTTTCCTGTCAATGGACAAGGGTTTTTTAATTCGCTTACAGATAGAAATCGCAAATATACAGATCAAGTTTTGACTGATTTAACCTGGAATTCAAAATTAGGAGGTGGGAATAATTCTTTATTAACAGCTAGAGTTTATGGTGATTTTTTGAATACTCGTTTTGATCCTAGTGGTTCAAGTCGCTTTGAAACCAACCAAACTTCCTACGGAATTCAAACCACACACAGTTGGAATTTTGCTAAAAATCAAAGTTTAGTTTATGGCTTTGATTATCGCACTGTCAATGTTCGGAATACTTCTTTTAGCTATTCTACTAATAGAGAAACATTGAACTATGATAATGATATTAATCAAGGAGCATTATTTGCCAAATATGAAGTAGCATTAATCCCTAGTTTGACCGTTAATTTAGGTTTGCGTCAAGACTTTAGCACCTTGGTAAATGGTTCAGTCACATCTCCTTCTGTGGGGACAAAATTTGCTGTTTCTGACTCAACAACTTTAAGAGCAAATTACATCAAAAATTTCCGAGTTCCTACTATTGCTAATTTATTTAATGTCAATCCTAGCAATATTGGCAACCCAGAACTTAAACCAGAAAGAGGTGATAGTTTTGATATTGGCATTGACCAAAAACTTGGTGATATTGGTTTACTAAGATTAACCTTTTTCAAAAATAGCGTATCTGATACAATTGCCTTTAAGAGACTGACACCACCAGTAAATGGTAATACAGGAACTTGGGAAAATATCGGACTGGTGGAAACTACGGGAATTGAGGCGACTTTGAATTTGCAACTTGCCAAAAATATTTATACTTTTGTTAATTACACGGCAAATGATCCGCGTATTTTGAAAAGTTCTAATGCGGCGGAAATTGACAAAGAACTGCGCTTTGCTGGTGCAGATAAATTAAATTTGGGAGTTTCTTATGAAAATCCTCAAGGTTTGTATTTGGGTTTATTAATGAATTCCTTAAATGGATATCCTACTAATAATACAAATACAGAATTTTTATCTGGTTATACGACTTTTGATTTTAAACTGCGTGTACCTTTAAGTGATAAACTGGTAGTTACAGGTAGTTTGGAAAATCTCTTTAATCAGCGTTATCAGTTGTTTCCTGGTTTTCCTGACGGAGGTAGAGGTTTTCAAATTGGTTTGAGTGCTACGTTTTAATATAAGGAGAGTTTTTTATGGCTGATTTTAATTGTTGGGTAACACCAGTAAATGAAAAAACAATTGAAGCTACGGGAAATGATTGGCAAATTGAGTATGAGTTTTTTGATTGTCAAGGTGATGTTCTGGCTTGTTTAGCTTATACTTTATTTCATGAAAATTGGCATCAAGTTGGTTTGGGACATTTGGAACAAGGTAGTGTTTTAGAGTTGGAGTTTCATGAAGCACCTAAAAAATGTGTTCTCTATGATGGATATTTAACTGTTATTACTAGAGATTGGCATTTTCATTTATGTATTGAGGAAACTCTAGGTGGTCCCAATGCTGAAACTTCTATCGAAGTAAGACAGCAACGTTTGATTAATAAGGGTGCATTTTATAGAAGAATAAATCCCGAAGGAGAAGTCAGAAGTTGGGGTATTCAATTTTGGAATGGTGCTGGTGAAAAGGCTATGACGATATTTTTACCTAATCCCTATGTAGAGGATGAAAATTTGCTTCCTGAAGGTAAGGCTGATTTTAGAAAGTTGGATTTTTATCAGGAACTTAGAGATGTTTATGTATTAGGTAAAAAGCCCATTCCTTTTACTAAAAATCCTCTCAAATGTGCCTATATTGCAGTTTGCACTTCTGGACGTTGTTATCCTTCTCGAAAATGGCAACCTACTTTTGAGGCTTTAAAGGCTGCTGTTGAGAAGGCGGAATTAGATTTGGAAGTGAGAACAAGTGGTTGTTTACAGGTTTGTAAGTTAGGGCCTGTTGTTTATCATTCTACTGATAGAACTTGGTACAGTCGTGTTAAGCCGGAAGTTGCAGAAAGAATTGTACAGGAACATTTGGTTGAGGGGAATAAGGTTGTTGAATATATATATCCTTAGTTGGTGTTTTTCTGGGGTAATTTTCTCACGCAGAGGCGCAGAGGCACAAAGAGAAATATGGAAGATGGTTTTTAGGAAGTCTCAGGTTATTATTTTTCTATGTCAGTTGTTTTTAGTTGCTGTTTTGGTTGTTTCTTGTCAAGGTTCTCAGAATAGTCCGGTTGTTAGTTCAGTTAGTAATGGCTGTGTTCAAAAGTATGATTCTAATGTTGATTATTTTCCCAATAAGGTGAAGGTTACTCATGCTATCGGTTTTGCAGTTGAATATTATAAAAACTACAAAGTCGTGACGATTAAAAATCCCTGGAAAGATGCTAAAACAGGTTTTAAATATGTTTTGGTTCAATGCGGTACACCAATACCACCAGGGTTCGAGAAATCCCAAATATTTACTACACCTGTAAGTTCTGTGATTTCTCTTTCTACAACTCATTTACCACATTTTTCTAAGTTAAATGTTGTTGATAAGTTAATCGGTGTTAGCGATATTAAACAAGTAACTACACCAGATTTTATTGACAGAATCCAGGCTGGTAAGGTGGTATCTGTTGGCAATAATTCTACTGTGAATGTGGAGAAAGTTTTAGAACTTAATCCTGAGTTAGTTACCACTTTTGGTACTGGAAATCAACAAACTGATAGTTTTCCTAAGTTGTTGGAAGCTGGGTTAAAGGTGGCGATAAATGCTGAATATATGGAAGATACACCATTGGGAAGAAGTGAATGGTTAAAGTTTACTGCTTTATTTTTTAATAAGGAGGAAGAGGCGGAAAAAATCTTTGCTGCAATTGCTAAGAAATACGAAGATATTGCTACTAAAGCTAAAGCTGTTAAAAATCGTCCGACTGTGTTTGTAGGCTTCAATTTTAAAGGGACTTGGTATACACCAGGTGGTAATAGTTATGTGGCTAAATATCTAGCCGACGCAGGTGCAAATTATCTTTGGAGTGAGGATAAATCTTCTGGTAGTTTACCTATATCTTTTGAAGCTGTTTTTGAACGGGCTGCTAATGCTGATTATTGGTTGAATCTTAGACAATCTTGGAACAGTTTAAAAGATGTTGTGACTGAAGATAATCGTTATGGTGATTTTCATGCTTTCAAAAAAGGAAATCTCTATAATAATAATGCTCGCCTTAGTCCCAATGGTGGTAATGACTACTGGCAAAGTGGTATTAGTAACCCTGATGTGGTTTTATCTGATTTAATTAAAATATTTCATCCAGAAATATTACCTAATCATAACCTATTTTACTATCAAAAAGTGAATAAATGATGTTAATCAAAAAGCATGAGGTTATTAATAAATTTTTACTCTGGAAATTTATTAATAAGAAATATTTGATTTTCTCGATTTTACTACTATGTTTAATTTTGGCATTCTTACTGGATTTAGGTTTTGGGGCTGTGAATATTCCCATTCATGAGGTTATGAATATCTTGCTGGGACAAGAAGCAGAAAAGACAACATGGACAAATATTATTCTTAAATTTCGTTTACCTAAAGCTTTAACTGCAACGTTAGCTGGTGCAGCTTTAGGGGTAAGTGGCTTGCAAATGCAAACTCTATTTAAAAATCCTTTAGCGGGTCCTTTTGTATTAGGAATTAGTTCTGGTGCAAGTTTAGGAGTAGCGTTGGTTTTACTGACAGCAAGTTTGACTGTACCGACGTTATTAACTGATTTAGGAATGATTGGTGATTTTAGTTTAGTCATAGCGGCAAGTTTTGGTGCAGCTTCAGTATTAGGATTGATGTTAGTTGTTTCTCGTCGTGTACAAGATACAATGACTTTATTAATTTTAGGTTTATTATTTGGATATGCGACAAGTGCAATGGTAAGTATTTTGTTGCAATTTAGTTCACAAGAACGGATTCAAAGTTATATAATGTGGACTTTTGGAAGTTTCACTGCGGTAACTTGGCAACAATTAGCTATTTTAACTCCAGTTATTTGTGTAGGTTTATTAATTGCTGTGCTGCAATCAAAATCTTTAAATGCACTTTTATTAGGTGAATCTTATGCACACAGTTTAGGGTTGACAGTGCAGAAAACTAGATTTTCTGTGATTAGCAGTGCTTCTATATTAGCAGGAGCGATTACTGCTTTTTGTGGACCAATAGCATTTTTAGGTGTAGCAATTCCCCATCTTTGCCGCAGTCTTTTTAATACTTCAGATCATCGGATATTAATTCCTAGTGTTATTATTATGGGAGCAACTTTAGCCTTATTTGCTGATTTGGTTTCCCAAATTCTGATAAATCAAATGGTTTTACCTTTAAATGCTATTACTGCTTTGATAGGAACTCCTGTTGTTACTTGGGTAATTCTACAACGTAACTCTAGAAAATCTTTTCCGTCATGAGTAACTCAATTCTGAAAACTCATAATTTAACTATTGGTTATAAGACTTTCCAGAAAACTACTCGGAATGTTGCATCTAATATTTCTACATCTTTGCAAACAGGAGAATTAGTTTGTCTACTTGGTCCTAATGGTGCTGGTAAGTCTACTTTATTGCGAACTCTGGCAGGAATGCAACCACCAATTGCTGGGGAAGTCAAACTTTTAGAAAATGATATTTACAAGTTACCACCACAGGAATTAGCAAAACTTTTAAGTTTGGTATTGACTGAAAAAATTGATGTGGGAATGTTATCAGCTTACGCTTTGGTGAGTATGGGCAGATATCCTTATACTGACTGGTGGGGAAAGTTAACACCTGAAGATGAGGAGATTATTAATTGGGCGATGAAATCTGTGGGAGCGGTAAATTTAGCCCAACGGAATGTGAGCGAATTAAGTGATGGTGAACGACAGAAAATTATGATTGCTAGGGCTTTAGCGCAGTCGCCTATGGTGATGTTATTGGATGAACCAACAGCATTTTTAGATTTACCACGCCGGGTGGAAATTATGCAATTGTTACGTCAATTAGCAAGGGATACAAATCAAGCAATTTTGCTTTCTACCCATGATTTAGATTTAGCTTTGCGCCTTGCTGATAAAATTTGGCTGTTAGGAATTAATGGTATTCTTCACGTTGGCGCACCAGAAGATTTGATATTAAGTGGTGCATTTGCTGATACTTTCCGCAGTGAAGGTGTGGAATTTAATATTTTTTCTGGGGAATTTAATCTGCATATACCTGAAAAAGGAACAGTTAATTTAATAGGTGAAGGTGTTGCTGCTATTTGGACAATTCGCGCCTTAGAAAGAGTAGGATTTACAGTTTTACAAGGTGGTAAATCTGCACAAATTACAGTAGAAGTTATTTCTAGTCCTGAACAATTTGTTTGGCAAATTACCAAGAATAGGGATGTTTCTATATATTATTCTGTGTCTGAAGTAATTAAATTTTTGAACATCATTAGATAGTACTGACTTTTCCCGTTAAGTCTTGAAAAGCTTGGATTATTGAGCGGTTACATTAGATAAATCATGAATGGGAGATGTAAATCTCCCACCTCTTTAAGAAATTGTCTTTTGATTAAATCAGGTAACTGGTATTTGGCACAATGGGAAATATTGCATACTCATACCAAGCTGTCCAGATAAAACTCCGAATCCAGCGTTGACGTTTTTCTGCACTTAATTCATACGCAAATGCACCGGAAGATTCATCAATGGAAGATAAATGGGAGTTACAACCACAGCCATGTTGATAGGTAAAACCGTATTTGGAGGCTATACTTTGCACTTTCATTTGGATTGCAAATACCTTACCTGCGTGGAGGATAGCATCCCAAGAACGTTTATGTTCTATATCCCGTTGATCAAATCTTAAAGCTCTTTCTTCAAATACATGATCTCGATAAATTGGAGCTAAATGAACATGATAAAAACTTGCTGGTAGATCATAACCAAATTCCCGGAAAAGTTCTAGTCCAATATGTGCCACTTTGAGTTCATTACTGTATTCAGAACCCTTTGATTCAAAATTACGTACAACTTCTGCAAAGTTCGGATAATTATGAACCATAAAATCATGACCATAAAATTCTAGAGTTTCTCGTGCCATTTGCCCAAATAACTCGGAAAATGAGCGTTTTAAATGAAATAAATGGGGACGTTCATTAAACAAATCAACATCACCATATTGCAGTTTATATTGAAACAACTGCGCCATTTCCACATAGATTTGTGGGTCACTGAGTTTAACATTTGCTCTACCTTTAGCAATATCTTGCCACACAGAAGGTAGTTGAGAAAGGGTAACGGCATTTTCACCAACAATGACTGCAATATTAGGGACTTCTTGAAGCTGCATATCCAATTTCCACAGAGATTTTAATTAACTAATTTACTATAAATCATCTCCTTTTTATTTTATTAACAGAATTAAAAAATGTTTGACAGACTGTCTTTTGACATTTAACCTACAAGTAGGTTGGGTTGACGCAAGGAAACCCAACATTATCGGAGTTTTGTTGAGTTGTATTTCCAACATTTCGGAATTTTGTTGAGTTGTACTTTCAACATTTCGGAATTTTGTTGAGTTGTACTTTCAACATTGTCGGAATTTTGTTGAGTTGTGCTTTCAACATTTTTGAAACTTTGTTGGGTTGCGCTGTCGCTTAACCCAACCTACAATATATGCACAAAAATATATTACGGTTAAATCTATTTTCAACCATCTTTTAATATTCGTTGTCGGACTCGTTCTATAATTATTCCCTCTTCAGGAGATAACCCATTAACTAGCATTTCATATATTAATGGTACACCCAACTCTAATTCTTCTAAAAGTAGACTTTGGCTAAATACATCTTCTGGTGTTCCTTCTAGCATCAATTGTCCTTTATCCATGACAAAAACCCAATCTGCCCAGCGATAGACTAAATCTAAATCGTGAGTGGCCATTAATAAAGTATGACCATGTTGATGAATTTTCTTGAGAGTTTTCATCAAATTACGAGTATGTTTAATATCTAAATATGCCGTTGGCTCATCTAATATTAAAAGTTGCGGTTTTAGTACCATAATATCAGCAATAGAAACTCTTTTTTTCTGCCCTAAACTGAGATGATGTACTGGTGTTTCTGCTAAATTGGTTAATTCAAATTCATCCAATATTTGTTCTACTCGCTGTTGAATTTCTGCTGTGGGTAAACCTAAATTACACAAACCATAAGAAATATCTTCCTCAACCGTAGAAGCTACTAATTGTTGTTCTGGATCTTGAAATACTAAACCAACTTTTTGGCGAATTTTACTGAGATGTTGACGATTATAAATTAATGGTTTACCACACCATTTGACAATACCATAATTTGGTTTATAAAGTCCATTAGCTAATAAGAAAAGTGTGGTTTTTCCACAACCATTTTGTCCAATTAAGGCACACTTTTTTCCAGAAGGAATCTTCATGGTTAACCCATTCAAAGCTGATTGTTGTAGCCTTTGTGAACCTGGATACGTGTAATGTACTTGCTCAAATTCGAGTAAATATTCCTGCATTTTGGCAAATTTCTAATCCTATTAATAATACACAGCCACAAATTGCTTCAATGATATATCGTGGAGATGGACGATAACGTCGGGGATGCCAAAATCGCAATTCACCAGCAAAGCCTCGTGCTTGCAATCCTAGAGAAAATTGACTATATTGTTGTAGAGTTCGCTGTAATAATTGTCCAATTAATAATGCTAAACTTTTCATGCTAGTTTGCCAATTACAATAGCCACCGCGAGAGTTTTGTGCTGTCAATAATTCATTAGCTGTTTTGAGCAAAATGAAAATAAACCGATACATTAGTAATAGCAAATCAGTTAAAAGTGCTGGAAATCTCAACCAACGTAAAGTTTGCAAAATTTCTGTGAACGGGACAGTTAACATGAGAAAATATAAACAAGAAACAGAGGCTAATGATCTAGTGACAATTTCCCATGCTTGAATGCTACCACTACGACTGATGTAAAGATAGAATTGTCCAAAAGTCATTCCATACCATGAGTCTAATTGGACAATTTGCACATCAGCAATTGCAACTCCATTTACCATTAGTGCTGGTAAACTTGTTAAACAAAAAACTATGGTAAACATTAACAATCGCCAATAAACACCAACCGGAATTTTTGCATAAATTACTGTCCAAATGCTCATCCAAATTACTATCAAGATTTGGACTAAAGGATGAGCGCAAAGAGAAATAATCAGAGTCGTCAATGCAAAAATAAGTTTATGTTCTGGTGGTAATCTTCTCAGTTGATTAGTATAAGCTAAAGTATCTAGTTGTAGGGTCATTCTTCACGTTTTGGCTGTTGGGAACGTCCTTTATAAATACCTATTGCATAACCAACTACTCCCGCACCTAACGCCGCTTGAGAAGCAAATAGTAAACTAGCTATTTCTCCACTGGCTGGTTCGAATATTGATTTAAACCAAGGTTTATATTCCGGTTGTATTTCTGTAATAGCGGCTTTGGCTTTGTCGTCAGAACCAGCAAATTTACCACCCCGCACAAATATTAAAGGTGCAACTGCTAAAGCTAAAACGCCTAATATTAAAAACCAGTTATTTAAACTTTTTTTAGATTGGTTCATGACTTTGATTTTTTCCCTTAATTAATTGCAGAAGTTCCAATTCTTGAGGATTATAAGATTGTAACCAGTTCCAAACCAAGACAGTTAATAATCCTTCACTAATTGCTAAGGGTACTTGAGTAATAGCAAAAATTCCCGCGAACTTGGCAAATGAAGCGATAAATCCACCCACAGGTGCAGGAAAAGCCAAGGCAAGTTGGATAGAAGTAATAATGTAGGTGAGTAAATCTGCCAAAGCCGCGGCTAAAAATATGGCGATTTTTTGTTTACCACTCAGGCGCATTGTGAAATTATAGATCCAATAAGCTGCGAATGGGCCAGCGATCGCCATCGAAAAAGCATTTGCACCCAAGGTAGTTAATCCACCATGTGCCAGTAACAAAGCCTGAAATAACAATACTAAGCTACCCAAAACTGTCATGGTCAGGGGTCCAAACAGCACCGCACCTAACCCTGTTCCTGTGGGGTGAGAACAGCTACCTGTGACAGAAGGGATTTTCAACGCTGACAGCACAAAGGTAAAAGCACCAGCCAAACCTAACAAAAGTTTCAATTCTGGGTTAGCTTGGGTAATGCGAGTCAAACTCCGCAATCCTAACATAAAAAATGGTAATGACACAACCCACCAAAATATCGCCCATTGCACAGGTAAAAACCCTTCCATAATGTGCATTGCGTAGGCAGGTTTGGGAAAATTAACTACCAGGTAAAAACTAATAACAGCCATGAAGATGAGATTAACTAACCCCGGTTTTTTCCTAGATATCATCTGTACCTTGCAGATTTATATAAACGTCTTTTCTTTTTTATCGGCGGGCATCCTGACTCACCATATTATGGCTCACAGTTGCGGGACAGCGCCGGATTTGCACCAGACTTTCCCCCTCACGTCCAATGGCTGTTCCCCATCAGAACCGATTTTGGTAACTATATCACATTAGAATCAGAAATAAATCACAATATCACGTTGTTAATCTGCAAGGTGGCAAAATAAATCTAGTGTCAATTTACCTAACTACTTACAAATCATTAAAAGTTGTGTTACACCTAAGTTGAAACTCAACAGACTGAATACCATTTTGGAAATTTACCGCGTCAGTAAAAACAATGGGTTCTGGAGTTTGATTTACTCACCCCAGAACTCAAGACTATTCTGCAAATCATCCCACAAATTATTGGCTTGAAAAAAATTCTACAACTTCACGTCAGGGGGAAGCAGCACTTTGTCAATTACATGAATTACGCCGTTACTAGCTTTGACATCTGCTTTGGTAACTTTAGCATTACCTATAGTGACTCGACCTTTCTTAACTTGAATCTTCACTGAAGCACCTTCAACTGTTTTGACATCACCAGCCTTGATGCTTTTAGCAGTAATTTCCCCAGGAACTACATGATAGGTCAAAATCTTGACTAAGGTGGCTTTGTTTTCTGGATGCAACAGTTTTTCTAAAGTTCCTTTTGGTAACGCTTTGAATGCGGCATCGGTAGGTGCAAATACGGTGAATGGTCCTTTGGCTGATAAGGTTTCGACTAAACCAGCCGCTTTGATAGCTGCTACTAAGGTTGTGAAAGAACTGTTACCACTGGCTACTTCTACAATTGTCCCGACAGTCTGTGTACTGGTATGGGGTGTAGCAGGTTTTGCCGCAGGCTTAGTTCCAGCGAAAGCGGGAACACTGACGAAAAGAGTTGTGGCCGCAATGGCAATACTAACTGTTTTGGTAAATAGGGAATTCATTGTTTTTCACGGTTAAAAGTGTTTAAGATGTGAAAATTCTTGTTAATTTATCTTCACAATAGAAACTGTAACAGAATTTAACAATTTATGTCTGTTGATAACTATTCTGTCAGCATTGCCAATAATTGCGCCTCAGTCAATTGGCTAATTTCCAACTTCCGCGCTTTCTCTAACTTAGAACCGGCATCTGCACCTACAACTAAAAAGTCTGTTTTTCTGCTAATTGAATCAGTAATTTTACCGCCTGATTTTTGAATTAAAGCTTTGGCTTCATCGCGTTTTAAAGTTGGTAATGTGCCAGTAACGACAAAGGTTTTACCAGCAAATTTTTGATTAATTTCGCCTACAGCTTGAGCTTCGGCGCTGTTTGCTAATTCTAAACCAATAGCCTGGATACGGGAAATTAAGCTTTGATTGGCTGGAGTACGAAACCATTGATAGACTGATTGGGCGATTTCTGCACCGATACCATAAACACCTGCAATATCCGATTGTCTGGCGGCTGTTAACTCTTCGACGGTGGTAAACTTCTCTGTGAGTAATTGGGCGTTGACGCTGCCAACGTGACGGATGCCTAAACCATATAATACTCTAGCCCAGGGTTGAGTTTTTGATTGAGCGATCGCATTGATCAATTTTTCCGCCGATTTTTTTCCCATGCGTTCTAATGCACACAAGTCTTCTATTTTCAAGTCATATAAATCAGCCACGGAATGGACTAAGCCTTTATCTACAAGTTGATACACCAACTTTTCGCCTACACCTTTAATATCTAACGCGTCACGACTGACCCAATGTTCAATTTCACCCTTGAGAATGGCGGGACAGGAAGCATTTATACATCTAGTAACTGCTTCTCCAGTTTCCCTGACTACTAGCTGTCCACAGGCTGGACAATGGGAAGGCATAATGAAAGGTTGGGTATTAACGGGACGTAGTTCTTTGATTACCCGGACTACTTCGGGAATGATTTCCCCGGCTTTGCGAACAATCACGGTGTCGCCAATACGGATGTCTAATTGTTCAATGCGATCGCTATTATGTAAGGTAGCACGGGAAACTGTTGTCCCCGCTAATTGTACGGGCAACATTTCCGCTAAGGGAGTTAATGCCCCGGTTCTGCCAACGTTAACAGTGATTTTTTCTACACGGGTTGGGGCTTCTTCGGCGGGATATTTTAAGGCTATAGCCCAGCGGGGAAACTTCTGTGTAAACCCCAATTGTTCTTGCAGTCTAAAAGTATTTAATTTGACGACAACACCATCTGTCATATAGGGAGAATTCAGCCGTTCTGTATCCCAATATTGGTAATATTCAACAACTTCAGCAATAGAATGGCAGAGTTTATGGTTGGTATCAACTCGAAAACCAAGTCTTTGCAATAATTCCAAAGCTTCCCATTGGGTATTGGCAATACTGGAATCATCCAACCCCGTAATATGCAAAGTATAAGCAAAGAAATCTAACTGTCGTTGTGCGACAATGCGAGAATCTAATTGTCTGAGCGTACCTGCTACAGCATTGCGCGGGTTAGCAAATATTTGTTCACCAGCTTTTTGTCTTTTCTGATTAATTTCTTTAAACACCTGTAAAGGTAGAAACACTTCTCCCCGTACTTCCACTTTAGCAATATTTTCTAAACCGTCAAAATTCAAACGCAGGGGAATTGAGCGAATAGTTCTCACATTTTGGGTAATCTCTTCACCCATTACCCCATCTCCTCTCGTTGTCCCCCTGACTAAAACTCCATTTTCGTAAGTTAATGCTAAAGCAGCACCATCAATTTTCAACTCAGATACATATTCTATATCTCCGTCATTATACTGAGTTGGTGAGTGTCGCCGCCACCGTTGATCCCAATTTTGCAATTCTTCAATATTAAACGCATTTTCCAGGCTGTACAGGGGGATATTATGACGGACTGAGGTAAAATGGGTAGCAGGTCTTTCCCCAACGCGCTGAGTCGGACTATCAGCAGTAATTAATTCGGGATTGTTAGTTTCTAATTCTTGCAACTCTCGATACAGCCGATCATAAACCGTATCTTCCATAATTGGCGCATCTAGAACATAATAAGCGTAGCCTGCTTTTTGTAGCAAACATCGTAGTTCTTCTATACGTTTGGTTTCAGGTTGAGTTGACATCATGAGTTTCATAACAAAAAATAATAACAGTGGGACTTTAATTATAAGAAAATAGGCTGAAAACCCTTGAAATTAAGTTTTGGAGCGTGGCGGAAAAACTTAATTGTCCTTGAGGCAAGGGATGAAAGCCAGCCAGAGGCTTTAGCCTCCAGTGAACTATGCTATACTTACTTGCAACAGGAAAGGTAATCAACCTGTCTAAAAACCTAAATGCCTGACGGCAATCTGTACCTTGACAATTGAAGATATGGGGTTCTATTCCATAGTTCTAGTGACTGCCCTCCGAATAGGTAAAATCTTCATGGGAGCTAGACGACACAGGATTTAAACTCAATCAAAATTTGCAGCAATGCAACTACCTCCGGGCAGGAGGAAAGTTAACGCTTGGGGAGAGAACCACCTCTGACTTAGATACCGCAAGGGGTCTAAGCTAAGTGGACTCGTTGAACCAAGAATCCCCGTGTCTTTAGACCGGGGAGTGTCAAAAGGAAAGTAGTAAGCAATCATGACTCAAACTTTTACATATCAACCCCCTATCATTATCGCTCATCGCGGCGCAAGTGGCTACCGTCCTGAACATACTTTAGCAAGTTATGAGTTAGCAATTGATTTAGGTGCTGATTATATTGAACCTGATTTAGTGATAACTAAAGATGGTATTTTGATTGCCCGTCATGAAAATGAAATATCAGAAACTACCGATATTGCTAATCATCCAGAATTTGCTCATTTAAAAACTACGAAAATTATTGATGATGAAATTAAAACTGGTTGGTTTACAGAAGATCTTACCATAGCAGAAATCAAAACTTTAACAGCACAAGAACGCATTCCCCAACTTCGTCCCCAAAATACAGCTTATAACGGCATATTTACTATTCCCACTTTTCAAGAAATCATTGATTTAGCAAAGCATAAAAGTCAAACAATTGGCCGCCATATTGGCATTTATCCAGAAACCAAACATCCCAGTTATTTTCAATCTGTTGGTTTACCATTAGAAGCCACTTTATTATTGAATTTGCAGGAAATTAATTTACCGATATTTATTCAATCTTTTGAAGTTAGTAACCTCAAAGAATTATCTCAGAAAACTGATTTGCCTTTAGTGCAATTAATTAATAATATTGGTAAACCTTATGATTTTGTGATTGAGAATGATCCTCGGACTTATGCAGATTTATTAACGCAAAAAGGGTTAAGAGAAATTGCGGAATATGCCCAAGCAATAGGTGTACATAAAAACTTATTGATTCCTAGAGATAATTATGGTAAATTATTATCACCGACATCTTTAATTATAGATGCTCATGCAGCTAATTTACAAGTTCATGCTTGGACTTTTAGAAATGAGGATTTTTTCTTACCTTTAGACTTGCAAGGAAATCCGCAAAAAGAATATGAAATATTTTTTAGTTTAGGTATAGATGGTGTATTTAGTGATTATCCAAATATAGCTTTAACTGTTAAACTAAATGAATAATTTATCATTCAATCGCTTAACTCAAGTTGCTAAACTTTTTCTCAAATTAGGCATTATTGGTTTTGGTGGACCAGTTGCCCATATTGCTATGATAGAAGATGAAGTAGTTAAACGTCGTCAATGGTTGACACAAGAACATTTTTTAGACTTATTAGGGGTAACTAACTTAATTCCTGGACCTAATTCCACAGAAATTGCTATTCATATAGGATACATTTATGCAGGATGGTTAGGCTTAATTGTTGCGGGAGTTTGTTTTATTTTCCCTGCGGTTTTAATTACAGGTTTATTTGCTTATTTATATGTCAATTATGGGACTTTACCCCAAGTTTTACCTTTACTTTATGGAATTAAACCTGTTGTTTTAGCAATTATTATGAATGCTATTTGGGGTTTAGGGAAAAAAGCGGTAAAAACCCGAAAATTACTCATCATTGCTATAGCAGTTGGCTTAATCACTTGGTTTGCTAAAGTTAACGAAGTTATGGCTTTATTGCTAGGAGGAATATTAGGAATGATTTGGTTACGCAGTAGTAATCAAATTAATTTAATGATAATTGGTTTAACTACAAGTACATTTTTGCAAACTACTGCAACTGTGAATACAGCTATAAATAATCATGTATCTGTACCTTTGTGGCAATTGGGTTTATTTTTTCTCAAAGTTGGTAGTGTGCTGTTTGGTGGTGGTTATTTATTAATAGCATTTTTACAAGGAGGATTAGTAGAAGAATTCGGTTGGTTAACACAACAACAATTATTAGATGCTATTGCTATTGGGCAATTTACTCCTGGTCCTGTACTTTCTACTGCGACATTTATTGGTTATATAATTGCTGGATTTCCGGGGGCAATTGTGGCAACTTTGGGAATTTTTCTCCCCTCATTTTTACTTGTTGCTGCTTTAAATCCTTTCATGAATCCTATTCGTAATTCATCTTGGACAAGACCTTTTTTAGATGCTGTCAATGTGAGTGCTGTAGCGTTAATGGTATTAACTACAATTCAATTAGGAATAGCTACTTTAATATTACCAAAAACTCCTTATGTGGATTTTTTAGGTTTAGGAATTTCTATTATTTCGGCAATTTTAGCAATTCGCTACCGCATTAATGCTGCTTACTTGATTTTAGGAGGTGGTATTATTGGTTGGAGTGCGTTAATGTTCGGTTATCTTGATTAAGAAGATAAATTATCTGTTAGAATTTCCGCATTGCGATTACTTGCTTCTTTGCGTCATACTTGCAATTGTGCATTCGTCGGCTTTTTTGTACAACCTACCAGGTAAACTATACCTATCCCCAAAGATACTAAAGCCCAGTTTTTCCAGATATTCAATACAACCACATTCAAAACTACTAGGAAAGTTTACAAAATGGCGTTAACTAAGTTAGAAATAACACCGTAATCCATTTTTGGACAATCATTCAACATTACTTCAAAAAAATATTGTTTGGAAACTAACAAACTTATGGTATTATCAGTAGAAAACAGCGGATACGAAGCGAAAACCCAAGAAATTGCTAAACAAGTTTTAGCTGCTAGTCAGGAAAATCGCTCATTTTTATCAGCTTTACGCGACCAAATGCGCTGGGATGATAAACTACTCGATTGGGCTATGAGTAATCCGGGTTTAAGAGTACAATTATTTCGGTTCATTGATACTTTGCCCGCAATACATAGTAAATCAGAAATCGCCTCCCATATGCAAGAATATTTGGGAGATGAATCGGTAGAACTACCCGCAGCTTTAAAAGCAATCTTAAATTTTGCTAACCCCGATTCTATGCCCGCACAGGTAGCAGCGACAACCGTGGGAACTGCTGTAGAAACTTTAGCACACAAGTATATTTCCGGCGAAAATATTAAGCAAGTCATCAAAACCGTTGAGAGACTGCGAAAAGAGAAAATGGCTTTCACCATTGATTTACTCGGTGAAGCGGTAATTACGGAAGTAGAAGCGCAATCTTATTTAGAAAGATACCTGGAATTGATGCAGCAATTGGTAGAAGCATCAAAAAATTGGGCGAAAATTCCCGCTATTGATGAAGCTGACGGCGAAAATATCCCGAAAGTTCAGGTTTCTGTCAAATTAACGGCGTTTTACTCCCAATTTGACCCTTTAGATGCTCAAGGTAGTGAAGCAAGAGTCAGCAATCATATTCGGACTTTACTCCGTCGCGCTCAAGAATTGGGCGCAGCAGTCCATTTTGACATGGAACAATACGCCTACAAGGATATTACTTTTACCATTCTCAAAAAACTGTTACTGGAAGAGGAATTTCGTCAACGCACAGATATTGGCATGACAATCCAAGCATATCTGCGTGATAGTGAACAAGACGCTAGAGATATCATTGCTTGGTTAAAACAACGCGGTTATCCTCTCAGTATTCGCTTGGTTAAAGGTGCATATTGGGATCAGGAAACTATTAAAGCTGCTCAAAAGCATTGGCCACAACCAGTTTACAATGATAAAGTCGCCACCGATGCCAATTTTGAGACGATTACGCAACTATTACTCGAAAATCATGAGTATGTCTATTCTGCCATAGGAAGTCATAATGTGCGATCGCAATCTCGCGCCATAGCCATAGCGGAAAGTCTCAATGTTCCCCGTCGTCGCTTTGAAATGCAAGTGCTTTACGGCATGGGTGATAAAATAGCTAAAGCTTTGGTAGATAAGGGTTATCGCGTCCGGGTCTATTGTCCCTACGGTGACTTATTACCGGGAATGGCTTATTTAATTCGTAGGTTGTTGGAAAATACCGCAAATAGCTCCTTTTTACGCCAAAATTTAGAAAATCGTCCAATTGAAGAATTACTAGCACCACCAATACCAGTTCTAACTTCCCCCTCGCTTGCGGGGGGGACTGAGGGGGGGTTCTGCGGTGTTGCGGATACTGATTTTGCCAAGGAAGAAAGCAGGGATAGTTCGCGTTTAGCTTTCGAGGGTGTACGTCCGCAGTTGGGTAAAACTTATTTACCTTTCATTAATGGGGAATATGTAAATACGACAACTTTTGTAGATTCTCTTAACCCTTCTAACTTTAGTCAAATTGTCGGTAAAGTAGGTTTACTTAGCATTGAACAAGCTGAGGAAGCAATGAAATTTGCTAAAGCTGCTTTTCCCGCTTGGAAAAAAACTCCTGTTAAGCAACGTGCGGATATTTTGCGTCAAGCTGGGAAGTTAATGGAAGAAAGACGCGCTGAACTTTCCGCTTGGATAGTTTTGGAGGTGGGGAAACCTGTTAAGGAAGCTGACGGGGAAGTTTCGGAAGCTATTGATTTTTGTCTTTATTATGCTGAGGAAATGGAACGGTTGGATAAGGGTGTAATTTATGATGTGGTTGGGGAAACCAATCGTTATATTTACCAGCCCAAAGGAATCGCTATTGTGATTTCTCCCTGGAATTTTCCTTTGGCTATTGCTTGCGGTATGACTGTCGCTGCTTTGGTTTCGGGAAATTGTACTTTACTCAAACCGGCGGAAACTTCTTCTGTTATTACTGCAAAATTTACAGAAATCTTAATGGAAGCGGGAATCCCCAAAGGTGTTTTTCAATACGTTCCTGGTAAGGGTTCTCAAGTCGGCGCTTATTTGGTAAATCATCCTGATACTCATGTCATTGCTTTTACTGGTTCTCAAGAAGTAGGTTGTAGAATTTACGCAGAAGCCGCAATTCTCAAACCTGGTCAAAAGCATCTTAAAAAGGTAATTGCAGAAATGGGTGGCAAAAATGGCATCATTGTTGATGAAAGTGCTGATTTAGACCAGGCTGTTGTCGGCGTTGTCCAATCTGCTTTTGGTTATAGTGGTCAAAAATGTTCTGCTTGTTCACGAGTGATTGTGCTTGAACCCATTTATGATGCTTTTGTGGAAAGGTTGGTAGAAGCCACAAAATCCTTGAATATTGGGGAAACGGAGTTACCCAGTACCCAAGTTGGTCCGGTAATTGATGCTAATGCCCAATCTCGCATTTTGGAGTATATTGAAGAAGGCAAAAAAGAAGCTAAATTAGCTTTAGAGTTACCCGCACCCACCCAAGGTTATTTTATCGGTCCTGTGATTTTTTCAGAAGTACCCGCAAATGGAGTTATTGCACAACAGGAAATATTTGGACCTGTCTTAGCGGTAATTCGAGTTAAAGATTTTCAAGAAGCAATAGATGTTGCCAACGGCACAAATTACGCTTTAACTGGTGGTCTTTATTCTCGCACACCTTCCCACATTGAACAAGCGCAAGCAGAATTTGAAGTAGGGAACTTATACATTAACCGGAATATTACCGGGGCGTTAGTTTCCCGTCAACCCTTTGGTGGGTTTAAACTTTCTGGAGTCGGTTCAAAAGCTGGAGGACCAGATTATCTGTTGCAATTCTTAGAACCACGCCATATCACAGAAAACATCCAACGTCAAGGTTTTGCCCCAATTGAGGGTGCTGAATAATTAGATGATATCACCAGATCCCCGACTTCTTGAAGAAGTCGGGGATCTTTAAATCCTGTCAGTTTCTCAACCCAAGTTACTGTTACTACTCAAGTTCATCCACATTTACCCTACAATCTCCTAATAACTCATCCAAACTATCTGGAAACGTCCCTCTTGTTACCATTTTAGTAAACACATCATAACAGTCATCCTTAGCACCTTCTTTACGCGGAAACCCTAACCATAAAATCACAATTGCTTTTAATTCTGGAGTATCAAACACGCGAAAAAATAGCCGATACCGTTCTGGTAAACCCATTTTTTTGACTCGACTATAGCGTTTTAATGCACCCGTTAAGACAAAATGACTAGCAAAAGGATCAGAAGTAATTTTGGTTTCAATTGCTATAGTAATTGCTGCAAAAAGTTTCACTGTTGCATGAGTTTTAAACTCTGCTTCTGGTAATTGTTCTCGCAAATTAGTAACGCGATTTGATAACGCTTGATATTGATTACCAAATAATTGAGGATGGAAATAAATTTCCCAATTATTACTAACAAATTTACTCATCTTCTAATTGCACACCTTCAATTAGTTGATGAGCATTTTTAGACATTTCTGTTGTATAAGGTTGTAATGTATTATTTTTCAATGCTTCTGTGGTGGCAAAATCAAGAAACAACTGCATTAATAGAGAGTCTTCTGCATCTTCATCATCCTGCAATTGAGGAACAATTCGCACAATTGCTGTATCGGGTGATAAAACCTCAATCCAACCATCTGCATTCGCAAATTGGGGATGTTCACGATAGAAATCAGCAGGAAGTCGAAACCCTGAACTGTTACCAATTTTGGTACTACGAATATTGTAGGAGTTACTCATTTGTGGTGTATGTACATGATGTAATTACATTATAACAAACAATAAATAGTGATTTATCAGTAGTTATTGACTATATAAGATTTGTAAAAAATGATATTATACTATAGACAAAATTACACAAATAACCTCTTTTTTCTGCTCAGGGTTTAGAGAATGTCCTGAAAGGAGGTGTATTAATCCAGTGTTTTAGCAAAAATATGGTACAAGAGATATCTAATGTATTGTATGCAAAGTTTGGTAATAGGGTAAACCGTCGTAGTGGAGAGGATATTAGCAGTCAAGTAAAACGCATGAAATTGGCAGTTGAGCCGCAAACCATCAATGTTGCATTGGTTTGGGATACTAAAGGATATGATGCTAATATTGTGTATGTTATTAATCCAGATGGAGGAGATCAAAACCCTATAAAAAAACGTTCCCTGTTTTATGTAGCTGCTACCCGCGCAAAGCAATTTTTAGCTGTTTATAGTTCCATACCTGAACAAAATGCTCCTATAATGCAAGATGCACTTAGAGCAGTGCAGAATCTTGAGCGACAACTTATATAGGTTTTTATTCTCCTTAATGATGACTCCTAAAACATCTCTTGCTAATTCAATACTAGATATAAATCAAATTATTCAACCAATTATCGGCGAAATTTGCCATCAAATTACATTTAGTTATGGGGATGAATTACGGTTACATTTTGGTAAAATGACTGCCTATAATCATCCTAAATTAGCACATTTATGCAAAGGAAGCTGGCGACTTAACACTAGGGCTACACCTTGGTATTTAATGCTAAGAAATAGTCTTTTCAGTCATTGTCATTCATCTATGTTCGTAAATAATCAAAACGCTGCCGAACTTGCTAAAATACAATTACAGTGTTTGGAAAATAAAAAACTAACTAATTTTGTAATTGATAGTAATAATTTTAAACTCACTTTATCATTTGAGGATCATTACGAACTAATTTTAGAACCAGATTTAGAAGATGATTCTGGGCTTGCTTATTGGGAATTAATGATGCCAAATGAGCAAATCTTAACCGTTGCTCCGGGAATGTTTTGGGAATGTAAATCAATTCATGAACGTTATTAGTCTAGACATCCTAATTCTGACAATATCAACATCCTGTCAATCCTTAAATCCTGGATATCCTGATTCTGACTATCCATCTTAATATATCCCCGACTTCTTCAATAAGTCGGGGACCTGAAACTAATTATCTATTTTTGGGACACTCTGGTAAGCTTTTATCAGCGTAATTACAATCAAAATGAATTAACGCTTTTCTACTAGATTCAAAGACTCCAAATCTATAGTATCGCTTAAATTCTCAGCATAATGTAAGTGCGTATTTTTTTCCATGTAAACGCGATTTATAACCGCCGGTCTAATTGTATATCACAACTTATAGCTGTTATTAGCGGTGTATATATACCTGAATAAATTCCCGTCAAAAAAAGAGTAAAAATAAAGAAATTGTTATTCAGATAACCAATGCAGCTTATCAGTGCAACCATTCCCTTATTGGCCACAGCCACAGCCACCGCAGACAGTTCCATGGTATTAGCCGCTGTCCTCTTAAGCTTAGTCGTAATTTACTTTGCCAGCAAAGTTGGTGGAGAATTATGTAACAAAATCGGCTTACCAGCAGTTTTAGGTGAACTTCTCGGTGGTGTAATTATCGGTGTTTCCGTACTCCATTTGTTAGTCTTCCCAGAAGGTGGTACAGACGCTTCTAATTCCTTAATCATGACCTTCTTGCAACTCACCGCTGGATTAACCCCAGAAGCCACACCACAGGTATTTGCAGCGCAGTCTGAGGTGGTTTCAGTTTTATCAGAATTGGGTGTAATTATCCTCCTGTTTGAAATTGGCTTAGAATCCAACCTCAAAGACCTCATGGCCGTTGGTGTTCAAGCCTTCGTAGTGGCTACAGCAGGGGTAGTAGTCCCCTTTGCAGCAGGTACAGTGGGATTAATGACCATATTTGGGATTAGTGCTATTCCCGCAATTTTCGCCGGTGCAGCTTTGACTGCAACCAGTATTGGAATTACCTCCAAAGTGCTTTCCGAATTAGGACGCTTGAATTCTAAAGAAGGGCAAATTATTCTCGGTGCAGCCGTTATTGATGATGTTTTGGGAATTATCGTTCTCGCGGTAGTTGCCAGTTTAGCCAAAGATGGTGTAGTTGATGTGGGTAACGTCATTTATCTGATTATTAGTGCCAGTGCTTTTCTCATTGGGGCGATAGTTTTTGGTAATGTCTTTAATAAATCATTTGTAGCGATCGCAGATCAACTCAAAACCAGAGGTGAATTAGTCATCCCTGCCTTCATTTTTGCCATAATCATGGCTTACCTCGCCTCAGTCATCCATTTAGAAGCCATTCTTGGGGCTTTTGCCGCCGGGTTAGTTCTCGAAGAAACCGACAAACGCAAAGAACTCCAAAAGCAAGTTATCCCCATTGCTGATATGCTAGTTCCAGTTTTCTTCGTCACAGTCGGGGCAAAAACCGATTTGGGAGTCTTAAACCCAGCCATTCCTACCAATCAGGAAGCCTTAATCATGGCAACTTTCCTGATCACAGTCGCCATCATTGGTAAAGTAGTGACAGGCTTAACAGTATTTGGTCAACCCGGCATTAACCGCTTGGCCATTGGTGTGGGGATGATTCCCAGGGGTGAAGTTGGCTTAGTATTTGCTGGTGTCGGTGCAGCTAGTGGTGTCCTCTCAAAACCATTAGGAGCAGCAATTATTATGATGGTTATTATTACCACATTCATCGCTCCTCCCCTGTTGAGATTTGTATTTCCAGAATCAAACACCTCAGCAAATTTAGATAGCAACTCTGGCAAAACATTAGCAGTAGAAACACCACAATCTCTCATCACCACAAAAGATGATTAGTAATTTGAATTTCACCTCAAATTCTGCTGTAGATATCACAGAAGATAGTTGGAAATTTTCTCTGTTGTAGTTTTTACATTTACTATATCAGGAGGTTGGAAGAAACTTCTCTCATCCAATCTCCGTCTCCTGTAATCTGGAAACCCTCTAATTTTAAACATGGTTATTATTTCTACCTTTAATTAAATTTACTTTTTGGTTTTCTTTTGGTTCTATAAAACTTTCCTTTCCCCCCATTTTAGTAGCCTTGATAATGTTTTGTATTTCTATTTTTTTTCAGGACAGTTTTTACAGCTTAAAGATGTTTTTAGTAATTATGGAGGATAACCCGCCAATCTATGTCAGTAATTGACAGTGGTGGGTGTTTTTTGTATGTGTTCATATCATTATTAATTATTTAATTTAGCTAAGGAGAAAAAGCCGTGAAACTACAATGGTTACTACCTGCTACCTTTGGTACTGTACTCATGCTATCGTCGCCGACTTTAGCCGCAAAATTGGAATCTTGGCGATTTGATCGAAATCAAAATCTCTTAGAAATTAATACAAATAGTGCTGTAAAACCAGAAGCACAATTAGTTTTTACCCCCACTCGGTTAGTAATTGATTTACCGGGTGTGAAATTCGGACGTTCCCAGTTAACTCAACAAATAGGTGGAGGAATTCGGGAAATTCGCATTGGTCAATTTGATGAACAAACAACCAGGATAGTTTTAGAATTAAGTCCTGGTTATACCCTAGATCCAAAACAAGTGAAATTTGTGGGTAAAAGTGCTAATCGCTGGACAGTACAACTACCAAAATTAGAATCTGATTCCAACTCATCTGCCACCAATAATAACACTAACAATAATAATAATAATAATTACAATTTAGTCGGCATAGATTCCCAGGCAAAACCTGAATTTTCACCCATTGCTAAAACTGCTAACAGCAGGAGGGGAACAACTCAAATTGAGAGTTTCCAAATTACTGGTGATGGGTTTTTTATGCGGACAAATGGCGGTAATCCTCAAACTAGAATCATCAGAAGTCGAGATCAAACTACGGTATTTATTGACATTCTTGATGCAACTTTATCAGCAAATTTAACACAAGGAAATTTAGCCGTTAATAAACACGGTGTGGACAGCATTGGATTGACTCAATTGCAAACAACCCCAACATCTGTCCGCATGACCTTAAAAATCGCCACAAATAGCCCTGATTGGCGAGTAACCGCTAGTAGCAGCGGTTTAATCATCCTTCCCACCAGGGGAATGGTTAATGCCCCTGAAACTGATAATTTTCCCCCCACCAGAAACAATAACGACTCAATTGCGACAATTGAATCTATAGAACTTGCGGACAATGGCACACAATTATTAATTAAAGCCGACCAAGTTATATCCGCTACTACAGGTTGGGATAAAAGTTCTGGTTTGTTCCGGATCACCATTCCTAATGCTAAATTAGCCAATGAAGTCAAAGGCCCCACTTTTAATGCTAATAGTCCTATTATCAAACTTCGTCTGCAACCGCAACCGCCAAATACTGTAGTTATCTTGATTCAACCTGCATCAGGTGTTACACTAGGTGTACTCAATCAAGCAGGAGACAAATTTCTGGCTCTAAAACTGCAACAATATCGTCAGATTAGACCACCCATGAATTTACCTCCCCTATTACCACCCAAACAACAACTACCTGACCTTAAACCCAGACAACCACAAATTACCCCAAGGCGCTCCCTTCGTAAAGGCAAAATAGTAGTGATAATTGACCCCGGACATGGTGGTAAAGACTCAGGGGCAATTGGTATCGGTGGAGTGCTGGAAAAGGATGTTATTTTACCAATTAGCAAAAGAATTACTGAAGTTTTGGAACGAAATGGTATCCAAGTAATTATGACTAGAGGTTCTGACTACTTTGTGACTTTACCGGGACGGGTGACCATGGCACAACGGGCTAATGCTGATGTATTTGTCAGTATCCACGCTAATTCAGCAGGTGCAAATCGTCCAGAAGTTAGTGGTTTAGAGACTTATCATTATGATAGTGGTTTAAGACTAGCTCAGATTGTCCATAGTAAAATTCTGCAAAGTCTCAATGTCAGAGACAGAAACGTGCGGAAAGCTAGATTTTATGTGCTTCGCAAAACTTCTATGCCCTCAATTTTGGTAGAAACCGGTTTCTTGACCGGTAGAGACGATGCTGCCAAACTGAGAACTTCAGCTTATCAAAATCAAATGGCCGATGCGATCGCCCAAGGCATACTTCAGTATTTAAAATCCAGATGAAAAGTAACTTTTATCACCTGTCATCTGATTCATCACCAACCCTAGAAAAATAAATTTGCTGACCAAATGGCAACAGTAACCCGATTATATGCTATAATCCTACGCCATTAGCCGTGTCTTACTACCAACACCAAAATCTTTTACTTGCACAAAGTTAAATTTGCAGCGGTGATGGTCTGAAGATTAGCCCATAAGTCGAGATATTGACAAATCCCATCAATAGGAATCAGGAGAAAGGATTGTGAAACTACATTGGTTAATACCTAGCACTTTTGGAACGGTCTTCATGCTATCTTCGCCCGCTTTTGCCGCGAAATTAGAATCTTGGCGGTTTGATACCAATCAAAATCACTTAGAAATTAACACATCTAGCGCTGTCCAACCCCAAGCCCAACTTATTTTTAACCCCACCCGTTTGGTAATTGACTTACCAGGAACCGAACTTGGTCGTCCGTCCGTAACCCAACAGATTGGTGGCAAAATTCGCACTATTCGTATCGGTCAATTTGATGACCAGACAACACGCTTAGTTATCGAACTAGCCCCTGGTTACACCTTTAACCCCAAGCAAGTCAAATTTATTCCCACCAATGGCAAACGCTGGATAGTAGAATTACCACAGCCAGAAGTTGCTTCTGGGCAAACTGGAGAACCATCACTACCCCCAACATCAGATCAATCATCTGAACCAACACTAGACCCCAGAAGTATTTACAACGTAGTTACAGCAAATCGGATTACCCCATCTAATCGAGAAATCCCCCCAGGGGTAGTGCAAATTGATCAATTCCGAGTTACAGGGGATGGGTTTTTTATTAGTACCAGTGGTGGAAATCCTCAACTGCAAGTTAATCGCAGTCAAGACAATCGCTCTGTTAATATTGATATCATTGGCGCAGCCTTATCACAAAATATGGGACAACGGGATCTAGTGATTAATCGCTATGGAGTCCGTCGTATCCAATTTAGCCAATCATCCAGTAATCCATCTACTGTTCGCATGACCTTGCAGTTAGATAGCAATAGTCGCAATTGGCAAGCCCTACTTAGTGGTAACAGCGGTTTTGTCGTCATCCCAGATCGTTTGGCCAAATTACCTGATAATAACCAATCCTCCGCACCATCACTGAGTGACTCCCCCGCAATTATTCAATCTGTAGAAATCGGTGGTAATGGCACACAATTACTAATTCGGGCAGATCAAGCCATATCTGCTACCACTGGTTGGGATAGAAGTTCCGGTCTATTTCGCATCACCATTCCCAATGCTAAGTTAGCTAATCAGGTCAAAGGTCCGGTTTTTAGTAGTAATAGCCCTATTCTGAAAGTCCGTCTCCAACCCCAATCTGACAATACTGTAGTTGTTCTTGTTCAACCTGCATCTGGTGTTAGCTTTGGGGTACTTAATCAAGTCCCATCTCAATTATTAGCACTACAATTACAAACTAACCTCCGCTCTCAACGCCCTTTAATTACACCACCTATCCCTTCTATCCCACGACTAGATCCTCCAAGTTTTAGCACAGACCCACCGCAAACAAGATCCCAGCCCCGTCTACCAGTTCCTAATGGCAAAGTTTTAGTAGTTATTGATCCTGGACATGGCGGTAAAGATTCTGGCGCTCCTGGACTGGGTGGTTTGCTAGAAAAGGATGTCGTTCTACCTATTAGTACAAAACTGGCGAGAATTTTAGAACAAAACGGTATCCAAGTTGTCCTCACGCGAGATGCTGACTTTTTTGTGGAACTGCAAGGACGAGTGGATATAGCCAAGCGTGTTAATGCAACTTTATTTGTCAGTATTCACGCCAATGCTGTGGATAATCGCCCTGATGTCAATGGTTTGGAAGTTTATTATTACGACAATGGCTATGCTTTAGCTGACACTGTCCGGCAAGCCATTCTCCAAAATATTAGTACCCTCAAGAATCGAGGCACTCGTAAAGCTAGATTTTATGTGCTGAGAAAAAATACTATGCCTGCTATTTTAGTAGAAACAGGTTATATGACCGGTCGAGAAGATAATCCCCGTTTAGGATCACCAGAATACCAAAGTCGTATGGCTGAGGGCATAGCTAGTGGTATTCTGAATTATTTAAAACAAAGATAATGATCGTCTGTTGTTCGTTGTTTTTTCTTTACCACTAACCACTGACCACTAACCACAATCCAAATTAATACTTGCTGTGTATTCATCTTCTATTTTTGATAGTCATTTTGATACTTTCTCCCCTCAAGAACCTCAACGCGCTCCGATTGGGGTATTTGACAGTGGTGTCGGTGGGTTAACCGTACTGCGACAAATTTATCAACAACTCCCCAACGAATCAATTATTTATGTGGGGGACACAGCCCGCCTTCCCTATGGTATTCGTTCCCAACCAGAAATTCTCCAATTTGTCCGAGAAATCCTCCATTGGATGCAGCAGCAACGGGTGAAAATGGCAATTATGGCTTGTAACACCAGTTCGGCTCTGGCATTAGATATAGTCCGTCAAGAATTTAATTTCCCCATTTTAGGAGTGATTCTACCAGGGGCAAAGGCAGCAGTCCAACAAGGACAGCGCATTGGTGTCATTGCTACTCCAGCTACGGCTCAAAGCAATGCCTACCGTCAGGCTATTTTAGAAATTCAACCCCATGTCCAAGTTTGGCAGGTCAGTTGTCCCGAATTTGTGCCACTAATTGAACAAAATCGCATTCATGATCCTTATACTACTGAAATCGCCAAAACTTATCTAGAACCTTTGCTGAAGCAGGAAATAGATACTTTAGTTTATGGTTGTACCCATTATCCCCATTTGTCACCAGTTTTGCGATCGCTCCTCCCTACCCAAGTCAAACTAATTGATCCAGCAGTTCATGTAGTAGCTGCTTGCTCTCAAGAATTAGATATACTAGGGATTAAGAATATTCATCCACCAATGCCCACCCGCTTCGCTGTCAGCGGTTGTCCTCAGCAATTTACCCAGTCTGCTTTGCAGTGGTTAGGCTATACCCCAATGGTAGAACAAGTCTGTTTTGCTGATGCTGTCCTATGATAAGGGGAGAAAGAAGAAAGAAGAAAATTTCTCCCTCTCCCCTCTCCCCTCTCCCCTCTCAGTGACTATTCATAGCTTCAGTCACATTTGTCGTTAATCCTCTTTGCTGCTTGTACTTATCTTGGACAGCATCAGAATCGCTTTGAGAAAGACCTTTTTTGCCCGTTCGCTTGGCTAATGCTAATAATAAATACACACTAAATAAGTATCCAGCAGCTAAAATAAATATCATCATGGGCATATTTCCGTAAATCATTGTTCCCCCATCTTTAATTACTAAGGAAGATAAAATTGCACACAAAACTAGCGAAACTTTAGTTAATCCAAGCACACCCTTGATAACTGTAGTTAGCTATACTAAACTTTCCAGTAGAAAATACATTTTCTCTGGTCCATTAATTTATTTTCTTTAATATCAACTTTCCCAGGCCATACATCCGACAGCAGTAAAATTGCTAAATAGCAAAACTTAACTGCGCTCATCAGCAGTCTACCTAGCCTGTGTTATTGACTTCACGCCCATTTAAATAGATATACGCCAATACCCAACGTGCGCTGAATACGTTGAGTTACTTCCATAACTGGAAAAGCATAATTCAACTCAAAAAGCATGATTATCGCCGAGAATCTAGGAATTATTCCCATTTTTTCTTTGGCGACGAGTTATTTTAGACCCACAACACTAATGCGTAAAATCACCCAATGATGGTTTTACTTAGGAAGTGAATAAGCTGAAAAATTTAATATCTCTAGGTATTAGCCTAACACAGCCAGCCTGAATTTGAAGCTAATTTTTTCACTAAATTTAAAAAATTTTCGTTGCTGACAGCGAATTTGCGGTTGTTGGTAATGCGCGTTATTTTATTAACATTCTACCTTTGATAACTACGCAGAATTGGGGTGACAAGAAATGAAGCGACATTAAAAGAGCATTTATGATAACATATTTTTAATTCAAGCTCCGAATAACTTAATAGATATTAAAAATCAGATTCCCAGAGGAAAACTTTGCGCTGACACTGGGTTATCTTAAAATTAAAGAATATGTAAACTTTCGTAACCTAAGCCAGAGTCCGCCTATCCATGACCCCAGCCACCTCCCTGTTTACCCCTGTGGAAGCAGACCTGCAAATACTAGCAGATAACCTTAAACAGCTAGTTGGAAATCGCCACCCCATTCTCTATGCCGCAGCCGAACACCTATTCGGTGCTGGGGGTAAGCGAATCAGACCTGCGATAGTGCTGCTGATATCGCGGGCAACCATGCTACAAGAAGATATTACACCGCGTCACCGACGACTGGCAGAAATTACAGAAATGATCCACACAGCCAGCTTAGTCCATGATGATGTAGTAGATGAGTCAGATGTCCGCCGTGGTGTACCGACAGTACATAGTTTGTTTGGTAATCGCATTGCTGTACTGGCCGGGGATTTCCTCTTTGCTCAATCCTCTTGGTATTTAGCAAATCTCAATAATTTGGATGTTGTTAAACTGCTTTCGGAAGTAATTATGGATTTAGCCGCTGGAGAAATCCAACAAGGGTTAAATCGTTTTGATGCTGATCTTTCTACAGAAACCTACCTGCAAAAGAGTTATTACAAAACAGCCTCATTAATTGCCAACAGTTCTAAAGCCGCTGGCTTAATTAGTGAAACATCCCTAGAAACTGCCGAACACTTGTACAGTTACGGTCGCCATTTAGGTCTTTCCTTCCAAATAGTAGATGATATTCTTGATTTCACCAGTTCCACAGACACCCTGGGTAAACCAGCGGGTTCTGACCTCAAAAGTGGCAACCTGACAGCACCAGCTTTATTTGCCTTGGAAGAAAAACCTGACTTGGCAGCCTTGATTAACCGAGAGTTTGCCCAAGAAGGGGATTTAGAAAAGGCATTGGCACTAATTCATGATAGTCGAGGTATCCAGCGAGCTAGAGAGTTAGCTGCTCACCATGGCAAATTAGCCACCGAGCATATTGGTATTTTAGAACCATCAGCATCCCGCGAAGCCCTGATGAATTTGACCGACTATGTCCTAAGTCGTCTCTACTAAGCAAAATTTAGGGCGATTTAAGGTTTGGGATTGAGGAGATTTAATATCCAAAATCCCAAATTTAGTTATGGATTCTTCCTCCTTCTAATTCTTCCTCCTGACTCCTGACTCCTGACTCCTGACTCCTAGTTATGCAATATTGGGAGGAATTATTTTTTTGCCTTTAAATTCCTGTAATCGTTGCTGAATCAGCCTTTCTAGTTGAGAACGCCGCACTTCTACAGTATTTGTTATATTTCCTGGTGTTTCGATAAAAACTATGCTGTGTACTGGTTTCAGGGCTACCAATTGGAATAAAATTTGAGTAACATCCATGAGGGTTGGCAGCAAGTGAGGGTCACGCCCATCATCTGAGATTAGGGAAACATCTTGTATGGTAGGGAAAGCGTAAATAACTTGCTTTTCTATTCCTGGATTTGCGCGATTGCTCAATGTAGTTAAAACCCAATCCTGCTCAGAATTTTGGAGAATAAAGTATTGGTAGTGGTTTAACTTTTGGGCAATAGCGATTAATACAGGAGCGATTGATACCATAATCTGTGGTGTCACGCCATCCTGGGGTGCATTGTCTATCAGCAATTGAATTTGTGCTTCTAAATCCATCATGAGTTGTAAATGACTTTTGGATAATGGCTAAAACATGAGCGCAAAATATCCCACAAAATGGGGGTTCACAAGTTCAATCTTCTTACGCCACATATCCTCACTGTAGATTGGTTTGCGTTTGACTTGTACACAAAAACCATGCAGCTATTATCTAAGGTCTGACAAGTCGTGTCCAAAGTATGTTAGGGTCTTTTTGAGAACTGGGACTATGAATTCAACAGCAATCGCAACTAATCAGGGGAAAATTTCTATCAGCGTGGAGGTCATCTTTCAATTCCTATTTAAGGAACTTCAACAGTCAACTAAGGCTTCGGAGCAAAATTGTCACGATGTATCTGTGAGAATTACTAACGAAGTTTTGCGGATTTGTAATGAAAGTAAACGCATTCAAACTTCCGGATCTGTAGAAAGTTCAGCCATGAGCCTAGCTAAACATCGGTTACAACAGTGTATCCGATACTATCAGTTAGGTTCAAGTCGTGGTAGGGTAGAATTACATAGCACATTGAGTGCTATTGTTTACCGTTATATTAATCCCCCTCACAAGCAATTAAGCTATCAAGGGCGGTTGACGATTATTGAAGATTTTCTCCAGAGTTTTTATCTGGAGGCTTTAAATGCTTTTAGAAGGGAGAACCAATTAGGTCTTACCTATCGTCCCCATACTCTCTTGGAATTGGGAGAATACATGGCATTTACCGAACGATATGGTAAACGGCGGATTCCCCTCCCCGGTAGGCAGCAACAGTTAATTATTCTGCGAGCGCAAACTTTTTCTAAACAGCAGCCTTTAGAAACAAGTGTAGATATAGAACAGGCATCATCTGGTGGGGGTGGTGAGTCTGACGGTTCTTGGGAAGAGCCAGCTATCCACCAATTGCGCTCGGCTATGGCAATGCAGCCCGAACCAGAAGAAGATACCCTGCGCTCGGTTGTGATTACTGAATTAATAGACTATTTAGCAGAAAAAGAACAATCCGACTGTGCTGATTACTTTGCTCTTCGTCTTCAGGATTTATCAGCACCAGAAATTGAGTCAATTTTAGGTTTAACATCTCGGCAGCGTGATTACTTACAGCAACGGTTTAAATATCATTTAATTCGGTTTGCTCTTTTACATCGCTGGGAATTGGTACATGAGTGGTTAGAAGTTTCTTTACCAACTAATTTGGGTTTAACTCCAATTCAATGGGAAACTTATACAGCCCAGTTAGATAATAAAGAAAGGTCCATCTTAGATTTGAAGCAAGCAGGAAAACCTGATGAGGAAATATCTAAGACTGTAGGCTTGTCAATGGCACAATTACAGAAACGTTGGTTTAAGATTTTGGAACAGGCTTGGGAAATTCGGAATTCCTTAGTGTCCGGATCTAGTGCATCTACCCATGAATGGTGACTTGTGAATCTTCACAAAATCATCAACTTGCTTGGGTATTGAAAAATTACAGATTCAGCACCTACTTGTATAGCTTGTTATAATGTGAGGAAATTGACGGGGCAGACATTCATTTCCAGATGGTAGCCAAATTATTGGTGAACTCAGATTGACAAGAAAAGCCCCAAACCTTTCAATTGGGAGAAATTCCTACTGTGCAAGAACGTTTTCAAGCTATTCTTAAGCGTCGTTTACAAGACCAAATAGAAAAAAATCCGCCGTTGTTCCCCTGGGAAACACAATCAGTGGAGTATCCTGACTGTGTAGAAGAACAATCTTTGGGATTAGTTCCTGTTTGGGGGTGGAGGGTCCACCAATCTAAGTTAAATTTACCGATTCCTTTGCCCGAAAAAGTTTTTTGGCAATTGTTGGCCAAATGTCAGGTTTTATTGACATCTTCCCTACCTCTGGGAGCTAAATTAGTTCAGGTGGTAGAAAGTATGTTTCCTACCGATACTCAAGTCATCAATGATTTGGCTGGGTTAGTGTTGAGAAGCTCTTATCGTTCTGCTGATACTTTGACAGCTACGGCTGATGTTGAGAGCGATTATTTTGATTTATTACCACGTCAACAAATGGCATTGTCGTTAATGGCAGCCAAGCAACTGTTAGAAAATCTAACTTTGCCGATTTCATTTAATCAGCCACTGCTAGAAAGACAATGGCTCACTACGGTGGGGACTTTGAGTATTCGAGTAGAATTACGGAATTTAGGTAAATTTACGAGGTTGACGGTTCAGGGTGAATTACCTACATTGGGGATTTTACAACTCCAGGGTAATCCTACTCAAGAATTTGTGAGGTCTGAGACTTCAGAAATACCGATGATAGAGTTACAAATTGATAGAAATCAGCCAACTTATACTTTGGCAGTGGAGTTTCCCGAATTGGATCAACAGCCTTTATTGTTGGCTATTCAGGTGAAAATCTAAGGCAAATGCCATATCTAGGAATTAGATGGGAGCAATGGCAACTGATGTATAATAATCTTGATTAATTTTCTGGCTTTAAAACTTAATTCTCTTGGAAATCAACAATATTAATTAAAGGTGTATCTAGAACCCTAGCTATGAGCAGGATACTTGTACTCTTAGGGAGTATACGGCTAGGATAAGGGGGTGAAGACAAGATGATAGTTTTCATACCTAGCATTGTGTCCGCAGCGTCTACATCATAGCTTTGGTTGTTTGAAAATGTTTAATTCATCCAGGATGAATCGGTTTTGGCGTTTACCGGTAGGTAATCAGTGGCAACAAACTAGAGGAAAATCTCCAACAAGGGAAGTGGAAGATTCAATTCCTTTACGAGTGCTGGTGATGGCTTTGGTAATTTTGGGGATTGTGGCCACGGATATTGCTGGTGAAACTCAATTTAGTCTGTGGACAGTACCATTAACTATGGTAGGAACGGGGTGGAGTTACTACCGTCGCCGTAGTTCTAATATTCCTGTGCAGTTCTGTATTGCGATAGGAATGTTATTGGCTTTGGGGGCTTTTTTTGGGCGGTTTATTGGTAATTGGAATGATACTCGGCTAAGTTTGGCGGAGTTATTGATTCAATTGCAGGTATTACATAGTTTTGATACGCCCCGACGCAAAGATTTGGGCTATTCGATTGTGATTGGGTTGATATTGGTGGGTGTGGCGGCGACGTTGAGCCAAACTATGACGTTTGCACCTGTGTTACTATTATTTTTAGGAATATCTCTCCCCACTTTAGTGCTTGATTACCGTTCTCGTCTAGGGTTCAAGCAATCTACTTCGGAAAAATCTGCCAAAAAGAATAATTCTAGTTTCAATTTTAAATTTCTAATTGTAAATTTTTTGTTGATTGTGGCTTTAGGACTGGGGATTTTTGCAATTTTACCCAGAGTTCCTGGTTATCAGATTCAGTCTTTTCCTGTGAGTGCGCCCCTGAAAATTCCCGAAAATTTTACGGGGCGGAGTATTATTAACCCCGGTTATGTCCGTGAAGGCAAGGGTAATGGTCAAGGTAATGACAATTATAGTGGTAGTGGCTCAGGAAAAGCTGGTGAACCAGGAAAAATAAACAGTAATTTTTATTACGGTTTCAATAGCGAGATCAACCAAAACCTGCGGGGGGAAATGAAACCCAAGGTGGTGATGCGAGTGCGATCGCAAGCAGCAGGTTTTTGGCGCGTCCTGGCCTTTGACAATTATACGGGTAAGGGTTGGAAGATTTCCCGTAATGATCAAGTTACTACCCTCAGACAATCATCCTGGACTTCCCGCATTTCTATTGATTTTGCACCCTTGGCTACTCTCACTAAAGAGGTAGTGCAAACCTATAATTTGGTGACAGAGTTGCCTAATCTGATTCCAGCAATGTCCTATCCCAAAGGTTTGTACTTTCCCACACCAATGATAGCGGTTGATCAAGAAGATGGTTTACGTGCGCCAGTACAGTTATCAGAAGGGCTAACATATACCGTAGTTTCGGATGTTCCTTACCGCGATCGCTCTTTATTAGGTAAAGCATCAACTAAATATCCAGCCAATATTAAAAACTATTACCTGCAAATCCCGCCAAAAATTGCCGATAAAGTCCGCAAACGAACTGAAGAAATACTGGCTAGTTATGATCAACAAAGGGTTTCCCGTTCTCCAGGGACGAAAAGCCTAGATTCAGCTTATGAAAAAGCTCTTTACTTAGCCCAGTATGTTAAACAGAATTACACCCTACCGACAAATCCTTTAGATTTGCCTTATTTGAATGAAAAGGATGACTTGGTAGAAACCTTTTTATTCAAAAATAAAGGTGGTTATCCAGACCATTTTTCCACTGTATTAACGATTATGCTGCGTTCTATAGGTATTCCAGCGCGGTTAGTAGCGGGATTTGCCCCAGGAGAGTTTAATCCGTTTACAGGAATGTATGTTGTCCGCAATACTGATGCCTATGCCATGACGGAAGTTTATTTTCCTAAGTATGGCTGGTTTACCTTTGATCCAATTCCTGGACATCCTTTAATTCCCCCTTCGATAGAAGAAGATCAGACTTTTAGTGTGCTGCGGCAATTTTGGAATTGGGTAGCTGGTTGGCTACCTTCACCAATTACAGCTATTTTAAATACTGTATTTGGGACGATATTTAGCTGGTTATTCCCAGGAATAGCTTGGTTTTTGGCTTTATTTACCAAAGGTTGGTTGGGGGTATTAACTGGTTTAATTGTGGGGACAATCGCGGCTTTTTTAGGTTGGCTGGGTTGGGGACAATGGCGTAAGTGGCTAAATATCCGGTGGTTAAAGAAATTACCGCCAATGGAAAGACTTTACCAGCAAATGCTACAATGGAATGCTAACAAGGGTTTAGGTAAGCATCCCAGTCAAACACCTCTAGAATATGCCCAGTTTTCATACCAACACCATTCTCCAGAAATAGCGGAGGTGATAGATGAAATCTGTCATGCTTATGTGAGTTGGCGTTATGGTGGACATACTCCCAACTGGCAGCAGTTACAACAAAGATGGCAAGCATTGAAGAAAGTTGATAAAAATCGCGTTTCTTGATCATTCGGCGCATTTACAGCACTTTCCGGTGTTATGAGGTACTTATGTAGCGGGCAAGATGCCCGCACTACAAGAGTTTCATAATTCAAGTTTGTACCTCATTAGAGCGAAATCTGCCGGATAAATGCCCATTCCCAGCTTAAAAAAGCTCATCTTGCCTATATTATTTTCAATTCACAAGAAACATTTACTAGCTTAGATGGATATAATCTTGCATATATCATAGGGAGTATTTTTAGGAGATTTGGCCGATAACACAGCTAAAAAAAGCATAAGTTATGAAAAAACTCAGATTAACGGGGGTTAAATCGTTGTAACTCCCATTCTTTAGCGATAACATGGAAATAAGTTTGCTACAAGCTTTTCATTTCTCGTTTAGCTGAAATTTTTTTTATGGAAATTCAATTAATCAATATCGGGTTTGGTAATATCGTCTCTGCCAACAGAGTCGTTGCCATCGTTAGTCCAGAATCTGCTCCCATTAAACGCATTATCACCGATGCTAGGGATAGAGGTCAACTGGTTGATGCTACCTATGGACGACGGACTAGGGCAGTGATTATTACTGATTCTAGTCATGTTATTCTCTCTGCGATTCAACCAGAAACCGTAGCCAATCGGTTTGTGATTTCTCGTGATCATCATGTTGTAGATAATTAATCATTGGCATAATTATCAACCCAACTCTATTTGTACCATATCGGCTGTACTATGTGAATTAGACTGGTTTTCTGTCACCAGTGCTACAAATTCTTTAGTCTTGATGCTATTTTGAAGAGTGAGGATAAGAAATACTGCCGCAGAGGCTGATACCGTAGGTATTTAACCATCTCAAATCCTAAATTCAAAATAGTATTAGTTATTTTAGTCGCTAAAACAAGACTAAGGAATCATTTGTATTTATTAATTCACTTTTTTCACGGATAATGCAAGTTTTACCTACCCATAATGGTGCAAATACGAAAGAATGTCCGCCTCTGGGCAAACTAATTGTTTTAACCGGTCCGAGTGGAGTCGGCAAAGGTACGTTAATGAATGAAATTCTCCGGCGTTATCCAGAATTGCATTATTCAGTATCTGCAACGACTCGTTCACCTCGTCCGGGAGAAATCAATGGTAAAAACTATAACTTTATTAGTCGGAGTCAGTTTGAACAGTTAGTTACTCAAGGCGAATTTTTAGAATGGGCAGAATTTGCTGGTAACTGTTATGGTACGCCCCGTGAAGCTGTTTTGAACTATATTCAGTTGGGTAAGTTGGTGTTGCTAGAAATTGAACTAGCAGGAGCAAGACAAATCCGTCATACATTCCCTAGTGCCCTGAGTATTTTTATTTTGCCACCTTCATTTGCAGAACTAGAAAACCGCATTCGTGGACGGGGACAAGATTCAGAAGAGGCTATTTCTCGTCGTTTGCAACGTGCTGAAGAGGAGATTGCCGCTGCTAACGAATTTGATATAAAAATTATCAATGATGATTTTGAGCAAGCTTTAAAGGAAATAGAGTTAGAGATAGGACGTAATTTACCATGACATACTAGACATAGCCGGACATTCGTGGTATGATAGGACAAGCAACAAACTTAGTTCTATCAGATGACAGTAAATTATGTACCTCCAAGAGTCGCTGCTACCAGATTGGGAGTCAGCACCAAAACGCTTGAAAGGTGGCTTGAAGACGGGAAAATCGAAGGCATCTTTACCCAAGGTGGACAAAGAAGATATAACCTCGATTCAATTATCCCTGTTCGACATGGCAATCCGCCAGACGAACGAGCCACCCTTTTATATGCCAGAGTTTCAAGCCGCAGTCAGAAAAACGACCTTGAGCAACAGGTTCAGTTTCTCCAGTCTCGTTACCCTGACGCAGAAATCATCACTGACATCGGCAGCGGACTCAACTTCAAGCGAAAAGGTCTTCAAACCTTACTGGACAGAGTTCTCGGCAACACTTGCAAGCTTGTTGTCATTGCCCACAAAGATCGGCTTTGTCGCTTTGGATTCGATCTTATCTCATGGCTCTGTGCTAGGCAGCAAACTCAAGTATTGGTTCTCAACCAAGCGAACCTCAGTCCAGAACGCGAAATGGTTGAAGATATTCTTGCCATTATCCATGTCTTCAGTTGGCGATTGTACGGACTCAGAAAGTACAAAAAACAAGTCGCTGAAGACAGTGAGTTACCGAGTGTATCCAGTAAAGGAACTTGAGTTTATTTGGAAAAAATGGGTGGCTGCCGTTCGCAAGGTTTACAACATTTCCATTGCCTACTTAAACGAAAATCAAGGGTTTAGTAAGGTTGGTAAAAAAGGTGGAAAAATGGGGTTTAGAACCATGCTTAAAGCCTCCGGTTTAATCCCTCAATGGTGTTTAGATTTGAATGTTTCTAAAATACTAGACAACGCTGCAATGGAAGCATATAAAGCCTGGTCAGAAACAGCCAAAAACCCCAAAACAATTAATAAAGGTAAAGACAAAAAACCGCATCATCAAGCAGGACTAAGGATTGCTAAGTTCCGAAGTATCCGTGACCAAAAACTAACCATTCAATTTGACCCGTCAGCATATAAAAATGGTAGATGGATGGTATCAACAACTAAACATCTACCGCGTCCTGAATTTAGAGGACAAGATTTTTGTGTTTTAACTGACGGGTCTTCAGAACTCACCTACAACAAGGGTCGCTGGTTTGCTCACTTCCCTGTAGAATTGCAGCAGACCGCAAGTGTTACAAATAAAATAATTTCACTTGACCCCGGCATCAGAACTTTTATGACTGGTTTTGATGGCAGCGACTTCTTAGAGTTTGGGAATGGAGATTTCAACAAAATAGCTAAACTTTGCTCACACCTTGATAAGCTTAAATCAAAACATGATCTAAGCGTTGGACACAAATTCAAACGTCTTAGATCCAAACTTAGACTGGCGATGGAAAGGCTCAGAACTAGGATTAAAAATCTTCGCTCTGAGTGCCATAAACAAGTCGGTTCATATCTAGCCAAAAACTATGATGTGATTGTACTTCCTACCTTTGAGACTTACCAAATGGTTGTCAAAAAGAAACGGAAACTGAGAAACAAAACAGCTAGGGCAATGATGACTTGGGCATTCTATCAGTTCTCTCAAACTCTTGAACATTTGTGTAACCGTTACGGTTCCAAATTAGTGAGAATAACTGAAGAATATACATCGAAGACTTGCACGAAATGCGGACACGTTCATAGAAAACTTGGTAGTTCTAAGAACTTTGTTTGCCCTAATTGCGGTTATGAAATACCGCGAGATTTTAATGGAGCCGTGGGGATTTTCCTCAAGGCAATGTGGGATACCACCTTTACCAACTCAGTTGGTGATGTTGTACTGGACATTCACGATATCTCAGATGTCAGGGAATATCTCGGTTAAAAGTATCAGTCTCCTCTATGAAGACACGAAGATTTTAATGCAAGTAATCAATGAACAATAGCTAAACCTTAAAATATGCCAGTTAAATTAACTTTATGCCTTTTGTGACTGTAAGAATCAGCTAAGTCAGACTAGAATTAACCGGGCCAGTTAACCTTTGCTGAAATTCCCAACACAGGAGGTTTAATTTTGACGAAGTTGAAAATTGGTATTAATGGATTCGGTCGAATTGGTAGACTTGTGTTACGTGCTGGTCTTACTAATCCCAATATTGAATTTGTAGGAATTAATGATTTAGTTCCCCCCGATAACCTGGCTTATCTTCTCAAGTACGACTCTACACACGGAAGATTGAAAAGCAAAGTTGCAGCCAGAGAAGACGGGATAGTTATTGACGGTTATTTTATCCCCTGCGTATCCATGCGAAATCCCGCCGAATTACCTTGGGGTAAATTGGGTGTAGATTATGTTGTCGAATCCACAGGACTCTTCACGGACTACCCTGGGGCGGAAAACCACCTCAAAGCAGGTGCAAAGCGGGTTGTGATTTCTGCACCGACAAAAGAACCAGAGAAAGTAAAAACAATGGTCATGGGTGTAAATCATCACCTATTTGACCCAGCAAAAGACTTGATTGTCTCCAATGCAAGTTGTACTACAAATTGTTTAGCCCCCATTGCTAAAGTCATTAATGATAACTTCGGTTTAGCCGAAGGGTTAATGACCACAGTTCACGCCACAACAGCCACTCAGCCCACGGTAGATGGTCCCAGTCGTAAAGATTGGCGCGGTGGCCGGGGTGCGGGTCAAAATATTATTCCCTCCGCTACAGGGGCGGCTAAAGCGGTGGCTTTGGTATTACCAGAATTGAAAGGTAAATTAACTGGAATGGCTTTGAGAGTTCCCACTCCTGATGTTTCCGTGGTTGACTTAACTTTCAAAACTACTAAAGCCACTTCTTACAAAGAAATCTGTGCAGCGATGAAAAAAGCTGCGGAAGGTAATTTATCAGGTATTTTGGGTTACACCGATGAAGAGGTAGTATCTACGGATTTTCAAGGTGATTCCCACTCCAGCATCTTCGACGCGGGTGCAGGAATTGAACTCAATGCTAATTTCTTCAAAATTGTCTCCTGGTATGACAACGAATGGGGTTACTCCAACCGCGTCATTGATTTAATGTTGTCAATGGCCAAGAAAGAAGGATTGATTTAGGTAATGGGTAATTGGTAATTGGTAATTGGTAATTGGTAAAACATTCTTCCCAATAACAACTTACCACTGACTACTGACCACTGACCAATCCAGGGCTTAACGGGGTGTGCTACTTTACCGTTACTCCTTACATACTTATGCGTCGCACTAAAATTGTTTGTACTATTGGACCTGCTACATCTTCACCTGAGAAGTTAGAAGCTTTGGTAAGAGCAGGAATGAACATGGCGCGGTTAAATTTTTCTCATGGTGCTTATGAGGCTCACGCCCAGGTTTTTCATCATTTGCGGCAAATTAGCAAGGATTTACACAAGCCAATTGCGATTATGCAGGATTTGTGTGGTCCAAAAATTCGGTTGGGAAAATTACCACCGGAAGGACTGATGTTAGAAGCTGGGACTGAGGTAACTTTTGTTTTACAAGAGAAGGGTGAAACTATTGATGAGTTACCCTTACCTCTACCTACTCTCTTTGCTATGATGCGATGTGGTGAAACGATTTTAATTAATGATGGTCGGGTGAAATTAACTGTTACCAGTCGAGACGCTGATAGAATTCGCGCTCATGTGAATATTGGTGGTTTGATTTCTTCTCATAAAGGTGTAAATTTACCTGCAACTCCTTTACCTGTAAGTTCAATTACAGAAAAGGATTTAATGGATTTACGTTTTGGGATACAATTAGGAGTAGACTGGGTAGCGGTTTCCTTTGTGCGATCGCCCCAAGACCTCGAACCTGCACGCCGGATGATTGAAGGCGCTGGTTCAAAAATTCGTCTCATTGCCAAAATTGAACGGGCAGAAGCTGTGGAACAGCTAGATGCTATCATTGCAGCCGCTGACGGTATTATGATTGCTCGTGGGGATTTAGGGGTGGAAGTACCGATTTATGAAGTCCCCCTGATTCAAAAAGACATTGCTCGTCGTTGTAATCAAGCTGGTAAACCCGTGATTACAGCTACTCAAATGTTAGAGTCCATGATTAGCGCCCCCGACCCTACTCGCGCTGAAGCTACGGACGTGGCTAACTCAATCTTAGATGGCACAGATGCGGTAATGTTATCTGGAGAAACCGCAATGGGTGAATATCCCCTAGCTGCTGTCCAAACTATGCACAATATTGCATTAAGAACAGAAACCGTACTTCAAGAGGGAAATAGACATTCTTGGAGTCCGAAAGCGGGTAGTTTGACGGTGACAGAATCAGTATCTCAATCGGTTTGTCGCATTGCCTATGAAACCGGTGCAAAAGCGATTCTCTGTAATACTACATCAGGAAGTACAGCCAAACTCGTTTCTAAATACCGTCCCAGCACACCAATTATCGCTCTTACTTCCGACTGTACCGCCTACCGTCAATTAGCTTTATCTTGGGGTGTAGAACCGCTACTGATTCAACCTGTTCACAATGCTGAAGAAATGTTTGTGAATGTGGTAGACACCGTTGTAGATAGTGGTTTAGTTCAGGAAGGAGACAAGGTGGTGATTACCTCTGGTGTCCCAATTGGTCAATCTGGAACAACAAGTTTAATTAAAGTGCATTCTATTGGACAGCCAATTACAGCATGACGCATCTAAAATGGGTGATTGGGGACTGGGGATTGGGAATTGGTAATTGGTAATTGGTAATTGGTAATTGGTAATTGGTAATAATTTCTATCACCACTGACAACTAACCACTAACCACTAACCACTAACCACTGACAACTAACCACTGACAACTGACAACTGACAACTGACCACTGACAACTGTACGGGCGAAGCATTTGGAGAACTATTTTTTGCAATGACCGATAATTTATCTTCCAAATGCTTCGCCCCTACTGACAACTGACAACTGACCACTGACAACTGACAACTGACCACTGACATTGGAGTATGTTATGCCTAAGAACTTACTAGAAGCACTACGGGCAGTGACCGTTGTGGTAGCGGATACCGGAGATATCCAATCAATTGAACAGTTTAAACCTCAAGATGCTACTACCAATCCCTCACTGATTACTGCTGCGGCACAAATGCCGGAATATCAGGATATTGTTGATCAAACTTTACTGAAAGCTAAAAAAGATGCTGGTGCTGGTGCTAGTCAAGCACAGGTGGTATCTCTAGCTTTTGACCGTTTGGCGGTATCTTTTGGATTGAAAATTTTGCAAATTATCCCTGGTCGTGTATCTACAGAAGTAGATGCTCGGTTATCCTATGATACAGATGCTACCGTAGCTAAAGCACGGGATTTAATCGCTCAGTATAAAGCTGCTGGTATTTCTAAAGAACGGGTTTTGATTAAAATTGCTTCTACTTGGCAAGGTATCAAAGCTGGGGAAATTTTGGAAAAAGAAGGTATTCACTGTAACTTAACTTTACTATTTGGTCTGCACCAAGCGATCGCCTGTGCGGAAGCTGGTATCACTTTAATTTCTCCTTTTGTTGGTCGGATTCTTGACTGGTACAAGAAAGATACTGGCCGGGATAGCTATCCCGCAGCGGAAGATCCAGGTGTATTGTCTGTAACTAGCATTTATAACTACTATAAAAAGTTTGGTTATAAAACCGAGGTAATGGGCGCTAGTTTCCGCAATATTGGCGAAATTACTGAATTAGCTGGTTGCGATTTGCTGACTATTTCTCCAGGGTTGTTGACAGAATTGCAAAATACTGTCACAGAATTACCCCGCAAACTTGATCCTGCTAAGGTAGCAAATCTATCAATTGCCAAAATTTCTATTGATCAAGCCACCTTTGAGCAAATGCACAATGGCGATCGCATGGCTTCTGATAAACTCTCAGAAGGTATTGATGGTTTTACCAAGGCTTTGATTTCTTTGGAAAAACTATTAGCTGAAAGATTGGCTGGTTTAGAAAGTGAAAAGGTAACTGCTTAATAATTGGTGATGGGTAATAGGTAATTGGTAAAATCCTTACCTATTCTCTATTACCTATTACCTGCTCTATCTACTTTTTACGGGTTGTTTTCGGATTAGATAATTCATATTTTGAGCCGCTATTTTTACTATTTTAGTGTTTTGCTATAAGTCCTAAATTGATAATTTTGTGGTTATGCAATCTTTACTAAAAGCACAACTACGAACAATTAATTTTCCGTCAACTTACTTTGATTCATGTCTGCTATAGCACCTCTTGTCATAGCCGCGATCGCTTTATCTGTCGCTTTCGGTAGGTGATAATATTTACCTCCGGCTGTTTTTGATTATCAGCATTAGGATTTCCAGAATTTAAGGATGTTTTAAAATTAATTTTGAGTACAAGAGTACAAATTCAAGTTATTAATTGATATAAACATAAATTTTTCCTGGCATCAATATCAAATTTTAACTTTACCTCCATTCCTGGGGTTGTTTCTATCTCATTAATTGACTCATCATCCTGATTACGAATACTCTCAATTTTGGCTGGCTTACAGTATGAATCACCTACTAAAAAAAGGCTACCTCCAACGGACAATAAACAGTTCTTAGATGCTTTTAAAACTGCTACTTGGATTTTGTCATACCATCTTGTAATTTTACCAACTTCTTGCGCTTGACCGATTAATGTCTTATGATCAATAACTTGATGAGTAACTAACTCAGTTAGTGCTTGACATAAACTTTCCACAAAATCACATAATTCTAACAGTGGTTTAAATCCTAACCAATCTTCTGTCTTTGTACTATGTGCAGCATCGTTGCGATAACTAATTAATATATTCAGTTCTTTTTCTAAAGTGGTTTGATTTCCTCTAATCTCCTTTAAAAAATTCTTTATATCTCTATGATTGACTAGCCAACTCCCCGTCTTATCAATACCTGCATCAGCTAATAATTTACCTAATGTACCCTCGCGTAAATTTTGTTGATGAAATAGGAAAGCATCTGGCAATAATTGATAATTATGTTTACCAGTTTTTCCATCAAATAAACCCTGCACAACCTTTTCAATAGACAGGTGAGAATATCTTTTATTCTCCTGGCTTTTATCCTCATCATTTTCTTCTTCGTCTTGTATTTCTTGTAGTAATCTTCCTACTCCATTTTTATGGGTATTACGAATTTTACTGTCTAAATCCGAATAATCTGGATATAAGCTGGGTAAAAGAATTAACCAATCTCGAATTAAGTCTTCTACAAAGCTTTCATAAATAGCATATAAACGAGTGACAACAGCGCATTGATCATAAACACGCGAATTATTTTTATCAGGAATATCTTGAAATATATTCATGAGAATTTTTTTTGTCTCTTCTGTATATAGAGAAACGTCTTCAAAATCAATCTCTCGCATTTTCTCATTAGTTTTAATGATGGAACGAATTGTAGAAATATTAGCTTTTACAGCTATGAGCAGATTATCAAACATTGCTTTTTACTCTGCTATGACTTGAGACAGCATATCATCAAAAAGTCTGATTCTTTCTTGGATATCAGCCTTAGTTTTGCCACCACCAGTAAATAGCTTTGATTTATCTTCCCTAAACAAAATTTTAGTTTTCTCAATAACTCTTGGCTTACGTTCCAGTAAAATATTTGCATCTGAATCTGCTAAATGTCTGCTAAAACCAACCATCACAGCATCATAATAATCTTTAAATGCTTTATTTTCCCAAGTGTCAGACTGAGGATCAAAAGGCTTGAATAATTTGTCTTCATAAATTTGGTAAGCTAGATTGATAGTTTGGATAAAACTATTTCTCAGAAATTCTATCTCATCATCAGGAAGTGATACACTTTTCATCATATATAGATTGAGAAATTTTTGCATACCATTACGGAATTTATCTGTATTACGCAATGCAAAAAAACGCAGCACTAATTCTGCATCTTCCATTTTTTTGTAGAGGTTATTTTTTTGAAGTTCTTCTTCTTCATCATCAATAGGAATATTCCAAGCATCTGCAAAAATTTGATTACCTGCTAACTCAAGCAATAATTGATTAAAAGGACTATAAAATGAACAATTACGTATTTCCTGACGACTAAGTTTTTCTCCTCCAGTGTTCAGACGTTCAAAAGCAAGCTGTTTTAAAAATAGTGCGTCTTCTGGACTAGATGCTGATTCTGTAATCAAAACCACATAGGATATTGAACGGCGATCAATTCCTGCTTTAATATTGCCAGGGAGTGTATTATATGTGCGTCCATTCAGTTCTGGCCAAAGTGTTAATCCTGTCAAGGTAAGACGATTTTCATAAAACTCTTTAAGAGCATTAATTCTCTGTTGTCCATCCATTACTTCATAAACATTATATTTTTTCTCATAAAGAATAATTGACGGTACAGGAATATTGATTAAAAAAGATTCTATTAGTTGAGACTGTTTTTTCTTATCCCATCTATTTCTTCTTTGATAAAAAGGTCTAAGATCCATATAACCGGGTTTTTTCAACGCATTTACGAAAGCAGGTAGCTTTTCCCGGTTCATTTCAGTTAATATTCTTTGTTCACCTTTTTCATATTTATCATTTATTTCTTGATCAGACATAGTGATGTGGTTGAGAGAGGGTGTTTTTTCCCACATCTTTTCTTCCGTTGGAGTTAGAAGTTGCATTGAGTACATTCTCCTTCAATGATAATAAAAATAAATAAACCTATCTACAAATTAGCTTATAAACCTGATTAGTTAAGGATTAAAACAGAATTTACAGATAGGTCTACTGACTATTTTGCTTTCATGTCTGCTATAGCACCTCTCGTCATCGCTGCGATCGCTTTATCTGTCGCTTTTGGTAAGTGATAATATTTACCACCTGCTGTTTTTGACAATTCCTTCGCAAAGCCAGTGGATACAAACTTACTTTCCGTATCAATTACCAACAACTGCATCCCTGAAGCCCTAATTCTGCCGGCAATATCTAATAATTCGGCTTTGATATCGGGCTTTTCTCCTGGTTCCATGGGTTCACCTAAAGAACGAGCTAAAGGAATATTACCGCGTCCATCAGTAATTGCCACTATCACAACCTGCCCGATATCCCCACCCATTTGGGCATTTATCCCCACCCGTACCGCTTGAGTTAAACCATGTGCGAGAGGTGAACCACCACCGCAGGGTAATCTTTCTAACCTATTCTTAGCTAAAGCAATGGAACGGGTAGGAGGTAATAAAACTTCCGCTTGTTCTCCTCGGAAGGGGATCAAAGATACTTGATCACGATTTTGATATGCTTCTGTTAAAAGCTGCATCACCGCACCTTTAGCGGATTGCATCCGATTTAAAGCCATTGAACCAGAAGCATCTACAACAAACACCACCAACGCACCGGCTTTTCTCACTAACCGCTTAGAACGGATATCTCCCTGTTCGACAATCACCTTTTTATCAGGTTGTCTAGCCCGGCGTGCTTTTTGATATGGGGCTGCGGCTCGCAGTGTGGCATCTACGGCTATTCTTCTAGCCTTACCTTTGGGAATCATCGGCTTAATGTACCGTCCCCTATCGTCTGAGAAGATAATACTGCGACTTCCAGATTTACCTTGCTTTTGTGCCATTTGGGTAAAATAAAGCACTTCTGGGTCGAGAATTACCCCTTCTGGATCAAAGATAAATTCTTCGGGAATGTCTGGGGGTTCTTGCTGTTCTTGGTCTTCTTCTTTCTCTTCTTCCTGTTCTTCCTCTTGTTCTTCTTCTGATTCCGACTCGTCTTGATTTTCTTGTGGTGGTGGGGGAGGTGGTGGTGGTTGCTGTTCGTCTGGTGGAGTTTGAATAATTGTGGTTCGGGGAACTATCACCAATTCCACTGCGCGACGTAAATCTTCAGCGGTGACGGTACTGCGTCCTTCTAAGGCTGCTGCGGCTTTGGCTACGCGCACTGCAAATAATTCTGCCCGATGTCCTTCTACACCCCCGCGAATGGCTTCATTGACGAGGTAGGTAATTTGTTCTTGGCTAATGGTGACTTCTTTTAACCATTCCCGTGCCAGGATGATTTGGGTTTTGAGTGAGTCTATATCTTCGCTGTATTGTTGCAGAAATTCTGTGGGAGACTTGGAATAGGCGATCGCTTGTTCAACTGCCTGTACTCTTTGATCTATCCCTAGAACTCCGTCTGCTGATAGGGCGATCGCAATTCTATCAAGTAAATGCTCTCTGAGCGCTCCTTCTTCTGGATTATAAGTGGCAATAAACAAAGTTTTGCAAGGATGTTGAAAACTGATTCCTTCCCGTTCAATTTGGTTACGTCCGTCCGATAATACGGATAAAAGTTGGTTACTAATTTGGTCATCTAATAAATTGATTTCATCCACATACAGCACACCACGATTGGCTGTAGCGAGTAATCCCGGTTGAAAAATCGTATCACCTTGTTTAACCGACTGTTCCACGTCCACAGAACCTAAAAGTCGGTCTTCTGTGACACCGAGGGGAATCTGCAAAAAAGGGGCAGGGATAATTTCCGTTTCTATCTCCTGTCTTTGTTCCGCTAAAAGTTTATCATCCCATTCTTCGGGGTGGTTGGGGTCACAGTTGCTAACAGAACCTTTGACAACTTCAATAGGTGGTAATAAAGCGTGAATAGCCCGCGCCATCACAGATTTAGCCGTACCGCGACGACCTGCAATTACCACACCCCCCAAAACGGGATCTACTGCTGTCAACAGCAAAGCTATTTTAATTGCTTCTTGACCAACTACAGCAGCCAAGGGAAAAGCAGTCATTGTCGGGGTAAGAGTAGGCGCAGGCATTTTTTCCTTAATAGTTATTATAGTTTTAGCATAGCAATTCCTGGCACATTTTAGAATATGTTCTCAAAATGTAAGGCGATTGAAAATCACCAAATAATTAGATTTTACAAAATTTCAAAATTTCATATCCCCGACTTCTCAAAGAAGTCGGGGATATGAACCAGGAAAAACCCCTGTTTCTTGATAATTTCAGCTAAACTGTTCCTCAGCGTCCAAATTAAATAACATTTGCAGAGTTTGCATACATCGTCTTCTAGCTTCCACATCTTGCTGGGCGCGTAATTGCACCATCGGATCATGGAGAATCTTATTCACTATTCCCCTTGTCAAAGCCTCAATTACCTCTTGATGCTTTTCGCCAAATTCCGAACCCAAACGAGATAAAGCCTTTTCTAATTCTTGTTCGCGGATAGTTTCGATTTTATTCCGCAGAGAACTAATTGTAGATACAGTTTCTAAACTCCGCCACCAAATATCAAAAGCTTCAACTTCCTCATCTAAAATCTTCTCAGCTTCTTGCGCCATTTGCCGGCGACTTTCATAATTTTGGGCGACAACCGCCTTCAAATCATCAACATTAAAAGCCTTGACATTGGCCAAATCATTGACATCTGCATCCACATTTCGGGGGACAGAAATATCAAATATCATCAATTGTTGATTGGGTTCTAACACCGTTTCTAACTTCGCCCGATCTATAATCGGTTCAGTGGAAGAAGTGCTAGTAAAAACTATATCACTAGCGGCAATAACTGACATCATTTCTGGCAGCAAATGGATTTGGATCGGTTGTTCTGGGAACAACTTCGCCAATTCTTCAGCCCTTGTGCGGGAACGATTAACAATAGTAATTTGAGTTGCACCTTTAGAAATCAGGTGTTGTACAAGTAACCGGGACATTTTCCCAGCACCGAGAATAGACACCCGATAAGGAGATAAATTTTCTACTTTCATCTGTGCCAATTCCACAGCGGCCGAACTGATAGAAACCGCACCAGTCCCAATACTGGTTTCGGTGCGAACCCGTTTACCCGCCGTTAAAGCTTGTTTAAATAAGCGATTTAAAATGGTTTTGATGCCATTAAATTGTTGTCCGAGTTTGTGGGTATTCTTAACTTGAGCGAGAATTTGACCTTCACCCAAAACCAGACTATCCAACCCACCCGCAACCCGTAAAATATGGGTGATAGCATCAGTATGCAGCAACATAAACAAATGATGTCTTAAAGACATAATCGGCAATTTGCTATGTTCAGAAAGGAACTGGGTAACTTCGTGAATTCCTTGGGTAGTCTCGTTACTAACGATATAAATTTCTAAGCGGTTACAAGTGCTGAGAATAGCAACTTCATCAACATGAGGATAACTCAGCAGTTGAGCGATCGCACTTTCAATTTGAGGTTCAGGAATACTTAATTTTTCTCTAACTTCTACAGGGGCTGTTTTATGGCTTAACCCCACCACGGCAATATTCATTTTTTAAATAGGTAATTGGTTTGGTGTCAGGTGTTAGTAGGGGCGAAGCATTGGGAAGATAAATTATCGCTCATTGCCAAAAATAGTTCTCCAAATGCTTCGCCCGTACAGTTGTCAGTTGTTAGTAGGGGCGAAGCATTGGGAAGATAAATTATCGCTCATTGCCAAAAATAGTTCTCCAAATGCTTCGCCCGTACAGTTGTCAGTTGTTAGTAGGGGCGAAGCATTGGGAAGATAAATTATCGCTCATTGCCGAAAATAGTTCTCCAAATGCTTCGCCCGTACAGTTGTCAGTTGTTAGTAGGGGCGAAGCATTGGGAAGATAAATTATCGCTCATTGCCAAAAATAGTTCTCCAAATGCTTCGCCCGTACAGTTGTCAGTTGTTAGTAGGGGCGAAGCATTGGGAAGATAAATTATCGCTCATTGCCAAAAATAGTTCTCCAAATGCTTCGCCCGTACAGTTGTCAGTTGTTAGTAGGGGCGAAGCATTGGGAAGATAAATTATCGCTCATTGCCGAAAATAGTTCTCCAAATGCTTCGCCCGTACAGTTGTCAGTTGTTAGTAGGGGCGAAGCATTGGGAAGATAAATTATCGCTCATTGCCAAAAATAGTTCTCCAAATGCTTCGCCCGTACAGTTGTCAGTTGTTAGTAGGGGCGAAGCATTGGGAAGATAAATTATCGCTCATTGCCGAAAATAGTTCTCCAAATGCTTCGCCCGTACAGTTGTCAGGTGTTAGTAGGGGCGAAGCATTGGGAAGATAAATTATCGCTCATTGCCAAAAATAGTTCTCCAAATGCTTCGCCCGTACAGTTGTCAGTTGTCAGTAGGGGCGAAGCATTTGGAAGATAAATTATCGGTCATTGCCAAAAATAGTTCTCCAAATGCTTCGCCCGTACAGTTGTCAGTTGTCAGTTGTTAGTTGTTAGTAGACTATCAAAAACTGATTGACGGATATAAATTGACTAAAAACTATAAAATACAAAGTTTTTAGATGTTCACAACCTGTCAAATTTACTTTGACAGACTACTAATAACAATGGACTACTGTCCACTGACCACTGACTACCGACTAATTACTACCGACTAATTACTACCGCAGTTGGATATTCTTAGGTTCGTCCCACAAGTGAACTGTATCCACAAACCGAGCGGTTTTGGATTGACTAGAAATAACCAAGCTTTGGGTTCTAGCACCACCGTGGAAGAAGCGCACACCATCCATCAAAGTTCCAGGAGTAATACCGCAACCAGCAAATAGCACTGTTTCACCAGAAGCTAATTCATTAGCGTTATAAACTCTGTCTCCGTCAGTAATACCCATTTCATTTAAACGGGCTAGATTACCTTCTCTGCTTTCACCAATTAAGCCAGTTTGGACAACTTCTGGATCATAGATTAATTGTCCTTGGAAGTGTCCACCCAAGCAGCGTAAAGCAGCAGCAGAAATTACACCTTCGGGAGCAGCACCGATACCCATTAAAGCATGGATATTAGTACCAGAGAAAGCGCAACAGATAGCAGCAGAAACGTCACCATCGCTGATTAGTCTTACTCTAGATCCAGCGGTGCGAATTTCTTGAATGAGGTCTTTGTGACGGGGACGATCCATCACTACTACTACTAATTCCTCCACAGCCCGGTTTAAGCACTCAGAAAGGATTTTTAGGTTTTCTGTAGCAGACTTATTGATATCAACATGACCTCTAGCGGCTGCTGGTGCTGCGAGTTTCTTCATGTAGAAGTCAGGAGCAGCAAATAAACCGCCCTTTTCAGAAATTGCCAAAACTGCCATGGAGCCATTTTGACCGTAAGCAACCAGGTTTGTCCCTTCGCAAGGGTCAACAGCAATGTCAATTTCTACAAGTTCATTAACATTACAGAGACTTGCAGCATTTGGCTGAGTACAGATACCAACTTCTTCTCCAATGTAAAGCATAGGAGCTTCGTCCCGTTCGCCTTCACCGATGACGATGCGACCACGCATATGGATTTTGTTCATCCGTTCGCGCATCGCTTCCACTGCTACTTGGTCAGCAATGTTCTTTTCGCCCTTACCCATCCACTTAGAAGAAGCGATCGCTGCTTGCTCAACTACTTCTATAATCTCTAACCCAAGAGTATTTTCCACGAGTATCCCCTCTAAATTACTTGTCTTAGCGTCGTTTAATTAGCTATTTCAGTTTTCAAGTTTACCAAAACAAGGATACTTATGGAAAAAAGTCTTGACTAGCAACTATGTTAAGTTTTGCGACTAAGGCAGTATTGCGAGTTTTTACAGTACATTCATATTAGTTAAGTTAAAGTAGAAATTGCTGACAGTAATTGAGTAAATGCGCCTAGCAAGTTAGAATAGTTATGGTGACAGCCTCTCCACTGTTCCTTATGAGGCTTTTATGGCAGCAAATCTCAAACAAATAGCCAAGTATCTAGATAATCTTGGTTGGGACTACCGTTTTGATGAAGAAGAAGACCGGATTATTACAGGTGTGGAAGCGGAAAACATCGAAGATTTTCTGATAGTTGTCCAACTGGACGAGGAAGGAAAATTTTTTCGGCTATTTGCACCCCAAGTTTTGGCAGAAGTAAAAGACCATCCCTACAAAGACGCTATCCTCCAGACGATGCTGGCTATTTCCTGGGAAACTAAAATGCTGCAATGGGAATATGATCCATCCGATGGTGAAATCCGCGCTATCATCGAATTTCCCCTGGAGGACTCCCTGCTCACGGAAAGACAATTTAACCGTTGCCTGAGCGGATTAATCCAAATCGTGGATACCGTTGCCCTGCCGCGGTTGCAAGAGGTGATGGAAACAGGAGAAGATCCGGGAAATCTGGACTTAGGAGAAAGATTATTATTGAGTATTCAAGAACAAGCTCCTGGATTATTAGAACTCCTGGAAAAAGCCATGGAAGCGCGGAAAAAGCGGGGTAGTTTGTCTGATGAATAAAGCGGATCACTACTGAAATCACTAAACTGCAAAGTGATAACCTGATTATATACTGAAATCTTGTAAGGCTGGATTTTTATGACATCCTATGCAACCTCCTCTGCTAAAGCAGAAATGAGTGAACTCCGGCGGTTAAAAAGCTTATTACCCCCAGAATTACAAAGTTGGGTAACAGTTGAAGGCACAACAGAGGTTAATCCATCCCTGATTCGTTGCGAAGAAATTGGCAAAGACCAAGTGGAAATTCAAATTGACTTGGTAAAATGGGATGCTCTGGCAATGGACCAGCGGAATTTGCTGTTTTGGCACGAAGTTGCTCGCGTGCAAAACGACACTATTCCCAAAGATGGTTGGGAAATGGCCGCACTAGCCATTGGTTTAGGTGGTGCTGTTGGTGAATTATGGGTACAAGATGGATTATTGCTAGTATTAGCTATGGCGCTCTGTGGCGTTTCTGGTTGGCGATTATATCAAAAAAATAATGGTGGTAAACAAGTTAAAGAATTGCTAGATGCTGACGAAAAAGCGATCGCTCTGGCAACCCGCTTTGGTTATAGTTTACCCAACGCCTATAAAAGTCTTGGTAGTGCCTTAAAAACCTTAGTGGAAAACACTCCTAGCAAAAATCAGCGTTCTCGATATGAAGCGAGACTTTCTGCTCTTAAACGCAGCGCCAACAAAGCCAAAGCTAAATCCCGGAATGAGGACTCTGGATTGTGAAATTTTGACAATTAGTGGGGTGGGACACACCCAACCCACAAAGATACAGTCAGAGTCAGGAGTGACATACTCCACACACTCCCTTGTGCCTTGCGGTACGCTTGCGCGAACAGGTGAGTGTGGGCTTCTCGGCGACTCCTCTATGAAGACATTAACCGAGCTTTAAAGGCCTATAGAAAAATTTCCGAGAAATTCATCTATTTAACAAAATATTAAAACTTTATCAAACCTTCTTATTTTGCTCATAAAAACTTTTTAAATTCGCGTCTTTGTTGAATATTTTATAAGTTTAGGAAGTCACAGGTCGCAAAAATAGCGAAATCTCCTTACTTACATCTGCAACTAATCAACCGCCGATTTTAACTTTTTAACAACTGTATTTTGGAAGACAATTATTTTTTTAAATAGCTCTAACTTAGTGTTAGAGGCTGGTTAAAGGAATTTTTTATCTTCTTCATAATGAGTTTTATTGCTCACATTGAGAAATTTTAAATTTAGACCTACTGAGTCTAAGTAGGAGATAGTTATTTCCAACTGTTTTGGCCAATATCCGTCAGGTTCTCAATAAATTAGCAGGTTAATTAGTGATATTATTGCTGGCTGAAATTTTGCTAAAAATTGTGCATGAAGCAGAGGATATTCTTGAGTTAAGCTAATGCTATTGTTGACAAAGGTAAGTTTTTTCTGGCAACCCATTCTAGTCATATAGATAATCGCCCAGAATTTGCATGAGCTGCAAAGTCCCGTAATCCAGGAAAACAGTCAATTTGGCAGTTAAAAAGGGCATTGTAATTGTTAAAACTGTCACAGAAGTAACAATGCAAATCACAAAAAGTAAAACAAATAAAAATCTGACGTATCCCGATGTTGAGATATTCCCCTTGAATTGCATAGAAAGACTTAAATCAGGTATCAGTAAAATTAACTTTATTTTTAGTAATCAGATGATCATGAGAAATAACAAGTTGATTCACCTATTTACAACAGCAAAAATTTTGAGAATTGCTACTATTGTGAAGCTGGATTGGGAATATTTTCTCTAATCTTTAAAAATCTCCCAGCTTGTGCTTCATCATCCAGATTAAAAATCAGGTTAATTGTTTTTCCAGAAGAAAATTACGGTTAACAAATTAGATTATATATGGCAATTAAAGTCCAGAGTTTTATGAGTAGTCAAACCACACCAGTAGACTTTCCAGTTACTTACTTAGAAAGCGCAGTAATCTTGCAAGTTCCAGTGAGGTTAACTGTGCTTGAGGCCGTCAGTTTTAAGCAAACTTGCCAAAACTTAATTGCAGCGGATTTACCACCAGGGCAAATTTTTATTGATTTCCAAAATACTACTTTTATGGATAGTAGTGGTTTAGGTTCTCTAGTCAGCAACTTTAAAAATTCTCAAGAAAAGGGAATCAAAGTAATACTGCGTCATGTTACACCCCAAGTCATGGCAGTTTTAAATCTGACAGGGCTAGATCAGGTGTTTCCCATTGAGTCTCTTCACAACCTCACACTAATAGCCACAGATAACTTTACAAACTCAGGAAAAAATACTTCTCGCAAAGTAGATCCACTTCCTCAAACTCATAATTCCGTGGCATCTTGGATGAAACGGCTGATTGATATTGTGGGATCATTAGTTGGTTTAGTAATTACATTTATTTTGTTTATTCCCATAGTAATCGCCATTCAAATTGACGATCCTGGTCCAATTTTCTTTAGGCAAACTCGTTGTGGTTGGATGGGTAAGCGGTTTGCAATTTGGAAATTTCGGTCTATGTGTGTAGATGCAGAAGCTAGAAAATCCCAAATCAAAAATCAAGTCGAAGGCGCTTTCTTTAAAAATGATAATGATCCCAGAATTACTAAAGTAGGTAACTTCTTACGCCGTACCAGTTTGGATGAACTACCTCAATTTTGGAACGTTCTCAAAGGGGAAATGAGTTTAGTCGGGACTCGACCACCCACACCTGATGAAGTAGAACGCTACGAAGTCCCCGAATGGCAACGTTTAGACGTTAAACCTGGTATGACTGGTGAATGGCAAGTTAACGGCCGCTCTAAAGTTCGGAGTTTTGAAGATGTGATTCGGTTAGATTTACAGTATCAGCAAAATTGGACTTTAGTTTACGATTTAAAGTTAATTTTCAAAACCATCACTATTTTGTTTAATAAAAACAGTGGGGCTGTTTAGCCACTGCTAAACGTCAGCATTCAGCTAATACCTGACGACTGAGCTACTAAACTAAATTCACCAGGTTAAAACATTCAATTTACCCAAGTTACAAATCGGCTTGGGTTTATTTTTATGAAAGGAACAGGGCAACTAAGCTATCTACCAGGGGTGAGGCTGAAAACCTGGCTTGGGGGCTAATTTTTCGCGTCTGTTCCCCATTCCCCATTCCCTATTCCCTTGGTTGATAAAGTGATCAACTGTAGAATATGTTACTATTCAAAAAAACCTATTCACACAATTGCAGTTCAGCTATTTTGAGATATTTGTAAGCAAGTTGAATAAGTAGTGGCAACAGAAAAAACGCACATGAGGTTGAATGACTGAATCTTTCCCCCGAAATTTACCATTGACAATAAACCCTGTGAGCAGACCTAAAACTGACACAGAAGCTACGAGTAAAAATTTAGCTTTAACTATTGCTGAGGCAGCTTTAGACCGCAAAGCAGTAGAAATTATCTTGCTCAATGTGGCAGAGATTTCTTCCCTCGCGGATTACTTTGTGATGATGACTGGTTATTCTAAGGTGCAAGTTAGGGCGATCGCTGACGCAATTCAAGGACAAGTTGAAATTGACTGGCAACGACGACCCATCAGAACAGAAGGCAAAGCCGAAGGAACTTGGGTACTACAAGATTATGGTGATGTCATCGTCCATATCATGATGCCAAGAGAACGGGAGTTTTATAATTTAGAAGCGTTCTGGGGACACGCGGAACGTATTTCCCTACCAAACGCCGAGAATGTTGGGAGTTAACCGATATGATGCGATCCTCCCTTGAGAATTGCCCAGTTCCTACAGAACAACAACCACTGAATGAGTACGAAGAATTAAAAAATGCCTGGCTATTTCGAGATAGTATCTTAAGCTGGGCTAACTTCACCAAGAAAATTTTTTGGATCTGGGCTTGGTCTTGGTTAGTAGCCGGACCTGTGGCAGCAGCCAGTTTTTCTCCCCAAAAGCAGATTTTTAATTTTCTCCTTTGTGGATCTGGTGCTGCTAGTGTAAGTATAGTGCTAGTATTAGTCCGGTTATATTTAGGTTGGTTCTATGTGCGCGATCGCCTTTATAGTCCCACCGTATTCTACGAAGAATCTGGTTGGTACGACGGACACACTTGGACAAAACCCCAAGAAGTCATCAGCCGTGATCGCTTAATTGTTACCTACGAAATCAAACCCATCTTCCAACGCTTGCAAATTACCTTTGCCGCCTTGGCTCTTACGTATCTTATTGGTACTATAGTTTGGCATTTCTTGTAAATAGTCAGTGGTCATTAGTCATTAGTAAAACAACTGACAACTGACAACTGACAACTGTACGGGCGAAGCATTTGGAGAACTATTTTTGGCAATGACCGATAATTTATCTTCCAAATGCTTCGCCCCTACTGACCACTGACCACTGACAATTCACAAAATAGATATAAACCCATGACAATGGGAAAACGAACTCAAGCCGCAGCACTAGAAGTCCGGTTGCTGCGTGAAGGCATTATCGAATCTCGGCATATAGTTCAGGCTGTAGTTAGTGATGACCGGGGACGGGTACTTTCCGTTGCTGGTAACGCTGAAACCGCCGCATTTGTCCGTTCTGCCCTCAAACCATTTCAAGCACTGGCTATCACCAGCACAGGCACATTAGAACGTTATGGTTTGAGCGATAAAGACTTAGCAATTATCACCAGTTCCCACAAAGGCAGTATGGAACAGGTGAGACAGGTATTTAACATCCTGTGGCGAGCAGATATTGACATCAATGCCCTGCACTGCCCAATTCCTCAAGGTAAGAGTAGTGCTTTAGAATATAACTGTTCTGGTAAACACGCCGGAATGTTAGCTGTTTGTCAGCAACGCCATTGGCCGTTAACTAACTATTTGGATCGTAAACACCCAGTCCAACAGTTAATTATCACCAAAGTAGCAGAATTGCTGCGAATGCCAGCAGCAGAATTTCTGACCGCCCATGATGACTGTGGCGCACCCACGTATCTGATGCAACTCAGTCAAATGGCCTCTTTATATGCTGTATTAGCTTCCAGCAATAGCGTGGATATGGAGCGAATTGTCCGAGCCATGAATCATCATCCCACAATAGTGGCGGGTGTTGGAGAATTCGATACAGAATTGATGCGCTTAACTCCTGGTGAACTGGTGAGTAAATCTGGAGCGGAAGGGGTACAGTGCATTGGCCGACTTGGTGAAGGCATGGGATTAGCTATTAAAGTCATGGATGGCTCAACACGCGCTAAATATGCCGTAGCTATTCACATCCTCCAACAAATGGGTTGGATTAGTCCCAGTATTGCCCAAAGCCTCTCTGAAAAGTTTATGAACCTGGGGAAATACAAGCGTTTGGAAGTAATTGGAGAATTATCGCTTTTGTAGTTGACAAACTTTTGACTTCGCGCTATATTAAAGGAGTCGAGAGAAAAGCGACAAAAGCGACGCGGGATAGAGCAGCCTGGTAGCTCGTCGGGCTCATAACCCGAAGGTCAGTGGTTCAAATCCACTTCCCGCCACCAAATAAAAAATAAGTCCCTGTAATTTTTAAAGATTACGGGGGCTTATTTTATGTGTTGGGTTGACCCAGGGAAAGCCAAAAAAATCCTTGATCATGTTGGGCTAGGAGTTGCTCAATCAAACCTGTATTTGTTTAAGGGGACGTAGAAACCCCATCTTCAACGAAGTAAGATGGGGTGGTTCATCTTGTTTCCTGATACTTTTAACCGGGACATTCCCCGACATCTGAGATATCGTGAATATCTAGTACAACATCACCAACTGAGTTAGTGAAGGTGGTATCCCACATTGCCTTAGAATTATGTTCTAATGGCTCTTGATTGTCTATCAACGAGTTCAATACCCAAATTTTCTCTAGAACTACCAAGTTTTCTAAGGAAAGGTTTATTTTCTTTGTAGCCATTCAAGTCTATTCGGAACCATTACAGTTACTCAAAATATTTATTGACTTTAAATTAACTACAAAACTCTCGTATATATTTAATATTATGAACCTATTGTCGGAAAATGTCAATAGATGTCTGAAGATTTGATGTCCTATTCTTTACTCCTCTGCCTCCAATCCTGACAACTCCAGTTCTAGTTGTTGTTCTTTCTCTGGAATTGCCAAAATTTGGGGCAGTTGTTCGATTTGAAAATACTGATGAAATTTTGGGGTTATTTGCAGAGCAAAGGAGCGAGAATCACTCTCTCGGCGTTTGCGAACAAAACCAGATTCTACTAATTCTTGAACGTGCTGATAAGCTCCTGAACCCCGTAAATTAATCAATTCGCTTTGTAATATGGGATTATGGAGGGCGATCGCTGCTAATGTCCGTAAAGCCCCCACACCAAATTCTACTGGTATTATAGCTTGCACTAAATCATGGAATTCCGAACGCAGTTGTAAACTATAACCATGTTCAGTTTCTACGACTTCTAAAGCTGTATCTCGACGGGAATAATTCTCAATTAGTTCGATAATTCCTTCTTCTGCTGTCAAGCGATCACACTTCGCATATTCAGCAATTTCACTTAGAGATAAGGGTTTACCCTTTAAATAAAGAATCGCTTCTATTTTGCCGGCTACAGGTATATTCTTGGGCATTAATCAGTTGTTAGTTGTCAGTAGGGGCGAAGCATTTGGAAGATAAATTATCGCTCATTGCCAAAAATAGTTCTCCAAATGCTTCGCCCGTACAGTTGTTAGTTGTTAGTAGGGGCGAAGCATTTGGAAGATAAATTATCGCTCATTGCCAAAAATAGTTCTCCAAATGCTTCGCCCGTACAGTTGTTAGTGGCTGAAAATTTTTACCTATTTTATATAACTAAGTATAAATTCAGCGATCGCTAAATCTTGAGGAGTCGTAATTTTCAAATTAGTCTCTTCCCCAGGAACTATTCTCACTTCAATACCGCATTTTTCAAACAAAGCCGCATCATCAGTCACTTCCCAACCTTGACGGACACCTTCAGCATGGCACTGTTTTAACAATTTGACATCGAACCCTTGGGGGGTTTGAGCCGCCCAAAGCTGTTTACGCTCTGGTGTGTTTTTAATTATATCATTGTCGTCAACGACTTTAATCGTATCTTTAACAGGTACAGCCGCAATTAACCCAGAACAATGCAAAATTGCTTCAGAACAAGCATTAAATAAATCTGGTGTTGCCAAACAACGAGCGCCATCATGAATTAAAACTTGTCCTGCATTAGTTGGCAATGCCTGCAAACCATTATAAACTGACTCTTGACGGGTAGAACCACCAGGAATGAATACTATTGTTTTTTTCAGCTTTAAGTCAGCGATAATAGACTTGAAGTCATCCCAATCTGGAGGTTGAGAAACAATTCCGATCCAACTAATAGAACTTGCAGCTTCTGCGGCTAACAAAGTCCAAGCAATCAAGGGTTTTGAACGTACCTGTAATAAAAGTTTATTACGATCAGCACCCATTCTTTTGCCACTTCCGGCTGCGGGAATTAGTAAATGCACAACTTTTCCTTAATCTTTAATTAAATAAATTCAAAATACCCATTGTTGAAAATAACTTCACCAGCAAAATTCTCAATACCTATATTCTCCTAAAATATAAAACAATAACCGTTAATAAATATTATGCGTGTAGTAGCCCTGGTCCCTGGTTCAATTGATAACCAAATTCTTTTTTTTGCCACTCTTGATGATCTGAAGCGTTATTATCCCGACGCGCAGATAGATGTGATTGTAGAACCCCAGTCAAAGGCCGCTTACCGAGTCAGCAAGTCAGTTCATGATGTATTAACCTTTGATTACAAAGATCGTAATAGTTTAGCTGATTGGGGTAACTTAGTTGGTATGATCCGTGATCGTGAGTATGATGTCGCTATTATTGTCGGACAAAGTTGGTGGGTAGGTTTGTTAATGTGGTTGACGGGAATTCCCACACGCATTGGCTACCAAGGACAAGGTGCGGTTTTTCTCACTAACCCTATTCCTCCCAATTTATCCGAGTATGTGGCAAAAATGTACCATAATTTACTCAAACCTTTGAAAATTAATACTCCTTGTCCAGCATTATCAGTAAATGTGCCTAAAGTAGATATTGAATGGGCGCAAGCAGAACAAAAACGCTTAGGAGTGAATGAAACAGGTTTTATTCTCATCAATGCTGGTGAAGGTAGCCTAGATACAACTTATCCCGTAGAAAATTGGCAACAAATTATTGCAGCTTGTCAACAAAAACAGCCAGATTTACCTGTTGTTGTCATTAAAGAAGCAAATAATGAGCCTTTAGTCAGATCGCTTTTAGAACATTGTCACAATATTAAAGTTACTTCTCCCGATGATATTGGTAAGTTAACTGCCATAATTGCCGGTGCTAGTTTAATGGTATCTGTAGAAAATAGCTTCTTGCAATTAAGTATAGCAGTAGAAACATATACAATTACTTTGTTAGATTCTATAGATTCAGAAAAATTATTACCTATAAGCGAGAAAGTATTAGCTATTACTTCATCAACTGGGAAAATAGCAGATATCTTACCCCAAATAGTGTTAGAAAAAATTTGGGGAGGCTGAGTATTAATTTTAGATTTTGGATTTTAGATTGAAAAAAAATATCCAATCTAAAATCATAAATTCCATTGTTCACGAATTAGTTTTTTCAATCATTTCAAAGAAAGCATCATCTAATTCATAACCCAGAATTTGCGCTAAAGATTTGAGTCGAGATGGACTAGCAATATCTTGTTTGTGCAACCAATCACTTAAAATAAAGATTTTGTGCATCAGAAATATTTCTAAAGCTTCGGGGTTATACTGGATACCTTCTTTAGAACTAAACTGATGAGGTACTAACATAGCTGCATACCGAGCTAGTTCTCCTGCTTTCCAGTCTAGTAAAAATGGCAACCAAGGATACTTGGCATCAAGACGCACAAACCACAGTCTGACTTCGGGAATTTCCGATAGTTCCCGTGGATCATTTGCTTCCCGCTCAAACTGAATTTCCAGACGCAGTTGCTGTTCATGGGTAGAAATGCTTCCCTGTTGCAGCAATGGTTCAATCACCGTTAAGGCAGGTGACACATCTAAACTATAAATAGAGTTGTTGTTGAGGGTGATTGTGATTGTCATGAACTGATAGCTACTTACTCAACAGTGTTGAGAATCTACAGTAGCAGCTTTTTTACCTCTTTAGGTAGACATTTAGCCGAATTTTAAGATAAAGTTGTTATGAGTTTGTTTTAGATTAAGAAAATGATCAGTTAGCAAACAGCCAAAATTTTCCTCGAATTTTGCCTAAGCAAGTTCTATCGTGAGGATATTTTGAATTGATTTATCCCCAATTCCTAGAATTCACAACCTGAAATATGTACAAGCAAGGGATTTATCCTAAACCTATTTGTTCTTTACAAGATGCTTTGGATAGGTGTCAAATGTTAGGGATGCGTATCAGTCGTCAACGGCGCTTTGTTTTGGAATTGCTTTGGCAAGCGAAGGAACACCTTTCTGCTAGGGAGATTTATGATCGACTGAATCAAGAAGGTAAGGAAATTGGCCATACTTCGGTATATCAAAATCTAGAAGCTTTATCTAGCCAAAATATTATAGAGTGTATTGAACATGGGGAAGGGCGATTATATGGCAATAATAGTAATTCCCATAGTCATGTTAACTGTATAGATACAAATCAAATTTTAGATGTGCATATAGAATTACCTGAAGATTTGTTACGTCAAGTGGAAGCACAAACAGGGATGAAGATTTCTGAATATACTATTAACTTTTATGGTTATCGTGACAAAGTAAGTGATTAGGAATTAAAAATTTAAACTAGCCTAAAAAATCAGGAATCAACTTTCTTGTAAAAATGAGCGATCGCCTTGTACAATTTTTATTAATTGACCCAGATCCAATTTTCCGTTTAGGACTCAAGGTAACACTGGAAGCTATTCCTAATTTACAAGTAGTAGCAGATGTTGCCACAGATACTGCCGCTTTACAGGTTTTAGCGGAAATACTAACTGGAAATTCTCGGCAAATTAAATTAATTATTTTAGAATTAGATAATGAGCAAATAGGGTTAAAATTTTGTAAACAACTCAAAGCTTTATATCCCCATATACCTATATTACTTTTAAGTTCAAAATCTCAACCAGAAATGCTCATTGCTGCCAAAGAAATCGGGATAAATGGCTATTGTCCTAAAGGGATATCAATTTCTCAATTAGTCCCCATTATTCAAGAAGTGGCTAATGGTGGTGATTACTGGTTTGCAGATTCAGTAATTGTTAATTCTCCTTTCCCATTTGCTAAGTTGCGAAATAACTTACAAAATTCGGGAATTAATAATATAGATCAAGCCCTTGATAAAGTTACAGAACAATTAAAATTGCCGGGAATAACTCTATTAAATAAAGCAATTTTAGCAGGACAACGACGCGAACTTTTAGCGGCTCGGTGGGTTGTTAATCACTTATTGACAGCAGAGAAGGAAAGACAAAGACTATCACAAGAAAACCAATTACCGTCCTTAGATATTTTTCCCAATCAGACTATTATTAAATCAGATCTACGACCATTTATAAACGTACCACCGATAGTTAGTTCTCAACAACTGCAATCTGAATTATTGACTTTAGGTTTAAATAAACTCAAATTTCCTTTAGATAATCTTACTAATACACCTTTAGAAATTGATATTCTTCGAGAGAATAAAAAGCGAGAGTTACTTTATATTATTCTTCAGCAATTTTTTAAGCAGTTGGAAGAAGTCCGGGCTTTTAATTTTGATAAGAATCAGCTATTTAATTTACAAAGCCAGATTTTACTAGACTTATGGCAATTTACTATTACGGAGTTTTTTGGAAATTATTCCCGAATTATTTTAGATAAACAAGAAATAAGTTTGGTTAAATTTTTATTAGATAAAACCACAGATTCGCAAACAGAAATTATCAATAAAGTTCCATTTCTATTTGAATTATTGACTTATCTACTATTATTAACAGATTTATGTATTGATAACGTTTCTTATCCAGCAGGAACGCAAGAATCTCAATCTCAAGCATTATCAATTTTAGAAAATTTATTGATTCACATAGCTAATGCTGTAATTCAACCATTACTAAATAATTTAGCAGACGAGGAAAGTATTAAACAAAATTTTTATCATTGGCACATGATTTCCACCAGAGAAATTGAGAAATTTAGAAATAACTTATCTTGGAAATATCAATTACATCAATATATAACTGAAGCGCAAACAATTTTTGAAAGTCGCTATGAATTATTTATTTTTGCCCCTCGGGGAATTTCTAAAATATCAATTTATGCTCCTCGAAATCAAGAATTAGCTCAACTTTCTGGAATTCCTTTAGGGGTAACATTAATACTAGAATTTCGGGATGCTATTTCTCCCCGCATACAATCATTAGTAGGCTTTTTAGGAACTGGAATTGTTTTTGTTCTCACTCAAGTAATTGGCCGAGGTTTAGGTTTAGTTGGGAGGGGAATTTTACAGGGAATTGGTAGTGTTTCTTTAACGGAAAAGGGACAACGGAAGAATAAGTAATTGGTAATTGGTAATTGGTAATTGGTAATTGGTAATTGGTAATTGGTAATTGGTCATTGGTCATTGGATTAAAAGCCTTTTCATTAATTACGAATAATATACATCGGGAAGTGCTGTACTATAAATTCCAATCACGACGATAATTGAAAAAACCTAATAACAACTCTTGTAAAGCACGGTTTTTATTAATTCTGTGTCTATTCCATTCTCTGGCTGTTTCCATGATAATTTCGGAATAACTGGGATAAATAGGTGATAATTTTGCTAAATGCTGAATTTTAATATTTTGTGATATTGCTAAACTAATTAAATTAATTAATTCTCCTGCTGCTATTCCTAAAATAGAACATCCTAGAATTTTTCCATTTTCCAAAACTACTAATTTACAAATACCTGTAATTTCTCCTTGTATTTGTGGGGCTGTAGCTGTTTTGAAATATTGCTTAAAAACTAAAATTTGCTTTTGAGAATATCGGTTTCGCGCTTGTTTTTCTGTTAAACCAACTTGTGCCACTTTAGGTTGAGAATATATTCCCCAAGGAACAGATTCATAATTAACTTTTAGTCTGGGAAAAAATAAAGCATTTTCTATGGCAATATTAGCTTCATAATTACCAATATTCTGAATATCATAACCACCTAATATATCACCACAGGCATAAATTCGCTGGTTGGTAGTTTGTAATTTTTCATTGACAACCAAGCGGTGTTGATGCAATTTTACTCCTACGGCTGGTAAATTCAGATATTCTAGGTTTGGTTGCTGTCCAATTCCAATAAAAATTTCGTCGGTTTCAATGGCTTGATTTCCGGCTTGTACCCATTTTTTATTGTCTATATGTCGGATTTGGGTGACTTGGGTTTGTGTTAAAACCCGCACACCATCAACTTCTAATTGTGCTGTTAATAATTGGGCTATTTCTAAATCAAGATTAGGCAGAATTTGAGAATTTTTAACTATTAATGTAACTTGACAACCGAATCTGGCTAAAAATTGAGCAATTTCTATACTTTGAGGAACACCACCAATAATTACCCAATTTTCGGGTAATGTTGTTGTTTCTAAAGATTGCCAAATATTAGCTAAAGTCAGATATTTAATAGTATCTAATCCTGAAATATTGGGAATTAAGGGACGAGAACCATTAGCGAGTAAATAGGTGCGACTATATAACTGTCTTTCATTAACTGTAAAACTTAATTGAGGAGAAGATTGAAATTGACCATTACCAACAATAATATCAACACCTTGGGCAGCTAAGTTAGAAAGAGAATTTATTTGATTCAGATTTTTAGCAACGGCATTTGCATAAAACAATCCTTTTTTTAAATTTAAAAATTCTGGATTTAAGTGAATATTTTTGTCAAAAATTCCTAGATTTGCTAAATTATAAGATTGCTGAGTAATTTGACTAATTTCACTAAGTATGTATTGATAACTTGAATTATAGTGATCAGAAAAATCCGCGCTCACAATCAAAGCAACTTTAGCGTGTAACTGAGTGGCACTTAAAGCAGCTTTGTATGCAGCAATACTGCCACCAATAATAACGATGTCGTAATCAATATTTGTCATTGGTCATTGGTCAGTTGTCAGTTGTTATACTCAACACAGCTTATTCATTTAATTCTCTGGGTAGGCGTTTAGCCAGCAGCCAGGGAATAAATTCCCTGTCTAAAAGCTAAAGTCGGTTAAAACCGACTACTTTGGCATAAAATAGGATAATTTTTGATTTTGAGTTAACCAGAGTGCGTTTTAACGCACTTTAGCTTTTAGACCGGAACTTAAGTTCCGGACGGGTTTGATCCTTGCCTCTTGCCTATTCCCTTTGAATTGCTTTAAGTGCTGTTAATAGGCGTTGGTTATCAGACTGGGTACGGACTGCGACGCGAAAAAAGCGATCGCCTAATTCCTTAAAGCTTAAACAATCACGAATTAAAATCTGGTGTTGCTGAAGTAGTTGCTGTTGTAGCTGGGAAGTGGATTGTTGAGATTCTACCAATAAGTAGTTAACAGTGCCTTCGAGCGGGGTTAAACCGGGAATTGAAGCTACACCTTGAAATAGTTGGTTTCTCGCCTCTGGTAGCCATTTCCAGGTGAGATTTTGGAATTCTGTATCTTGGAGGGCGGCGATCGCTGCGGCTGCTGCTAAAGTATTTACAGGCCAAGGATCTCGCCATAATTTCCATTTTGCCAAACGGTCGGGGTGAGCGATCGCATATCCTAATCTTAGCCCTGGTAAACTGTAAAATTTGGTGAGCGATCGTAAAATCACCAAATTCTCGTATTCCTGCACCAACCCAATTAAACTTTGTTCAGCTTCCGGTGGCAAAAAATCCATAAACGCTTCATCTATCACCACCAAAGCAAACTTTTCCAAATACGGTAAAACAGACTCCCGTGAAAATAACTTTCCCGTGGGATTATGGGGATTATTCAGCAGTAACCCAAAATCTGAAGTCTCAAGTCCGAAATCTGGCAATAGAGAAATATTCCCCTGACCTATGCCTAAATCCACAGGAAACTCCAGAACTTTAGCGTTATTAGCCGCAAGAGTGCGGTAATAGTCACCAAACGCTGGAGTTAGTAACACTGTTGCTGCTAATTGTCCCAATTCTCTACCCACCAGAGTTAATAATTCTGCTGAACCATTACCTGGCAAAATCCACTCAGTAGGTATTTGATGAAAATGACTCAGAGCAAGTCTCAATTCACCATACTCTGGGTCAGGATAATTCCTCAGATTGCCCAGTTGGGACACAATTGCAGCAATAACGCTGTTTGGTGGTCCCAACGGGCTGATACTGGCGGAAAAATCCACAATAGCATCAGGGGAACAGCCAGCCAGTGCTGCTGCCCAAGCTAAATTTCCCCCGTGTGCTTGTTGTGGCATCAAAAATATCTTTCCTATAGAAGAACTTACTCTTTTGGCTCTTTTGGGGGTGCTACTCTTTCTCTAAACAGTTTCCCAGCGGAGAAAGCGGGAACTCTGGTAGCGGGAATGTCCATTTTTTCGTTGGTTTTGGGGTTGCGCCCTTCACGGGCTTTGCGTTCCCGTGATTCAAAAGAACCAAATCCTACCAATGTTACCTTATCACCGGAAGAAACCGCTTCCACAATGGTTTCGATGGCAGCACTCAAAACAGCATCAGCCTGTTTCTTGGTAACACTAGCCTTTTCTGCTACCGCATCAACTAATTCGCCCTTGTTCATATCAAACTCCTAAAGTTTTGCTAGAGATTATTTCAAGATGCACCATGACTGCATCTTTACGTAAATTTCCGTTTGTAGAAATACAAAAATCGTTCCTTGAGAGTATTTACACTCAAAATCGCTACAAATACGATTGACTCGACTTTTCAATGAATCATTCTAAAGCGTTGTCGCCCTAAGTGGATAGATGAAACTATTAATTTATATAGATTTCAGGATTTTTTTTGTTTTTTTACCTCTTTACTGTATTCAAAATACCCTATTTTTAGGAATGAATACTTAGTGGTCAGTGGTCAGTAGGGGCGAAGCATTTGGAAGATAAATTATCGGTCATTCCCAAAAATAGTTCTCCAAATAGACATCTCCGGTAATTAAATGTGCGTGGTTTGAAACCCTTGTAGAGACGTTCTATAGAACGTCTCTACATTCATTTTCACCAGAGGTCTAATGCTTCGCCCGTAGAGTGGTCAGTTGTCAGTTGTCAATTTTCCCCTGCTCCCTGCCCCCTGCTCTCTGCGTGTATTGATGACTTGATGACTTTGCCTCTGGCTTTAAGGACTCTGCGAAGTCGGTCAGCACTCAAGTAAACTTGTCGCTCAGATGCTAGTTTTTTGGCTAGTTGTTTAGAGTTGTAAGTTTGGGGTTCTTCAATTAGACAGTTTTCTAGATACTCTAAATCATTTTCTGAATAACGGGGTTTTCCTCCTCGCCCTGGAGCATCCCATAATCCTGCTAAACTCATCTTTTCCCAACGGTGTAAGGTCTGACGGACTGTAGAAACTGCCCAGTTTAAACCTTGAGCAATTTCCTCGTTTTTTAATCCCCTAGCGTTCAACAGTAGAACTTGAGCGCGATCTTTTGTTCGTTGAGGAGCGTCTTTAGACCTTCTTAACTCTTCTAGCGTTAACTTTTCTTGATCAGTTAAAACAACTCTCAGTCGGCATCCCATAGGACTGTTATTTTGATTAATGTATTTGGTATCTGACGTGGGTTTCCAGATGGATATTTTTAATTACAGTACATAGTAACAAATGATTTGTATGTATTATCAAAAATCTATTGGCTTCAGTGTAGCCCTATAACAGTTAAGTAAGTAGACGAAAATAATTTCATGACTAAGTATTGTGACGCTATACAACAATACCTTTACCAAATTGAAAAAATCTTTAATTCGTAGGTTGGATTGATGTTAATTTTTGGTTGAAGCGAAAAAAAAGGTTTGGTCATATTACCAAACCTCCATAATTGCTGTGCTTAACAACGTACATAATTAATTTAGTGCTAATCTAGCCACATAGCATCTTCCTATGGAATGTGTACAAATTCCTCTAAATGTGATATACCATGGCAACAACACATATTGACATCATAAATAGGAATTCATAAAATTTTACCAACTACTTTAAATACAAAAAAGACCTGGGGTTAGCCAAGCCTTTATATATACCAGGTGTTTACCATATATAGCTACTTTAAACCTTATATTATTCTTATTCATCTTCCTATAAGGTGTGTACAAATTTCTCTAAATGTGATATTGCCGATGTCTATCTTGGTTTTTTACTAAAAATTTGATAGGGTAGGTCAAAAGACCTACCCTACAGCTATTCTTTCAAAACTGTCTTGGATGCCATTCTTGTCTTTTTGCGGTCAGCTTCCGATAGTTCTTCACCGGCTTGTAAGCGAGTTGCCGAAACTTGTAACACCGTGGCTGCACAGGTGTCACCGATTTGTAAGGCGGTATTAGCAGCAGTTTGTAACATTGTAACAGCACCAAGGCGATCGCCTAATTCTAATTTTGCCTCAGCCAATTGAGTTTGCCGATATTTAGCCAAAAGCAGAATCGAGTTTAGCACCTGGGAATTGAGAGCAGGTTCATAACTTTTCGTAAAATTAGCATATATTGGCACTAAGGGAGAAAGTAAACCCTGTTTATTCAGCGATGGGTCATCATAGCGAATTTGGATATGACCAATAACTTGTTTCCCTTCTGGCAATTGTCCCAGATAAATATTCGCTAAAACTACCCGTTCGGTATCCTTCATCAAGTCCCCTAACCGCACCATTAAAGTCCCATTAGCATCGGTTTCTACTGGTAATTCAATGGTATCTGGCGCAACTTGGGCGACTGGTTTGAGTTCCGCGAGACGCACAACCGGCACTAAGGATAGAAGTAAATGGGCATTTGTTAATCCCACTGACTGCACCCGTCGAAACAGCCGCGCAAATTGAGTTACAGCTTGTTCCGGGTTCTCGATATAAGCGAGAGTCCCACCCCCAGCATCAGCAATTTTTTCCAATAAATCTGGATTCCAGTCATCACCAAAACCCAGAGTGTTAATTGTCAGATTGAGTTTGGCGGCTTTTTGGGCAAGTTGCAAACACCGTTTATTGTCATTTGGTCCAATTTGCCATTTCCAAATCTGTAAACCGTTATCCCCATGGCCATCTGTCAGTAAGAAGGCTTGGGAAACCGCGCCTTTTGTGCCTTTGAGTAGTTCTGTAATGCCGAGAGATAAACCTTCGGCAATGACAGTACCACCACCAGCCTTCAGCTTGGCTTTGAGTTGGGTTTTGATGCTTTCAATATCTTGGACGATTTGGTTGGGGATAATGACCCCAGACGAGCCAGCAAAACCGATAACGGATATCCTGTCACCAGCTTTTAATTGATCCAATAATTGTTCAACTGCTTGAATGACGATATTCATGGGTTCACCAGACATAGAACCACTTTGATCGAGAATCAAGCAGAGATTTAAGGGTAAATTTTGTTCAAGTTCAGAAGGCATAGCGGAAATGGAAATTGAGAGTTGTCGTTGATTGCTTTGTTGGGCAGCATCAACGTTAGTATCATTTAGAGCCGATGTTAGTTGAACTTTCATTGGGGGGAAGCATCTTGCAAAACAGTTTTTGAGACAATTCTGGTTTTTTTGCGATCGCTTTCTGATAACTCTTCCCCAGCTTGTAGGCGGGTGGCGGAAACTTGCAATACCGTTGCCGCACTAGTATCACCCATTTGCAAAGCAGTTTTCGCCGCCGTTTGTAACATCGTCGCTGCACCAGCCCGATCACCCTGCTGTAATTTCGTTTCTGCTAACTGGGTTTGGCGATATTTGGCTAAAGCTAAAACCGACTGTTGTACCTGGGGATTTGGTGCTGGTTGGTATTCCCTGGTGACATGAGCATAAATCGGTAGATTGGGGGAGTGTAGCCCGATTTGGTTAGCGGCGGGGTCATCGTAGCGGACTTGCAGATTAGCGATCGCCTGTTTACCTTCTGGCAACTGTCCCACATAAATATTAACTAAAACTACCCGTTCTCCGTCTTTCATTAAATCGCCCAATCTCACCACCAAGCGCCCATCGCTTTCGGGTTGTACTGGTAATTCAATGGTATCTGGGGAAACTTGGGCAATGGGTTTGAGTTCTGCTAATCGGACATTAGGCATTAAGGATAATAATAGTTGAGCGTTAGTCAACCCCACTGTTTGCATTCGACTAAATAAGCGACCAAATTCCGATACAGCCTGATCTGGGTGCTGAATATAAGACAACGTACCCATACCAGCATCAGCGATTTTTTCTAAAACCTTATCATTCCAATTGTCACCAAATCCCAATGTATTTAGAGTCAAATTATAGTTGGCGGCTAATTGGGCAAATTTCAAACAGCGATCGTTATCACCATGTTCATTTTCCCCATCAGTCAGTAAAAATGCTTGGGAAACGGTATCATGTTTACCCTTGGCTAATTCCTCAATTCCCAACCGTAAACCCTCATCAATGGCAGTTCCCCCATCAGCGGTGAGTTGTTTAATTTGCTTTTTAATCTGTTGACGATCTGTAATTAACTGATTGGGGACTAAAACCTTGGCACGGTGGTCAAAAACAACTACACTGAGACGATCTTCAGGAGTCAAACGATCTACTAACAAACAAGCGGCATTTTTCACCGTTTCTAGAGATTTTCCCATCATTGAACCGCTATGATCGAGAATTAAGCATAAGTTCAAGGGTACAGTCCGATCTATAGTTTCACCACCAGCAGAAACGGAAACTACTAATTGACGTTGAGTGCTAGTTTGATTTGCATCTATACCAGCATCATTGAGCGCTAGTTGTAAATTAATCTTCATAATTTCAATTTCCTATCTAGTTTAGACAGATACAATTTTACAGATAACTTCAAACCGCATCCTCTATACTACGGAAAATAAGTTAATTTAGGAGTCACAGGCTGAGAATCACTGGAATAAAAGCCTTAACTTTCCCTAAAACAGAGACTGAAATATGAACAAATAAACATGAAAATTGATATAATTTAATTATTCAAAAAGTAATTTTTCAGGGTTTCTGCTAAAGTAAAAGGAGATTCTTTAGGAAAGAAGTTTAATTTAATTCCTGTTTCTTCAGATGCTTTTAAACGAGCTTTTTCATAACAATCTGCAAATATTTCTATAAGTAGAGGTTGCAAACTAGGACTATCTTCTAATAATAATTCAATACAAATACGTTGCTCTGTAATCGTACTGCGCCAGCTTTCACTACGTTTTTCAGGTTGATATTGCCATTTTAGTAAGTGCATTAATAGCACAATTAAACGGCTCTTTAACTCCCGTTTTTCACTTTTTCCCATGCTTTCAATTTCTTCTATCAGATTTGCTAAATCAATTTCTGCAAATTTCCCTGCTTTTAATTGTTTAGATATTGTTTCTATCCACAGATAAAAATCTTGGTCGTAAAGATTATCATTGGTAATGACTGTTGGTTGATGTGTTGTCATAATGATTTCTAATCTCCTGCAATAATCCTATCAGTAAAGCATTTTATTGCTTCTTTTTGCTTCATAATTCACCTTGATGCTAAAAATATCATTCCCCGGCAGAACCAGGGAACGAGGATAATAATGGTTTTTGTTGTTAGGAAATATTCGCCATATATTTAACTAAATCATCTATTTGCGAAAAATCTAATAATTCTTCGGCTAAATCTTCCAGTTGAGTTAATCCCAAATTAGGAAGTTGCTGTTCTATTCTGGCTGGAATATTCCCAAAGCGGCGTTTTAACATACGGAGAATCAATTCTAGTGCTTCTCTTCTTTTGCCTTTTTGCTCACCTTTTTGCAGAATATCCTGATAAACCCAAGATTCTTCCATAATGTCCTCCTGAAACAGTTAGTTATTTTTTTCCTTGAATCTGGTAATTGTTATTTACCAGATTCTTACATATATACTGATCCTTGGGTTGATGATTTAGAAAACAATTGGATATCACCCCCCTAACTCCCCATAAAAATCTTCATCTAACAACTGTTCTATAGTAAAAGGAAAATCAAGAGGATATTCTGTTTCATCTGGTTTTCTTACTCCTAATTTAGCATTTTTACTTTCTTTAATTGCCAATTTACGAGCATCAGCATAAGCAATAAAAATAACCTCATGGAGATAATTTTTAAAAGAAGGATTTTCTTCCAAATCTTTTTTAACTCGAAAACGATGTTCAGTAACAGAACTGTACCAACTTCCTTTCATCATTTCGGGAGCATCAGCTTGAACAGTTAATTTGAGTAAGTGAGCAATTAAGATAGTTAAATTACTCAAAAATGAGCGTTTTTCTGATTTCCCCATATCTTCTAATTCTAAAAGCAAATGTTCCCAATCAATATCATTAAAATCTTGTTGTTTGATTTGTTTAATGATAGTTTCTCGCCAAACATTAAAATCTCGTTCATAGAGTTGATTGTTCATAATCCTCCTGCAAAAGTTAACTCTTATTTTAATTTAGTTTAAAAATATTTACCTGGATTAAGAAAAGCCAAATTTAACCAAATTGTGCTAAAAATAGCAATAATGATCAAAATATGGCAATAAAATCTAATAGATAACTCTCGCTGACGCGATTATGCCGCCAGACTATTCCGGTCAAAATCTCCGAGGACACTCTTTTAAAGGTCAAAAACTGACAGGAGCTAACTTTAGCAAAGCCGATATTAGAGGAGCAAATTTTACCAACGCCATTCTTAAGGGTGCTGATTTTACAGGTGCTAAGGCTGGACTACAGCGACGTTGGGTAATTGATTTGCTCATAGCTGCGTTGCTAATGTCAGCACTGCCAGGGTTTTTTTCATTCCCCATTGGTACATTAATACCATATATTTTTGATGGCAAAAACTCTCAAAATTTTATTATGGCAATCCTTTGCCTAGTTATAGTGACAGTTTTTTGTATTGTCACTATTCGCAAGGGTGTAATCGCCGGAGCCTTAGCCTTAGCCTTAACGACTGCCGTAGCTGTAGCCTGGAGTTTAGCTGTATTCATAGTCGGATACTTTGCCGAAGTCGTAACTGGAAATGGAGTCATGGGCTTCGTCGGAAGCTTCGTCGCGGGCTTCTCTGTCACCTTCGCCGGACGCTTCGCGGTAGCCGCAGCCGCAGCCGTAGCCGGAGCCATAGCCGCAGCCGTCGTTGCAGTCTTAGACGCAGCCGTAGCCGGAGCCATAGCCGCAGCCGTAGCCGGAGCCATAGCCGCAGCCGTCGTTGCAGTCTTATTCGGAGTCGGAGCCGTACCCGTAGCCCTATTTTTTGTAATTTTTAGTGGCTATATAGGCTGGCGTAGTTTTAAAGGAGATGAAAGAGATACTTGGATTCGTTCATCTGCCATTGCTTTTGCTGCTACAGGTGGTACAAGTTTTCGTGGTGCTGATTTAACTGACGCTGATTTTACTGGTGCAACCCTGAAAAACACAGATTTCAGAAAAGCAAATCTAACGCGCACTCGTTTTTATGAAGCGAAAAAACTTGATTTTGCTAGACCAGGTAATACGATACTGAATAATCCCGCTGTTCTCAATTTGCTCATTACTCTCAATGGTAGGAATAAATCTTATTTTGGTGCTAATCTCAGAGGTGTAAACCTAATAGGTGCAGATTTGAAAGAGGCTAATTTTAAAAATGCTGATATTATTGAAGCCGCTTTTCAAGGAGCTAATTTAGAATGGGCAAATCTAAGTCTTACTCAAGCCATTGGTACTAATTTCACCAAAGCTCAAATGACAGGTGTTTGTGTGGAGGCATGGAATATTGAAAGTACAACTATATTAGATAATGTAGATTGTCGCTTTGTCTATCTTTTAGAATATTCTAAACCCGGAACAGATGACCGTGAACGCCGTCCTAGTAGTGGAGAATTTAAACCAGGAGAATTTACAAAATTATTTGAAGAAGTTTTAAATACTGTTGATTTAATTTTCCAAAATGGTATTGACTGGAAAGCTTTTGTTGCAGCTTTCAAAAAAGTGCAAGTTGAAAATGGAGATACAGAATTAGCTATCCAGAGTATTGAAAATAAAGGTGATGGGGTAGTTGTCGTTAAAGTTGCTGTTCCTGATAATGCTGATAAAGAAAAGATTCATAGCGATTTTACTCAAAATTATCAATTAGCATTAGCGGCAGTAGAAGAAAAATATAAAGCAGTTTTACAAGCTAAAGATGAGGAAATAAATTTTCATCGTCAACAAAGTGGTAAAATACCAGAAATGATTATATCATTAGCTAATAAACCTATTAATGTTCAAATTGATAATAAAGTGGAGAATGAAAATATGACTAAGGATTCTAGCCGTAAAATTGAAATTGGTAATATTGGTGGAGATTTTAACGCCAGTGGACAAGCTTTGAATTTAGGTGAAATCAGTGGTACAGTCACAAATACCATTAATGAATTACCGTCTGCACCTGAACCCGATAAACCAGGAATTAAAGAATTATTAACACAATTAAAAACAGCAATTGAAACTGATAGTAATTTAACAGCAAAAGAAAAAGAAAAGGCTTTAAAACAAGTTAAATCTTTAGCAGAAGCGGCTCAAAATCCTCAAGAAAAACAGGATTTAGCAGATACAGCAATTACAATGTTAAAAGGAACAATTGCTCATTTACCAACTGCGGCAAAATTGGTTGAAGAATGCGGTAAATTATTGCCGATAATTTCTGGTTTTTTAGGTTTAAGTTAAAACGTATTTTCTAACCACCCTGTTCTGAAAATATCGTTAAAATGGGAGGTAGAACCTCCCGGAAAGCATTCCCAGTCGGAGACTGGGAACGAGGAATAAATGGAGATTAATTAAGAGGTATGAATCATGACTGCTGTAATTTTACAAATACCACAATCACTAAAATTCACAGATGATAAATTTGTGGAAATGGTCGCTGCTAATAAAGATTTACGTTTAGAATTATCGGCTCAAGGAGAATTAAGTATTATGTCACCAACAGGAGGAGAAACGGGAGATAGAAACCTAGAATTAGGTGGACAAGTTTGGTTTTGGAATCGCCAAAATGGGTTAGGAAAGGCTTTTGATTCTTCTACAGGTTTTAAATTACCTAATGGCGCTACCCGTTCCCCTGATGTGTCTTGGATTAAGATGGAAAGATGGAATGCACTTACACCAGAACAAAGAAAAAGGTTTCTGCCTTTATGTCCTGATTTTGTGATTGAATTGGTTTCTGAAAGCGATGATTTAGCAGATACTCAAGCCAAAATGCGAGAATATATTGCCAATGGTTTGCGGTTAGGTTGGTTAATTAATCCGAAAAATAAGCAAGTAGAAATATATCGCCCAAATCAAGAAATAGAAGTTTTACAATCTCCTGCAAATTTATCTGGAGAAAATGTATTACCAGGATTTATTTTAGATTTGCAACCGATTTTTTCATGAGACATATAGCGGTTATTGGTGGGATGCCATACAATTGAAGGCGCAGACCCTGCGCCCCTAGGTTCTGCTGT